>JBDLQY010000267.1:0-3457 GCA_039800325.1 Pseudomonadota bacterium | reverse complement strand
CGCTGGTTCAGCTGTTCTGGTTCTTCTTTGCCCTGCCTATTTTGGTGCGGGTCGAGATGACGCCTTACCTCGCGGCCGTACTGACATTTTCCATTCAATCAGCGGCTTTTTTTGCCGAGGTGTTTCGCGCGGGCATAGTGTCGGTGGAGCGCGGGCAGTGGGAGGCGGCTCGCGCCATCGGCATGCGCGGTGCACAGGTGCTTCAACGGGTGGTACTGCCGCAGGCGGTACGTCGCATGGTGCCGGCATTTTTTGAACGCGCCATTGAACTCATGAAGACCACAACACTGGTGGCCACGGTGTCCTACGCAGATCTGCTTTTCCAGGCTAATGAGGTATCGCAGAAGACGTTTCGGCCTCTTGAGGTCTTTACGGTTACGGCGCTGATGTACTTTGCCGTAATCTTTGCGGCCAGCCGGGTGCTTGCCCGCCTCGAGGCGCGTCTTAACGTCAGTGGCGACAGCACGTTCAGGGGCGCAAGACGATGAGTTGGGCGCACATCGGTGTCTTGGGCCAGTCTGTCGGTAAGTTCGTCGGTAGGGTGGGTTCACCATGAACTACCGCTGGAATTTTTCGACCGTTCTGGACAATCTCGATGTGCTGATGGTTGGGGCCTACGGCACGCTTCGGCTCTTCGCCCTGTGCCTGGTCGTGTCTGTGATCGGCGGCCTGGTGGTGGGGCTGGGGCGTTATGCGCGCTCAGCGGCGCTGTACTGGCCTGCGACCGCTTTTGTCGAGTTCTTTCGTAATACACCGGTGCTGGTGCTGATCCTGTGGTTTTATTTCGCAGCGCCTCTGCTGATGCCGGTGGACATCAGTCCGATGATGGCGGCAGCACTGGGTATATCGCTCAATTCAGCCGCTTTTTCAGCCGAGATCTGGCGGGGTGGCATTCAATCGATTGATCCGGGTCAGTGGGAAGCGGCTAAAGCGCTGGGCATGAGCCGCGCCCGTGCGCTCAGGCGCATCATCCTGCCGCAGGCTGTACGCCGCATGCTGCCCGCCTTGACCAACCGGGGGATTGAGATCTTCAAGATGACCACGCTGGCTTCCGCCGTGGCTTATGTCGAAATGCTGCAGCAGGGCAAACTGCTGTCTTCCATACATTTCAACCCCATCGAAACCTACACAGTGATTGCCGTGGTGTTTTTTTTCTGTCTGCTACCGCTGGTGCAAATGACCTATCTGCTCGAGCGCCGCATGGGACGCGTTGACCGATGAATGCGAGCAACTCAGCACCGCTGCTCGACGTGCGGGGTCTGCACAAATCCTTCGGCGCGTTGGAGGTCTTGCGTGGCATCGATCTTACGGTTGCGCCCGGTGAGCGCATTGCTATTTTGGGCGCATCGGGTTCGGGCAAGAGCACCTTGCTGCGCTGCCTCAACTTCATGGAAACACCCAGTGCCGGCGTGATGCACCTGGCAGGTCAGCCGGTCGGCCGCGAACGTGGTGTCGATGCCCGCGGTCGGCTGCAACGTGGCTACGATGAACGCGAACTCGTAGCGCTGCGCCAGCGAGTGGGCATGGTGTTTCAGCAGTTCAATCTGTTTCCGCACATGACGGTGCTGGGCAATGTGATGGAAGGTCTGCGTACGGTACGCAGCTGGCCGTCTGCACAGGCTCGCGAGCGCGCCCTGTCCGAGTTGGCGCGTGTGGGGCTGGCTGACAAGGCCGACGAGTATCCGGCTCGACTGTCGGGCGGACAGAAGCAGCGGGTGGCCATCGCCCGCGCCCTGGCCATGGACCCCGAGCTCATGCTGTTCGATGAGCCCACCTCCGCACTCGACCCCGAATTGGTGGGTGAGGTATTGCGGGTCATCCGTCAGCTGGCCGAAGAGGGCCGTACGCTCATTCTGGTCACACATGAGCTGGGCTTTGCGTTTCATGTGGCCACGCGGGTGATCTTTCTGGCCGATGGGCTCATTCATGAGCAGGGGCCACCGGCGCAGGTGCTGCGCGAGCCGCACATGCCCAAGACCCAGGCTTTTCTCTCGCGTTATCGCGAATTTGATTTCTGAGGTGTGCCATGACCGACGCCAGCCGAAGCGCACAGGGTTACCAGGACGATGCCCGCAATGAACGGGTTCTGATTTACGTCAATGGCGAGTTCGTTCCGCGCGATCAGGCCCGGGTCTCGGTGTTTGACAGCGGTTTCGTGCTGGGCGATGGCGTCTGGGAGGGACTGCGGCTGGTACGCGGCACCCTGATCAGCCTGGAGGCCCATCTTGACCGTCTGGAAGAAGGCGCGCGTTCGATTGCCCTCGACATCGGCATGAGCAGGCCTGAGCTCATCAAAGCGCTCGAAGAGACCCTGACCCGCAACCAGATGCACGATGGTGCCCACCTGCGACTGATGGTCACCCGCGGCGTCAAGCGCACCGTCAACCAGGACCCGCGCTTTATCATTGGTAAGGCCACTGTCGTCATCGTGGCTGAGTACAAGACACCCCGTCCTGAGGTCAAGGCGCGTGGCCTGGCCCTGTTCACTTCGACCTTTCGCACCAGTGGGCCTGATGTGTTCGATCTGCGACTCAATTCGCACAGTCGCCTCAACCTGGTTCAGGCACTTATTCAGGCGATTCACGCGGGCGCCGACGAGGCACTGATGCTCGACCCGCGCGGCTTTGTTGCCAGCTGTAATTCGACCAACTTCTTCATTGTCAGGCGCGGCGAATTGTGGACCTCCACAGGCGGCTGGTCATTCAAGGGCATAACTCAAAAAACGGTCATCGACGCATGGCGTGCCGCGGGCGGCATCGTGCACGAGTGTGACTTCACCCTTGCCCAGGTGTATTCGGCCGATGAGGCTTTTGTAACTGGCACCCTGGGTGGCGTCACACCGGTTACGCGTGTTGACGGACGGCAGATCGGAACCGGTCAGCCGGGCCCCTGCACCCAGCGTGCAAGCCAGCTTTACATGGCCCGCGTCATGCCTGATCAGGTCGTGGCGTAGAGGGGTAACCGTTTGCGCTGGGTGGTCTTGGGGTTCTCACTGACGCGCGTGCATGGTTATTGGCAGCCCCATCCGCGCATCCCATTAGAGTTCAGTCATGACCCAAGCCCATTCACCTTCGCGTCGCGTTTTTCTGGGAACCACCCTCATGACTATCACCAGCTCGGGTGTGGTTGGTACCGCCCAGGCCGTACCGAATTGTTCGCCTCTGCTCCAGCACAGCTTTCCCCGGCTGCAGGACGAGGTGCTGCAGTCAGTTTGCGCGTACGCCGGCAAGGTGCTGCTGGTGGTGAATACCGCCAGCTACTGCGGTTACACGCCCCAGTACGAGGGTCTTGAGGCCCTGCATAAGCGGTTTTCGCGTCGCGGCCTGGTCATCCTGGGTTTCCCTTCGAATGATTTCGGGCGTCAGGAACCCGGCACGTCAGAGCAGATTGGCCAGGTGTGCTTCAACACCTACGGCGTGGGCTTCCCCATGTTTGCCAAGGTGCATGTCGTGGGGGC
>JBDLQY010000266.1:0-8941 GCA_039800325.1 Pseudomonadota bacterium | reverse complement strand
CGAGCGAGCAGAAGATGCAGAAATCACTCGAGTCGCTCAAGAATGCCCTGTCCCGTATCCGTACAGGGCGGGCGCATGCCGGACTGCTTGACCACATTCATGTTGATTACTACGGCAGTATGGTGCCGCTAAGTCAGGTGGCCAATGTGGGCGTCCAGGATGCCAGAACCATCAGCGTCCAGCCCTGGGAAAAGAAGATGGTCAGTGTAGTCGACAAGGCCATTCGTGAGTCAGACCTTGGACTGAATCCGGTGACCGTGGGCGAACTTATTCGTGTGCCGATGCCGCCGCTGTCCGAAGAACGCCGTCGCGAGCTGGCTAAGGTTTGCAAGTCAGAGGGTGAGCAGGCCAAAGTGGCGGTGCGCAATCTCAGGCGTGAGGCGAATGAGCAGCTCAAGAAGCTGCTCAAAGATAAGGCCATCTCAGAAGACGACGACCGCAAGGGACAGGACGAAATACAAAAACTCACCGACCGGTACATTGGCGAAGTCGATAAGCAGATCGCTGCCAAAGAGCAGGAAATCCTCACCGTCTGAAGCCGCATTCGCGTGAAGCCCCTTTTCGTCAGCTCCACTCAGGCGGTACCCTCCATCGCAGAGGTGCCCCGGCATGTTGCCATCATTATGGATGGCAATGGCCGCTGGGCTACCAGTCGGCATCTCCCGAGGGTGGCTGGCCACGGCAAGGGTGTCGAGGCGGTCAGGGCGGTCGTGCGCACCTGTGCGCGGCTGGGGGTTGAGTATCTGACGCTGTTCGCCTTCAGCTCCGAGAACTGGCGCAGACCTGCCGACGAGGTCTCGGTGCTCATGCGCCTGTTTTTGAATGCTCTTGAGCGCGAAATCGATCAACTGCAGTCCAACGGTATTCGCTTAAGGGTGGTTGGCGACCTCAGCGCATTCGAGCCGCGCCTGCGTGAACTCATCGCTGACGGCGAGGCTCGAACGGCTGCAGGCAGTCGGATGACGCTCACGGTGGCCGCCAATTACGGAGGTCGCTGGGATATTCTTCAGGCCGCACAGGCAGCTTTGCGTGAGCACCCCGAACTTATCCGTCAGCCCGAACACCTTGACGAGGGAATGCTGTCGCCACATCTGGCCATGGCTTACGCGCCCGAGCCCGATCTTTTCATTCGAACAGGCGGCGAGCAGCGCATCAGCAACTTTCTACTGTGGCAGTTGGCTTACACAGAGCTTTATTTCACCGATACCTATTGGCCAGACTTTGATGCGCCTGCGCTCGAGCAGGCCTTTGCCTGGTACCGCGCCCGCGAGCGCCGTTTTGGTCGCACCAGCGGGCAGATCGCCAAGCTGGGCGCCGCTAGCTAAGCGCCGCAGCGCCGCGCTTTCGTGCTGCGCGCTCGGGTCATCACCGCCATAGCGCTGCTTGCGCTGGTAGTGCCCGTTATTATTCTGGGGTCTGCAGCGGCGTGGGGTCTGCTGACCCTGGTCTTTATGGCAGTTGCCGCCCGAGAGTGGTCGCGGTTGCTCAAGCCGCAGAACTCGACCTGGACCCTGGCGCTCATCCTCACTGCCGCTGGCACTGTTTATCTCAGCGTTTACCCTTCTGAAGCGCTCAGACTGTTAGGTTTCTGGGTGCTTGCGGCAGCCAGTCTTTTTTGGTGTTTTGCCGCTCCATGGCGACTTTGGCGTCACGATGCCCGGCCGGGCGGACGCCCACTGGCGTTCGTGCTTTTGCTGGCGTGTTGGCTTGGTCTTTTCGAGTTGCGCACCCTTGGCATAGGCCCTCTATTAGTCGCCATGGCTATTGTTTGGGTCGCCGATATCGCCGGGTACTTCGTGGGCCGTGCGCTTGGACGGACCAAGCTGGCGCCCCGCATCAGTCCGGGCAAAAGCTGGGAAGGCGCGATTGGTGGGCTTGTCGGGGTAGCCCTGCTGGGTCTTGCCAGCACACGCCTTCCGTTGCTCGGCCAAGCCTTACCGTCGGCGCTGCTGTCAGCCTGGGGCGTAGCCGCGGCCGTGGGCTGTCTGCTTCTGTTGGCAGCCTTGTCCATTGTCGGAGATCTGCACGAATCGCTGCTCAAGCGACAGGCGGGTGCCAAAGACAGTGGCGCGAGCCTGCCAGGGCATGGCGGAGTACTTGACCGGATAGACGCGATGATTGCCACGATTCCGCCAGTGGTGTTGTTGCATCTGCTGCTGCGATAATCAGGCATATGAAACAGGTCACCGTGCTCGGAGCGACGGGGTCGATCGGTGTCAGCACCCTTGATGTGCTGGGCCGGCATCCCGATCGATACGCTGTTTTCGCGCTGAGTGCGCACCGCCAGGTCGGTTTGTTGCGTGAACAGTGCTTGCGACATCAACCTCGTCACGCAGTTGTCGGTGACCCAGTCTCAGCCCGAGAGCTGCAAGAGAGTCTGCGCCAGGCGGGTTGCAGTACTGAAGTCCATGCTGGACCGCAGGCGCTCGAGGCAATCTCGGCGGCTAACGAGGTCGACTGTGTCATGGCCGCTATTGTCGGCGCGGCCGGATTACGGCCCGCCGTTGCCGCGGCTCGTGCGGGCAAGCAGGTGTTGCTCGCGAACAAAGAGTCTCTGGTGATGGCGGGCGAGGTCTTTCTCGATGCCTGCCGGGCGGGTCAGGCCTCTGTTTTACCCATTGATAGTGAGCACAACGCAGTGTTTCAGTGCCTGCCAGCATTGCAGCATACGGGTAGGCTCGCTGCCGGGGTGAAACGTATTCTTTTAACGGCTTCGGGTGGTCCATTTCGACGTGCCAGCAGTGATCAGATTGAAGCGGCCACCCCGGCCGAGGCGATCGCGCACCCCAACTGGAGCATGGGTCGTAAGATCTCGGTCGACTCTGCCTCCATGATGAATAAGGGACTTGAGCTGATTGAGGCACACTATCTTTTTGGGGTGCCCGATGCTCAGCTCGATGTGGTGGTGCACCCGCAAAGCATCATTCACTCAATGGTTGAGTACGAAGATGGATCGGTGCTTGCGCAGCTGGGTAACCCTGATATGCGCACACCCATAGCGCATGCGCTCGCCTACCCTGACCGTATCCACAGCGGAGTCAAGCCGCTCGATCTGGCTGCTATCGGGCACCTCGACTTCGAGCCGCCCGACCCTACACGTTTTCCCTGCCTTCGCCTGGCCCGCGAAGCCTTACGAGCAAGGGGTGCAGCTCCCTGTGTGCTCAATGCTGCCAATGAAATAGCCGTGCAGGCCTTTCTAGAGGGTGCGCTTCGCTTCGGCGCAATCGCCCGGGTCAATGAGTCGGTTCTGCAGGCTATGGGCTCAGAGCCCGCGGGGGCCGACATCGAGACGGTTATCGATCTCGACGCTCGAGCCCGAGTCTTCGCTCAACGCGCGCTTACAGAGTGGATGTCATGAGCTTTCTGCAGACCGTACTGGCTTTTCTGCTCGCCCTGACCCTGCTCATTTTTGTGCATGAGCTTGGGCACTACCTGGTGGCCCGCTGGTGCGGGGTGAAGGTTCTTCGTTTTTCGATTGGATTCGGGCGCCCCCTGATCCGTTGGCGGGTGGGCGCAGACCGCACCGAATGGGTTATTGCCGCGATTCCGCTGGGCGGTTATGTCCGCATGCTCGATGAGCGCGATCATGAGCCTGGCCAGACCATCGTGCCTCAAGACTTGCCGCGTGCGTTTTCACGTCGGCCGCTGTGGCAGCGCTCGGCCATCGTCGTGGCGGGGCCACTGGCGAATTTTTTGCTGGCGATCGGACTGTATGCGGCACTGGGATGGGCTGGGGCCGAGCGGCCGGTGGCCCTGGTCGACGAGCCGGCAGCTTCAACGCCGGCTGCGCTGGCCGGTGTTCGCTCAGGGGACCGTATTGTTTCCGTGAATGGGTCAACGGTCGCGGGCTGGGATGGCGTGCGATTACGACTGCTCGATGCGGTTGTGACCCGTCAACCCGCGGTTCTTGGTGTCGAGCGCCTGGGATCTGTTCGCGAGCTGCGGGTGGCCACCGACGGGTTGGCTCCCAATGCGGCTGAGTCCGATTTCTTGCGGGATCTTGGCTTGGCGCTCGCGCCAGGCAAGGTGCTTATCGGTCAGCTCATATCGGGCGAGCCGGCGGAAAAGGCGGGCTTGCAGCCCGGCGACCAGGTGGTAAGCGTGCAGGGTCAACCGGTCAAACGCGCGCGCGAGCTCATCGATATCGTTCGGGCCAGTCCAGAGCGTGTTCTGTCGTTTACGGTTTTGCGGGGGCGCGATGAAATTTCCCTGAGTGTCCGGCCGCTGGCGTTTCGCACCGAGGGCAGTACTCAGGCAATCGGACGTATCGGCGCCAACCTGAGCGATCGCGTGCTGACCGAACGGGTTAGTCTGAGTACGCTCGATGGTCTGAACCACGGTATCCGGCAAACCTGGGACATGAGTGTGTTCTCGCTGCGCATGCTCGGGCGCATGCTGACCGGTGATCTATCGGTCAGAAATCTCAGTGGACCTGTGACCATCGCCGATCTGGCTGGGCAGACGGCGAAGACCGGGTGGGCGAGTTACATCAGCTTTCTGGCGCTTATCAGCATCAGCCTGGGTGTTTTAAATCTGTTGCCCGTGCCCATGCTGGACGGAGGCCATTTGGTATATTACGCGCTTGAGGCAATCCGCGGCCGCCCATTGTCTGAGCGGTTTCTAGAACTTTCCCAGAAGGCCGGACTTACTTTGGTAATCATGATGATGGCGCTGGCCCTGTTTAATGATCTTTCGCGTCTGATTGGCTCCTGAACATGCGTGGCCGAGTTCGCCTGCCAGCCTCTTTGCATGTCCTTCGTACGGTTTTAAGCCCAGCCTTGGCGCGTCTGGGCTTCACAGCGGTATTACTGGCCGGTTTGTGGACGGGCACTGCCGCCGCCTTCCAGCCATTTACGGTGCGCGACATCCGTATTGAAGGTGCCCAGCGTATAGAACCGGGTACGGTGTTCGGCTACCTTCCGGTCAAGGTCGGTGAGCGTTTTACCGAGGAGACCGCCAGTGCTGCGGTCAAAGCGTTGTTTGCGTCCGGCTTCTTCCGCGACGTGCGTTTGCAGGTCGACGGTGATGTGCTGATTGTGGTGCTCGAAGAGCGGCCTGCCATAGGTAGCGTTGACATCACGGGTAGTAAAGAATTCGACAAAGAAACCTTGCGCCGGGTACTTCGCGACCTTGGCCTTGCCGAGTCACGTATTTTTGATCGCAGTCTGCTTGAGCGCGCTGAGCAGGAGCTCAAGCGCCAATATCTCACTCGCGGACGGTACGCGGCACAGGTCACCACCACGGTTACACCGCTCGAGCGTAATCGGGTGGGTATCGTGCTGGCCGTTGAAGAAGGCGAAGCGGCCAGCATCGCTGCCATTCGCTTTGTTGGCAATCGGGCCTTTCCTGAGAAAGAGCTTTTGGGGCTCATGAAGCTGTCCACGTCCACGTGGATTTCCTGGTACACCCGCTCAGACCAATACTCCCGCGAGAAGCTCTCAGCCGACCTTGAAACCTTGCGGTCGTTTTATCTTGATCGAGGGTACCTAGAGTTCAACGTGCGTTCGACGCAGGTGGCCATCAGCCCCGATAAGCAGGAAATTGAGCTCGTGATCGCGGTCGAAGAGGGCGAGCGCTTTCAGGTATCAGGCATTAATTTCAGTGGCGACCTTCAGGGACGCGAAAGTGAGTATCGCGAGCTTCTGCTGCTCAAGCCCGGCGAGACATTCTCGGGATCCAAGCTTAACCAGTCCACCGAACGCATTCTCGATCGTCTTGGAGGCCTTGGCTTTGCCTTTGCCGATGTTCGTGCCGTGCCCAATATTGACCGTGAAAAGCGTCAGGTCGAGTTTGACGTTGCAGTCGATCCCGGTCGGCGCGCTTACGTTCGCCGCATCAACATCACGGGCAACACGCGTACCCGCGATGAAGTCGTACGTCGTGAGCTCAGGCAGTTTGAAGATGCGTGGTATGACGCAGGCAAGATCCGGCTGTCGCGAGAGCGTATCGGGCGTCTTGGCTATTTCACTGATGTTCGTATTGAAACCCAGGCTGTTCCTGAGGCACCTGATCAGGTTGATCTCAATGTAACGGTTACCGAGCGTGCCACGGGTGCCTTAACCCTTGGCGTGGGCTTTTCCAGCGTTGAGAAGTTCATCATTTCAGGGTCTATTAATCAGCAGAATTTCCTCGGAACCGGCAAGGCGCTTTCGGTCGATGTCAACACCAGTAAGCTATTCCGAACCATTTCGATGTCCTTCGTCGATCCGTACTTTACCGAGGACGGTATCAGTCGTAGCGTCGATGTCTACACCCGCACCTTCAATGCGCGCGAACTCAGTCTTGGTGACTACCGGCTTCGCTCAAATGGTTTGGGCATGCGCTTTGGTATTCCATACACCGAGGTTGATCGTCTAACGCTGGGCGTATCGGCCGAAGAAAACGAGATCCGTCTGGGACCGCTTGCGCCGCCCCGTTATGTTCGGCTCGTCGATGAGTTCGGGCCAACCACGACGGCGCTTCTGGGTAATGTCGGCTGGATCCGCGATTCGCGTGACAGTGCACTGACGCCTACTCGAGGGTGGCTGCAGCGTGCCAATGTAGAGGTCACGCTGCCTGTGGCTGAGTTGCGCTATGTTCGAAGCACGTACGCCACCGCCTGGTACTACCCCATCACCCGGTCTTACACCTTGGCGCTCAGTGGCGACGTTGGGGTTGGTCGTGCCTTTGGCGATAATACTTATCCCTTGTTCAAGAATTTTTACGCGGGTGGCATTGGCTCCGTGCGTGGCTTCTACAGCAGTTCGCTGGGACCCAAAGACGTTGAGCCCCTGATCACGGGTGGCACGCGTCAGGTGCCGCTGGGCGGCACCACCCGAATCGTGGGCAGTGGCGAGTTCCTCTTTCCCCTTCCCGGGGTCGGTGCCGAGCAGGTCGTGCGCAGTTTCATCTTTATGGACGTCGGTAATGTCTACACCGATACCAATATTGATTTTGGCGAATTGCGTGCTTCGACAGGAGTCGGCATCAACTGGTACTCTCCGATCGGCCCCATGAAGCTAAGCGTGGGTCGACCCGTACGTTCCAAGCCTGAAGACCGTCGGCAGGCTTTCCAGTTCCAGATTGGCGGCGCCTTCTAGCCGTATTGTTTGAACCCAGGAATTTTTCGCATGAATCGAGTACTAGCCTGTCTGTTCTCCGGCCTTTTGTTGACGGGGGCAGCGACCGCGCAAGACTCATCGGCGCGAATTGGCTTTGTCAGCACCGAGCGTATCTTGCGAGATGCGGCCCCTGCTAAGGTCGCTCAGCAGAAACTCGAGGCCGAGTTCAGCAAACGCGATCGAGAAATCCAAGAGATGGCGGCTCGGCTGAAAAGCTTGGGCGATCGCATGGACCGCGATGCTTCGGTCATGGCTGAGTCTGAGCGCTCGCGGCGGCAGCGTGAATTCGCTGATCTCGAAAAAGAGCTCCAGCGTCGGCAACGCGAATTTCGTGAAGACCTGAACCAGCGCCGCAATGAAGAACTCGCCCAAGTGATTGAAAAGGCCAACAAGGTCATCCGTCAAATTGCCGAGCAAGAGAAATTCGACTTTATTCTTCAGGAAGCCGTGTACGCCAGCCCGCGCATCGATATCACCGAAAAGGTTATCCGCGCGTTAGGGTCACAGACGGGTTCCGCTCCCGCGAGTAAGTAGGGGCTAGGCGGCTGATCGCATGCGGCCCCTCGCCGAAGGCATCCCGCTTCATGAGCTGGCAAGACTGATCGAGGCTCGTCTCGAGCGCGGTGATCCGCAGACCCGTATTCATCGGCTGGCGACCCTTTCCGTTGCACAGACAGGTGATGCCAGCTTTCTGGCCTCTTCACGGTATCGAGCGGCGTGTCAGGAAACCCATGCGAGCGTTGTCATAGCCCGTTCTGCTGACGCTGCCCATGTCCCCTTGCGCTCGGCGTTCGTGAGTTGCGCAGACCCCTATCTGGCCTACGGTCGGCTGGCGCGCCATCTGCAGACCCTTGCTCGTACCGCTACTGCGCGCACGGCTGGCATTCATCCCAGCGCCTGCATTGAATCTGGCGTTAAATTGGGCGACTCCGTCAGCATAGGACCGAACGCGGTCATCGGCCGTTTGAGTCAGATAGGGGCAGGCTGTCGAATTGGCGCCGGCGTGGTTATCGGTGAGCTCTGCCGCATTGGCGAGCGTAGTGTGCTCCACGCCAACGTGACCATCGAAGATGAGTGTGAGCTGGGCCGCGACTGTATCGTGCATTCAGGCACCGTCATCGGCTCTGACGGGTTCGGTTTTGCAGCAGGCCCCCAAGGATGGGAGAAGATTCCGCAGCTGGGACGCGTGCTGATCGGAAATACGGTTGAGATCGGATCGAATTGCTCCATCGATCGAGGGGCGCTCGATGACACCATTATCGAAGACGGCTGTAAGCTCGACAATCTGATCCAGATTGCACACAACGTTCGGGTCGGTGCCGGAACAGCGATTGCCGCCTGCGTGGGCATCGCAGGCAGTGCGATCATTGGGAAGGGCTGCATGATTGGCGGCTCTGCGGGCATCTTAGGTCATCTTAGTATCTGCGATCGCGTCACGATCTCGCCCATGAGTCTGGTGACCACATCGATTGAGAAGCCAGGCTTCTACACCGGAATTTTTCCGCTGCTCAGCAATGCCGACTGGGAACGTGCTGCAGTACTGCTGCGCCGATTACCCGACTTGCGGGCGCGCGTGCGCCGGCTGGAGTCCGACCGCTCGAACCGCCCACAGGAGAGTTCATGATAGCCCTTGATATCCGTTCAATTCTTGAGCACCTGCCGCATCGTTATCCGATGCTGCTGGTTGACCGGGTTCTTGAGGTAGAGCCTGGAAAGCGCATCGTGGCGATCAAAAACGTCACCATCAATGAGCCTTTTTTCAACGGTCACTTTCCGCACCTTCCGGTGATGCCTGGGGTTCTGCAGATTGAGGCTTTAGCGCAGGCAGCGGGCATCCTCTC
>JBDLQY010000265.1:0-3060 GCA_039800325.1 Pseudomonadota bacterium | reverse complement strand
TTCGGAGACTGGCCCCTAGGTTGAAATTCGTCTCTGAGCGCCCCGCGTCTCTTTCCATCCGCCCGTCATTCAAATTGAGGAGGAGTCAAAATGTTAATATTTTCAGTATATTGTGCAATTAGACCTGCGGCGCAGTTGAAGCGGATTCAATTGCTCTCGTTGAGAACAGCGACACCCGCGGGCGGCGAAGTCGCGCGGGTCGGTACGTTTTTCAGCGGGTAAGGCTGGGCCCTGAAGTCGCTTAGGGTGACGTGCGGAAACGCGAACAACTCAGTCCGCGCGACGTTCAAGGGAGGCATGTGCTGCATCGGCAGCCGCCAGAGCACCTTCCAGAAATCCGCCGTTGTCGTCTGTCATCTCTGTCCCCGCAAAGATCAGGCGGCGTGTTGGTAGTAAGGCACTGTAGGTTGGATGTTCAGAAGGTGGGCTCAGATCGGCTACTGTGGCAGTGGCTTGATCCATGCTCCAGTCCTTGATGAAGACATCACTGGGCGTGGCCGCATCCTGCCCGAAGAGTCTTACCAATTGGGCTATGGCCGCATCACGAAATCCCGGGTGACGCGCAGCCCCGACTTGGGCAAAACCAAATAGCGCACCCACCTTTGCGCCAACAGGCGATGCGTCATGTATTTCAGCCAAGGGTCCACGGTGAGAGATAGCATCGCCGTTCAGCCCGTTCTCCCGCCAAAAAGCTGTTGGATAGGTTGCCACCAGCTTTGCATGACCTGCCATCCAGGTCGGCACATCGGGAACCGCAACGCCCAAACCTGCAACCAGACGCGGTGGGATGGCAAGGATGACCTGCCCCGCACGAACGTGACCCGCTGCCGTTAAGATTGAAACACCACCCGGCTCTTCGAGCACCCGATGCACCCGGCATGCAAGCCGCAGACGATCGCCAAGCCCAGAGGCCAAGGCGTCAGTAATTCGTGCGAGCCCACCCTCAACGCGTAACGTACCGCCCATGGTCGCAAATTCAAGATCCCGACGAACCCTTCCCACGGCGTCCTCGAACACCAGCCGTCCGGATGCGTATTGCGCAAACGTATTAAGGCCCAGACCTTCAAGCAGTGCCAACATGCGGTGGTTGTGCGGCCAGATCCAGGCTGGCCCCAGGTCATAGCCTTCCTGCGAAAGCACACGTCCACCACTTCTCTCCCGAGCTTCAAGCACAGTTACATCTCGACGTTCAGCCTGCAGCTTAGCCGCCAAAGCAAGCCCCGAAAGTCCCGCACCTATGATGCAGATGTCGGTATCAATTTTCATGCATTTCCACTCGCTGCTTTGTTTGCCGGCAGGGCACACTCATCGTCACGAAGCTCCATAGCAACCATGGGTTTGAACCGACAGCTCAGGCCGGTGCACGCCAACCAGGGAAATCAGCTAACGACCCCTGCCTTAGCTGGATGAAAGATCAGTGGCCGTTCAACGGCTCCAAGTTGTCCACACTCTTGCAACGATAGCGAGGCCTTTAATGAATGAACGGCTTATTGCCCAATTGTTGGCGCCCAAAGACACCATAGCGACTTGTCGATTTGAGACAGAGGGAGAGATAAGCCGGTTGCCGGTGTTGTCAGAGCAACTTGGGCTGCCGCGGGGCAGTGTGGGCTGGTAGCTTACTTGGATGACAAAACGCTTCCCGTTCCGCTCCTTCAAGACAAGCCCAGAGATCATCCGTTTGGCGGTGATGCTTTACATTCGTTTCCGGCTGTCGCTTCGCAATGTGGAGGACCTCTTGCATGAGCGTGGGCTTGAGATTAGCCATGACACGGTGCGTGACTGGTGGAACAGGGTTGGTCCGATGTTTGCCGCTGAAATTCGGCGTAAGCGGGTGGATCGAATGTGCGGTCGCAAACACTGGCGCTGACACCTCGATGAAGTCTTTGTGAAGATTAACGGCGTGACGCATTACCTGTGTCGCGCCGTCGATCACGAGAGCGAAGTGTTCGATAACGTGGTCACCAAGACGAGGGATCGAAAAGCAGCACTGAAATTGCTCAAGCAATCGATGAAGCGGTATGCGGGCCGGGCGAACATCGTGACCAACCGCCTGCGCTCGTACAGCGCGGCTCTGAAGGACCTTGGTCTTGGCGATGACCGCCAGATTGGGCGCTGGCTCAACAATCGGGCGGAGAACTCGCATTTAACATTTCGACGACGCGTCCGAGCAATGCTTCGGTTCCGGCGGATGCGAACGTTGCAGAAGTTGGCGTCTGTCCATTCCTCGGTCCACAACCACTTTTCGACGGAGCGCACCCTCTAAACCGCGACCACTACAAACAGTCACGCGCCGCCGCTCTCGCCGAGTGGCGCGGCCTTCTTGCGGCCTGATACCCGCGTTGGTTTAGCCATACGGTGACTGGTTCGCATTTATCTGACGCACCCTGCAAGTTGCCTAAACGTGAACTAAGGGCCTTCGGCAACCGCAGCCTTGCGCAGCAGGACGGCTGCGAAGAAGCCATCGGTGCCATGGCGCGCGGGCGTCAACGACAGATAATCGCTGTCGGCCGCAGCCGTGAGATGAGGTGCCGCCTCACTGAGTGGCACGACATGAAAGGTTGGATGGGCGGCTAGGAACGCAGCCACCTGTGCTTCGTTTTCCTCAGGCAGGATTGAGCAGGTGGCATAGACAAGTCGACCACCCGGTTTGACCAGACGGGCCGCACTCGTCAGGATCCGGCCTTGCAAGGCCAGAAGGTTGTCCAACCCCAAATCCGGTGCGCGCCAGCGGGCATCGGGATTGCGCCGCCATGTGCCTGTGCCGCTACAGGGCGCGTCGACCAGAACGCGGTCAAAACGGCCCTTGTGGCGCTTGACCCAGCGATCGGTTTCGCTGGCCAAAAGCCGGGTCTCGCCATTGTGCAGGCCAGCGCGACGGAGGCGTTCAGCACAGCGCTTTAGGCGGGCTTCGTTGACATCGCAGGCAACGACATGGCCCCTGTTGTTCATGTCGCTGGCGATGGCCAGCGTCTTGCCCCCGGCCCCGGCGCAGAAATCGACCACCTGCTCTCCGGGTCGGGCACCGACCAGCAGCGCGACAAGCTGGGAACCCTCATCCTG
>JBDLQY010000264.1:0-3414 GCA_039800325.1 Pseudomonadota bacterium | reverse complement strand
GGGCGATTTCGCGTGCCTTGCGCTCATCTACCAGAACAATGACTTCTTCACCGGCCGGCGGAACATCCGACAGACCCTGGATTTCAACAGGCAATGAAGGACCTGCAGACTGAATGGGCTTGCCATTTTCGTCGAGCATGGCACGCACACGACCGTAGGCCGATCCAGCCAGCACCACATCGCCACGGCTCAGTGTGCCACTTTGAATGAGCATGGTAGCCACCGGACCGCGGCCTTTGTCCAGACGCGATTCGATGATCAGGCCCTTGGCGGGCGCATCAATCGGGGCGCTTAATTCA
Source organism: Pseudomonadota bacterium (assembly GCA_039800325.1). Taxonomy (GTDB): domain Bacteria; phylum Pseudomonadota; class Gammaproteobacteria; order Burkholderiales; family Burkholderiaceae_E; genus SYIM01. The sequence continues at coordinate 3,115 of JBDLQY010000264.1, read as the reverse complement.
AGGACTTCAGCCTGCAGCAGCACGTTTTCAAGCAACTCGTCAATGCCGGCACCTGTTTTGGCTGACACCGGCATGAAAGGAGAATCACCACCGTATTCCTCGGGTACCACACCGTGAGCAACCAGTTCCTGCTTGACGCGGTCCGGGTTGGCATCGGGCTTGTCGATCTTGTTCATGGCCACCACGATCGGCACCTTGGCGGCCTTGGCATGGTGAATGGCCTCAATGGTCTGTGGCATGACCCCATCGTCGGCCGCCACCACCAGAATGACAATATCGGTTGCCTTGGCACCGCGTGCACGCATGGCAGTGAATGCCTCGTGACCCGGCGTGTCCAGGAATGTGATCATGCCCCGATCGGTTTCGACGTGGTATGCACCGATGTGCTGTGTGATACCACCGGCTTCGCCGGCTGCCACTTTGGCGCGGCGGATGTAATCGAGCAATGAGGTCTTGCCGTGGTCGACGTGACCCATGACCGTGACCACTGGCGCGCGTGGCCGGGTTTCGTATTCGATGACCACATCCGAGTCCTCGAGCATGGCTTCCGGATCATCCAGTTTGGCAGCGATCGCCTTGTGGCCGAGGTCTTCGACCACAATCATGGCCGTGTCCTGATCAAGCACCTGGTTGATGGTGACCATCTGGCCCATTTTCATGAGTGACTTGATGACTTCCGCAGCCTTGAGGGACATCTTGTGAGCCAGATCGGCCACTGTGATGGTTTCGGGCACATGGACTTCACGGATGACGGGCTCAGAGGGCGCCACAAATGAAGCGGCATCGTGACCACCACGGTGCTTACCACCGCCTTTGGGACCACGCCAGGAGCCAGCGCCACCAGAGGTGTCGCCGCGGGTCTTCAGACCACCACGGCGCTTGTTGCCGTCGTCTTTCCAGGCGGTATCGCCCGGCGCCTTGACGCCTTTTTTGCGACTGTCATCGCGGTCGTCGGCGGCCGATGTGGCAGGCACAACGGCACCTGGCGCAGGTTTGACGCCGCTTGCAGGCGCAGCAGGCTTGCCCACTGGCTTGTGCAGCGTGCCCTGCGGAGCGGCGGCTGGCACAACCGGTGCGGGTGCCACGGGCTCTGGGGCCTTGAGCGTACGACGGGGCTGCTGCATCAACTTGTTGATGGCAGCCACCTCGGCTTCCACCTTGCGGCGGGCTTCGGCTTGCGCCTGACTGGCCGCAGCCGCCTCTGCGGCAGCGCGCTTGGCTTCTTCTTCGGCCTTGCGGGCAGTGCGTTCCAGTTCGACAGCGCGGGCAGAAGCCTCTTCGGCCTTTCGGGCGTCAGTCTGCTGGCGGGCTTCACGCTCGGCGGCCTCGGCAGCTTCAGCGGCGAGTGCAGCCTCACGTTCTGCCTGCGCCTTGCGCTCGGCCTCAGCTTGCAATTCACGCTCGCGAATGAGCTCACGCTCGAGTTGCTCCTGCTTTTCGTGCAGTTCGCGCTCGCGGCGGGATGCTTCCTCGGCCATGCTGGCCGCTTCCTGATCGCTGACGATGGCTGACTCAGTGTCGGCCACAGACTGCGCCTGCGCTTGCTCGGCAGCAACAGTGGCAGCGAGCTCATCGGAGGGGCGCTGCACGAAAGTCCGCTTTTTGCGTACTTCGACCTGAATGGTTCTGGCCTTGCCGGAGGAGTCCGCCTGGCGGATTTCCGTGGTCTGACGGCGCGTCAAGGTAATTTTCTTGGCGCCGCTGCCCTCTGTGCTGCCATGTGCCTTGCGCAGGCTGTCGAGCAACTTGGCCTTGTCTGACTCCGTTACGGCATCTGACTCTGCGTTTTTGTCCACGCCTGCGGCGCGAAGCTGCTCGAGCAGGACACCTGCGGGCATTTTCAACTCCGCGGCAAACTGCGCTACTGTATTACTGACCATTCACTGTCCTTCCTGATTCCACTCTGTCCGACCACCCTGCACTGCTCGAAACGTCAACCTCACTCATTGAACCAATGGGCTCGGGCTTTCATGATGACGTCCCGGGCCAAGGCCTCGGATATCTGTGTCATTTCGACCAACTCATCGACAGCCAACTCGGCCAAGTCGTCACGGGTCTTGATGTCGTGTGCCGCCAAAGCGGCGATCATTGCGTCGTCCACGCCTTCGATGCCGTGGATGTCCTGCTCTGACTCCACCACCTCTTCTTTGGCGATGGCCTCTGTCAGCAAGGCATTGCGAGCCCTGTTGCGCAGTTCATTGACGGTGTCCTCATCGAGGTCCTGGATTTCAAGCATCTCATTGAGTGGCACATAGGCCACTTCTTCCAGGGACTTGAACCCTTCATTGATCAGAATGGTGGCGACTTCTTCGTCCACATCCAGACGGTCCATGAACAGGGCCATCACACCGCCACGCTCTTCTTCGCTGCGTTTGGCTGATTCTTCGGGTGTCATGATATTGATCTGCCAACCAGTCAACTCGGATGCCAGGCGCACGTTTTGACCTGAGCGTCCGATTGCGATGGCCAGTTCGTTCTCATCGACAACGACCTCCATGGCGTGCTGGTCTTCATCTACCACGATGGACTGCACACTGGCCGGTGCCAGCGCACCAATCACAAACTGAGCTGGGTCTTCGGACCACAACACAATATCCACACGCTCCCCACCGAGTTCGGACGTAACGGCCTGCACGCGCGAGCCACGTACACCCACGCAGGTACCGATCGGATCGATGCGGCGGTCATGACTGAACACAGCAATCTTGGCGCGCACGCCAGAATCGCGGGCAGCCGATTTGATCTCAAGCGTTCCTTGTTCGACCTCTGGAACCTCGGTTGCAAACAGCGCCTTGATGAACTCGGGGCAAGTGCGCGACAAAATGATTTGCGGGCCGCGCGCATTGCGATCGACTTTCCACAAAAACGCGCGAACGCGATCACCAGTGCGCAAGTTTTCCTTGGGGATCATCTGGTCGCGGGGCAAACGCGCCTCGACCCGGCCACTCTCAACGATGGCATCCCCGCGCTCCATGCGCTTGACCTGACCCAGCACGATGCTGTCGCCGCGGGCCAAAAAATCATTGAGGATCTGCTCACGCTCTGCATCGCGAATGCGCTGCAAAATAACTTGTTTGGCTGCCTGCGCGCCGATACGACCAAACTCGACTGCCTC
>JBDLQY010000263.1:0-4625 GCA_039800325.1 Pseudomonadota bacterium | reverse complement strand
AGCCTATGAGGCGGCTGGCTTTGGCCGCCCTCAGGGCATGGGCAAGCGCCCGGCGCTGCTCATCATCGACGTTCAGTACCGCACGGTGGGCACTCAGCGCCAGCCCTTCTGGGAGGCGATTAAAGAGTTCAAGACCGCGTGCGGCGAGGTCGGTTGGCGGGCCGTTGATCACATCGCACCCCTTTTGGCTTTGTTTCGAGAGCGCAAGCTTCCGGTTCTGTATCCCTATGTGGCGCCCAAAGAGCGCTTTGATGTGGGGCGTCTGGCCGAAAAAGTGCCCGCGCTCATGACGGTGGCCGCTGAGGGCTATCGCTTCGTTGAAGAAGTTGCGCCGCAGGATGGCGATGTCCTGCTGCCCAAAAAACACCCCAGCGCGTTTTTTGGCACGCCTCTGGTCAGCTACCTGATTGATCTGGGCGTCGACAGTCTGGTGGTCACCGGATGCACCACCAGCGGGTGCGTCCGCGGCAGCGTTGTGGACGCGTTTGCCTACAATTTCCGCTGCACCGTACCGATTGAATGTGTGTATGACCGAAGTGCCACCAGCCATGCGGTGAATCTGTTCGATATGGCCGCCAAATACGCTGACGTGAAGCCGGTGGCCGAAGTGATGGAACAGATTCGTCGTCTGCCTCAGTAAAACCCGGAGACTTTCATGAAAAAATTCGATAACAAGTTTCGCCGTTATCCGTTTTCGGCGCTGCCCACGCGTCCGCAATACAGTTGGCCCAATGGCGCCAAGCTGGCCGTGTATTTCGCGCTCAACGTTGAGGCGTTTGAGTTCGGTCGCAACCCCGGTCCCGATTTCACTTCGCTGCCGTCGGCACCGTTTCATCGCGGTTATGCCTATCGCGACTACGGCAACCGGGTTGGTATCTGGCGCATTCTTGAGTTGTTCGATCGTTTCCGTATCCCGCTGTCCATCCTCACCAACACCAGCGTCTATGACGTCTGCCCTGAGGTGCTCGAGCCTTTCCGCAAGCGTGGTGACGAATTCGTGGGCCATGGCCGCACCAATTCTGAACGGCAGATTGAAATGGAAACCGACTATGAGCGAGCCATGCTGATGGAGGTTCGCGATCGTTTCATTCAGGAAGAGGGCAAGGCGCCCAAGGGCTGGCTTGGTCCCTTTATCTCGCAAAGCCCCAACACACCCGAGCTGCTGCTTGAGGCGGGCTACACCTACATGATGGATTGGTATTTCGATGAGCAGCCGCAGTGGTTCCGCACGGCGCGCGGCCCCATCATGGCCGTGCCGTATCCCGCCATGGAGCTCAACGATATTCCGGCGTTTATCAATCGCGGTGCCAGCGACGAAGAGTTCACGCGCATGGTCACCGACGGCTTCACCCAACAGCTGCACGATGGCGAGCGTAATGGCTGGCCGCTGGTGTGCGCCATTTCACTGCACACCTTTCTGATGGGGCAGCCCCACCGCGCGGTTCAGCTGCGTCGCATGCTTGAGCACATGGCGGCCCAGGGCTCCAGCGTCTGGTTTGCTACGCCTGGCCAGATCGCTGACCACGTAGCCAGCCTTCCTGAAAGCATTGTGCCCAAGCCGGGCCCCCTGCCGACTGCCTGAGTCTCACTTCACGGAGCCCGCCCATGAGTTCTGCATCCGCCTCGCCGCGCATCGTCATCGATGGTCTGGTTTATCTCAGTGACGGTAACCCAGAGCCGTTGGCCACAGGCGGTGTCACGGCCGCCAACATCACGGTGTCGCACATGCTGGCCGAATTCGGTCAGGCATTTGACGAGATGGCGGCCTGGCATGCACGCGTGCATGCTCCTGGCTCACGCTGGCGTCTGGTGCTCTCGACCAGCGACATCGAGGCCGCGGCACGAGAGGGCAGCACCGGTCTCATCATGGGCTGGCAGAACACTCTGCCATTTGGCAACAAGCTCGAGCGTGTCCATGCCTTTCATGCCATGGGTCTGCGCATTGCGCAGCTCACTTATAACGAGGCGAATCTGGCCGCTGATGGCTGCATGGAAGAGCGCAAGGGTGTGGGCCTGACGCGCTTTGGCCATGAGCTGATTCAGACCATGAACGAGGCGGGCATCGCCATCGATCTGTCGCATTGTGCCGAGCAAACCGGGCGTGAAGCGGCTTCGGTATCGCGCAAGCCTGTGCTGCTCACGCATGCGAACGCCAAGGCGGTCAATGAGCGCGTGCGCAACAAGTCGGATGAAACCTTGCGTGCGGTGGCCCAATCGGGTGGCGTGATCGGTGTGAGTATTCATGGCTTCATGAACTGGAGCGGTCGGGCTGATGAACCGCCCACGCTCGAGAACTTTGTGCGACATGCTCGTCACATCGTATCGGTGGCGGGTATCGATCACGTGGGCATAGGCACTGATTTTTCATCGGTTCAGGACGATGCCTATGCTCAGGCGGTACTCGATCTCAGCAAAGCCAAGTATGAGAAATCGGGCGGCGAATACGCGCGTGCATTTGGCAATACCTCGGCGGGGCGTTATCCGGCGCCAACGCCCACGCCGCGCCAGTTTCCGCGCATTCTTGAGGCGCTTGAGCGTGGTGGTTTTACCGGCGCCGAAGTCGACAAGATTGCCGGACAAAACTTTCTGCGTGCTCTGTCTGACATCTGGAGTTAAAGCGGCCTTTTACGGAGATTGTTATGAGTCGTCCTCTCATCGTCGCTGCAGCCCAGACTGGGCCCGTGGCAAGCCCTGCGGATCCCGTCATGGTCGATACGGCCATTGCCATGATCGATCGCGCCGCTGCGCAGGGCGTGCAGCTGATGGTTTTTCCTGAGGTGTTCCTGGCGCCGTTCTTTCCGAATCAACTCATCCAGGACTTCGACCGACTTTTCCTGGCGGCCGATGATCCGGTGCTCAATCGCATCGCCCGTCATGCGGGCGAGCGGGATGTGGCACTGGTGCTTCCGTTCGCCGAACGTGCAGCCGATGGTTGGTTTAACAGCGCGCTCATCATCAACGAGCAGGGCGAGCGCGTCGGCTGCTATCGCAAAACCCATATCCCGGCTTATTTCCCAAACGACAAGCCTGGCGGAACCGGCACCTACGAAAAGTTTTACTTTGGTCAAGGAAACAGCCTTGATACCTACCCAGTGTGCGGCACGCGTATCGGGGTGCAGATCTGTAACGACCGGCTCTACCCAGAAGGATCTCGAGTGCTGGCGCTCAAAGGGGCCGAACTCATCGCCATCCCTGTGGCCTACGCGGTGTACGCAAATGCGGCTCAGCGCAGCTCAATCTGGGAGGTTCCCATCAGGGCCCGTGCTTACGAAAACGGCCTGTATGTGTTGGCGGCCAACCGGGTGGGTCTAGAAGGCGTGCGCCAGCACCTGGGCCGCAGCATGCTGGTTGACCCCATGGGCATGATTCAAGCCGAACTCGGCACCGAGCAGGCTGATCTGCTGGTGCAGACCATCGATCTCGATGAGGTCAAGCGTGCCCGCACGGGTCTGGCCTGGTGGCGTGACCGCAGGCCTTCGCTCTATCAGCCGATTGTGGAATAGCCTGCGCAGCAGAGCTCGATCATTGCGGGGGCGGACGCGGTGCTTGTGTTCGGGTCGATTCCGGGGGCGCAACGGTGCTCAGAGGTGCGTCGATTGCAGAGCCGGCGCGGTGATTTGGTGTGCGTAGATTCAGCGCAGGATAAGCTGCCGCGCGTCAATCAGCGGCTGCCAGGACACGGTCACCCAGTGATCAAAAGGCATTTCAAGCTCGAGTGTCAGCAAGATGGCGCTGGCCGCTGACAGCGAACAGATAAGAAACACCAGCACCACGACGCGCCGAAGCGGCGACACCAGTCCGTAGCAGAAAAATGTGATGGCCAGCCAGACTAGGACGGCGGCCATGAAATAGGGCGGAATGGCGCTTTCGCTCAGGTAGGTGGTCAGCCACCGCGATTCGATCAGGCTCTGGATCTGATCAAGCGCCTTGCTTTGAAGCTGTCTTTGTCGAGCGGTCTGAGTTGTGAGGCTGCCCGCCAGGTCAGCGGCACGGTCCATCAATCGAAGGGATTCGGGCCGTACCAGCGGCGAGTCTGGTGTGGCTGATTGCGGATCAACAATGCCGTCGACCAGTCGATTGACTGCTTCATGCCAGGCCTGACGAGCGGGCAGGGCAGCTTCACCCAGATCAGCCAGCGCCCGATCAACGGTAATGATGCGGGTGGCTGCCTCGCGCACAGCCAAATCAACCGAATCAAAGTTGGACTTTGCTGAGGCCATGATCAGCCCCAACAGTAGCGCTGTCATGGTGGCAACCATGCCCACGCCTAATTTGACGGATTCCTCGACATTCGAATCCACGTGATGGCGCAGCACGCGTGCGCGCAACCACAAGCCCAGAAGGCCGCCACCGAAGGTGCCGGCGAGGCAGGCGAGGGTCAGGGCAAGAGGGTCGTTGAACACAGCAACATTCTATCGCGCGATAATTCGGCCTGAATCGACGATATCGTTTAGTTTCAACCCCAAAAAATTACGTAGCCCATGTCAGCGCCCAGTACCATCGCCTGGTATCTCGTCCACACTAAACCGCGCCAGGAAGACATCGCGCTCATGAATCTTGAGCGCCAGGGTTACACCTGTTACCTGCCGCGTCTGAGCGTCGAAAAAGCCCGCCGACGCAGAGCC
>JBDLQY010000262.1:0-10593 GCA_039800325.1 Pseudomonadota bacterium | reverse complement strand
TTCTGTGATCCCAGGCGGCCCGCGACCTATGTACGCGGGGTGGGTAATCGCCGCCGATGGGAATTCATGCTGATGCCAGGTGATGATCCTCAGCAGTTGATTACGCCACATAGCATCTGGGCCTTACTGGCACCCTGGCTATCGCCAGACGATGCCAGTATCGAGCGACAGGCTCTGTACACGTTTCACGCGGCGATTGCCCGACGGTGGCGCCGTGATCGGCTGCTTATTGCGGGTGATGCTGCGCATCAGACACCGCCCTTCATGGGACAGGGGATGTGTGCCGGCATTCGCGATGCCGCAAACCTGGCCTGGAAACTGGCCGCCGTACTGAAGGGCGGTGAGACGTCAGACCTGCTGGACACTTATGAGTCTGAGCGTCTGCCCCATGTACGGGTCTTCGTGGAAACAGCCGTACGGCTTGGGCACATCATTCAGGCCACCGATGAGCAAGCCGTGCGCGATCGTGATGAACGCATGTCGGCTAACCCAAGCTATTTCGCCACACCTAACCCGCCACTGGGTAAGGGCGCCCATCAGGCTGGAAAGTGGGGCGGACGTCTGTCCCAGCAGCCGCTGATGGCCGGTGAGCGCCGTTTCGATGATTTGGTGGGCTATCGATTTTCGCTAGTGCACGATGTAACGCTGGATCCCCCTAAACCCCCTCGCTGGAACGGCGATGCACGATTCGTGCGTGCTGATGAGGAGGCTTTGTCACAGATGCTCGGTGCGTTGGGTACCCGCGCCGCCCTCATACGACCCGACCGCTATATCGCCGGCACGGCCGATAGCGCCGACGAGCTTGCGCAACTGATGGCCTGTTATGCCCCGAATGCAGTCCGTACAGGCTGATTCGGCCTGGACAGGGGTTTTCGGCTGACACGGCCGGCCTGGCGTAGATTCCATCTATCGGCGCTATTGAGAAACATGATTTGCCGCTGCGATAGCTGCGGCGTATCGTTTCCGATGAAGCCACAACAGCGCAGGAGAATGCGTATGTCCACTGTAGACATTTCGAAGCACACGTTTGAGCAATTCACCGCGCAGGCGATGGAACAGGGATTTGATCAGACGCTGGTCAGGGAGTGGGACGCCCACCAGGTCAACGAACTTCACCAACATCCCTTTGATACGTCGGCACTGGTCGTGCGCGGCGAGTTCTGGTTGACGGTGGACGGACAAACGTCGCATCTGAAGGCGGGGGATCGTTTTGCCCTTGGGCGCAATATTGATCACTCAGAGCGCTATGGTCCCGAGGGTGCGACTTTCTGGGCCGCTCGCCGCAACTGAGACCAGATCAATCGGGGCGTTCGAACCCGCGAAACCACTCGCCGTTGAACACTCAGCGGGTGTCCAGGTCAGATTGACTCAGCCTGTCCTCTTCGTGCTATGTCGGCACATGGCGGGCCGGAACGCTCAGCAGGCACACCGGAATGTCGCGCTGGTCGACCAGTCTTCAGGTGCTGCCGCGTTTTCTGAACGCGGTATCGCTGTGCGCCTCTTGTCTAGATCTGGTTGCCCTGAACGGGGTGCCGCGCGCTAGCAAAGATTTGCGGATACGCAGGTACAGAGGAGTTGCTATCGTAAACTCGCTCGTGTGAAACCCGCTATCGTCCTCGTCACGCCGGCAGCAGCTGACGCTAACAACGGAAACTGGCGTACCGCGCAGCGCTGGAAGCGCATGCTGTCGGAGCGGTATCGCGTGACCGTATGTCAGAGCTGGGGGCAGCCTGAGGATGCCCCGCATGCGCACCTGATGATTGCTCTGCACGCAAAGCGCTCGGCAGACTCGATTGCGGCCTGGGCGCGGCAACAGCCCGATCGAGGGCTTGCGGTGGTCTTGACGGGTACCGATTTGTACGGATCCCTTCAGACCGATCCGATCAGCCTGCAGTCCTTGCGCAGTGCGCATCGCATCGTGGTCTTACAGTCTGCCGCGTGTGCCGATGTCCCTGCTGAGCTGTTATCTAAACTGACGGTGATCTACCAGTCGAGCACATCGCGCAAGACCCTGTCAAAGACGCGCCGTCATCTCCGTCTGGTTGTGGTGGGGCACCTGCGCTCCGAGAAAGCGCCGCAAACGGTCTTTGAGTTGGCCCGCCGGCTGCAAACTGAAACAGCCATTCGAATCGATCACATCGGTCGTGCGCTTGACGATACCCTGGGCGAGCAGGCTCGTGATCTCAGTGCGACCTCGCCGGTGTACCGTTGGTTGGGTGAATGTTCTTATCCGCTTACGCGGCAAAGGATTCAGCGTGCTCACCTGCTGTTACATCCCAGCCTTGTCGAAGGTGGTGCTCACGTAATCATGGAAGCCGTCTGTAGCGGCACGCCCGTGCTTGCCTCGCGCATTGCAGGTAATGTGGGGATGCTCGGTGATGATTACCCGGGCTATTTTGCGTTCGATGATGTCGAATCACTGGCAGGGTTGGTGCTGCGCTGTCGAGATACGATGGCCGGACCGCGGCCCTGGTTGGATGAGCTTGGGCGTTACTGCCAACGTCGGGCGGTACAGTTTTCGCCTGAGCGCGAGCGAGCGGCCCTGTTGTCGCTGGTGGATGAGTTGCTTTGAAGCGTGGCACTGCCGTGTGAAGTGCCTGAGGGCGAGGGTGCTGCCGGGCTTATGCTCGGCGAGTCTCAGGTAGGCGGCTGAGAATCAATGGCGGTTGTGTCGCCGGTACCCCCATACAGCGCCTGCAGCAGATGCCGACCATCCGGGTATCGCGCAGCCTGCTGTTTTTCATCGCGTCGGTGCCTTAGTCGCTGCCAGAGGTAGCCCTCGGAAATGCGCTGTCGCAGGTACCGCGGCCAGGTCCGCAAGGCTTTGCCACGATCGAGTGCGTGGTCACAGCTAAAGGATGCGCCCGCCGCAGCGCTGTCGGCCGGAGCGAGCACTACGCGCAGATTGTCATGCTCAGCGAAGTTATCAGCCAGCACCCTGAAGCCGGCTGCCTGGGCGGTCTGCACCAATGACTGGGCCGTGAAGTAGAGGGTGTGGGCCCTGAAAAATGCGTTGGCCGGCGAGCACATAGCGGCCATATCGGGTACTTCCAGGTAGACACGACCTTGATCTGATAGATGCTCACGGATGCGTTTCAGGCTCTGGACCGGGTCGGGTAGGTGTTCCAGCACATGAAAAAGGCTGATGAGGTCAAAACAGCCACGAGGAAATTCATCGAGGCGTTCGTGCAGGGTTCCGGTCATGATGTCCAGACCCAGATGCTCACGTGCATGGGCCGAGTAGCCGTGATGGGGTTCAAGCCCCTGGGCTGCGATAGCACGGCTCTTGAGTAGATAGACGAACTCGCCGCTTGAGGCGCCGATGTCCAGCGAGCGGGACGGCGATACAAAACCCTGTTGCCGTGTCAGCCAGTTCCAGCGCTGTAGTGCCAGTCGCCCCGCTCTGAGCACATGGGTCAGGCGTGGGGCCGTGGCAGCCTTGTAGTCTTCCCGATAGCGTTCTTTGTACCACTGCTGCAGGCTTTCGATGCTAGGCATGGGGTCGATACGCCCCAGCCCGCATCCGGCACATTGCACGACATTGAGGGGTTCGCCGGTTTTGTCATCGCGTTGAGCAATGGGCGTTACGTTTGACGTTCCGCACACAGGGCACGGTGTGAGGGCTGAAACGGCTGTCATGATCGGGCGGGTAGGTTGAAGACTGCGAATCAGCGACAATACTGGCGGTGAATTAAGGTGTGCTTAAGAGTCATGAGCCAAGCTGCCACGCATGCGAATTTTGCTGGTCGAAGATGATGCGCCGCTGGGCGAGGCTTTGTCTGCCGGGTTGCGCGGCCTAGATTATGCCGTGGACTGGGTACAAAGCGGAGAGTCGGCCGATACGGCCCTGCGCCTGGCCCAGTACGATGCGGTCCTGCTCGACCAGGGTCTGCCCGGCGATGATGGTCTGCAATGGCTGAGTCGGTGGCGTGCCAGAACCCTGTCAGTGCCTGTGCTCATCCTCACGGCCCGCGATGCCCTACCGCAGCGGGTCGCCGGTCTGGATGCCGGAGCTGATGACTACCTGGTTAAGCCTGTGCAACTGGAGGAGATTGCCGCACGTCTTCGTGCAGCGCTGCGCCGGGCATCGGGTCGTGCCCAGGCCGTGTGGCGACACGGGGCGCTGGTTTTTGATCCGGCCGCGCGGCGGGTGGATTGGCGGGGTTTGCCCCTTGAGCTGACGGCCCGTGAGCTCTCCATTCTTGAGGTGCTGCTGCAAAACCCCGGGCGTATATTGTCCAAGAGCCAGCTGACCGAAAAGCTGTACGCCTGGGACGCTGGCGAACCAATGGGCAACGCGCTCGAGGTTCATATTCATCACCTCAGGCGAAAAATTGCGCCTGAGGTTGTACGTACCGTTCGCGGGGTGGGCTACGCACTGGGCCCTGAGCAGGAGCTCTCATGAGCATCCGAACTCGATTGCTTCTGTACCTGCTGGTATGCACGCCCCTGGTCTGGGCCGCGGCCGTCTTGATCGCGGCGGATCGAGCGCGGCATGAGGTCAACGAGCTTTTCGACACAGAGCTGATTCGCCTGGCACGCCAGGTCCAGAGCACGATGCCCGCTGCGCCAGCCTTACAGCCGACGCAGCTGACGCAGCTGACGATGGCTAAGGCGACCGGTGAGGCTGATCTCGAGGACCTGGCCATTGCCGTCTGGGATCGGTTCGGGACCCCCATCATGCTGGATCGCGAGGGGGCACAGTTACCCTTTATGCCTCGGGTGGCTGGTTTTGTCGACACCACCGTCCGTGACGAAGCCTGGCGAATTTTTTATCTGCACTCGCCGGACGGCGAGCGACTCGTCGCGGCGGGGCAGCGCCTGTACGAGCGTGACGAGCTGGTGTTTAACCTTGTAGCCAGTCAGCTTCTGCCCTGGCTCCTGGTGTTGCCAGCGCTGATCATTGCCATCATCTGGAGCGTTCGGCAGGCCATGCGCCCAGTGGATGCACTCAGTCAGCAGCTTGAGGCTCGTCGAGCCGACGACTTACGGCCTTTGGCGGTCGCAAGCGTGCCGCGCGAGCTCAGCCCTCTGGTTGCTGCCATGAATGAGCTTCTTGGGCGCTTTGACAAGGTACTAACGCGCGAACGGCAGTTTACCGCCGATGCCGCCCACGAACTCAGAACGCCTCTAGCCGCGCTGTCCGCCCAATGGGATCTGGTGCGCCTTGCAAAAACCGAAGCGCAGCGCGAGCAGGCGGGCGTTCAGGTGGCGGCTGGGCTCACGCGAATGAGCCGGCTGGTGACACAGATGCTCGAACTGACCCGACTTGAGGTTGCTGGCGACCTACCCAGACGGCAGGCTATCGTCTGGCAGGACCTTATCCAGCAGGTTATGGGCGACTGCATGCCCGTGGCCGATCGTCGGCGAATCCAGATGAGTTGCCAATGGAGCACGACCCCCGATGACGCATGGCTGCTGGAGGGCGACCCCGACATGATCGCTGTGATGCTGCGTAATCTGCTTGATAACGCGGTTCGTTATGCGACGCCCGACACGGAGGTTATTGTCCGCGTGGGCGTGCACGATATCCGTATTGAAAACGCTGGCCCTGCGCAGGCCGCTTCCATTCGTGAGACCCTGGGCCAGCGTTTTCGCAGGGGAGAGAGCTCAGGCGAAAGCGGCAGCGGCTTGGGTCTTTCGATCGTGCAGCGGATTGCCCGACTGCATGGCCTGGCGGTTTGGGTTGATGATCGCCTAGGCGGTGGTGTGATCGTCGGTTTGCAGTTTGCCTCTACGGAATCAGCAGCAGCAACCAGGTTAAACCGCAGATTAAGAGGCTGATCAGGACAGCCGCGCTGCCGGTGTCCTTGGCCAGTCCAAGTAGGCGATGATGTTCAGTGCTGATTGAATCGCACACCGCTTCGATGGCGGTATTGATTAATTCGACCAGCCAGACCAGCAAAACCGTTGTGATCATCAGTACCAGGGCAGTGCGGTGGGGTGCCAGCCAGGGTGCTGCAAGCAACATCAGCATGCCCACTACAAGCTCTTGTCGAAATGCTGTCTCAGTGCGCCAGGCCGCTCTGAGTCCTTTGACCGAGTACGCGACTGCCGCGATGCCATGAAAAATGCCGCCGCGACCTTTTCTGGCCGATGTCACCGGATCAGCACTACCGCCATCCGCGGAAGGTTTCAGAGAGTCACCACTGCCATTCTTCATACGAGGTGTCGCACAGTTAAGGCTGCCGCACGGAGTCACGGGATGCGTCTTGCTGAGGCGGTCGACCGCAGAGCCCTGCCAGATCAAACGCGGGTGCATGGACGACGCTACGCAGGTCAGCCAATCCCATCAGGGTGTGAAAAAGGTAGTCATGGGATATTTGCCGGGTACCCGCTTGAGCGCGCAGGCAGTCCAGAGCGACACCGGTGCTGGTATCTGCGAACTTAGAAAACCAAAAGACCATAGGAACCCTGGTTTGCTCTTCTGGGGCGATGGCCCAGGGCATGCCGTGAAGATAAAGCCCACGCTCGCCCAGCGACTCGCCGTGATCCGATACGTAAACGAGTACCGAGTCGACGCGATCTTCCTGTTGGGCCATTTCATCGATTAGGCGGGCTAACAAGTGGTCAGTGTACAAAACCGCATTGTCGTAAGCATTGACGATTTCTTCGCGACTGCAGGCTGACAAATCATCCTTCCGACAGGCGGGTATAAATTGCTCGAAAGTGGTGGGGTAGCGCCGCCAGTAGGACGGACCATGATTACCCAGCATGTGCAGCACCAGAAGTGATTGCGCCTGATTGCTTTCCATAAAACTTCGGACGCCATCGAGCAGTACCTCATCAAGGCATCGTCCCTTTTCGCACAGTCCGCGGCCAAGCTTGTCGCCGGCCTGAACATAAGAAAGGCCCTGGCACACGCCCTTGCAGCCTGATTGATTATCGTGCCAGCTGACATCCCAGCCCGCCCTGGCAAAGACGTGCAGCAATGATTCATGGCCGCGGATGACCGCTTCATCGTATTGCCCGCGTCCTACCGGAGCAAACATGCAGGGAACAGAGACCTCAGTGTTGGTGCCACAGCTGCGTACATGATTGAAATTAATGGGCGCGCGCTGCGCGAGCTGTGGTGTAGTGTTTCGGGCATAGCCATTCAGACCCCAGTTCTGAGCACGCACGGTTTCACCGACCACCACCACGATACGCAGAGGGCGCTGCCGCCGCTGGGCGAGTGGCCCTGGTGTCACATCGAGACCGATTGCTTTGATCGGCTGGCCATGCTCTCGGGCTTGTCCGGCGATTGCCTGGCTACCCGACCAGATCAGGTTTGAGGGCGTGATCAGGTAGCGCAAATCTCGATGCATGCGCATGAGGGACGAGAAGGGCTGACTAATCCAGAGCAGGGCCGATAGCAGCGTGAGAACCGCTACCAGCAGGCAGCTCAGCCTGATCAGGCTGGCCTGACGCCATGTTCGAGGTGCAGGCCAGAGACGCCATACGGCTGCAGCGGGCACGAGCCCGAACAGCGTCAGGTCAAGCACAAGCGATAGGGTGAGCAATTCCCCGGCTTCTGCCAGATCAGTCTTGAGCGAGTTGCGTAGCATTTCGGGGTCGATGAACACCCCGTATCGGCCGATGAAGTGGGCGAGCACGGCGCCTACGATCATCCATAAGGCCAGCAACCATCGGCCCGGTTTGTGTAACACCGTCGTCAGCAGCAGGAGCCAGTTAAGCGCGAACAGGGCAATGATCAGCCCCGCGATCAGGCGGATGCTGCTGCCGTCACCCGCTGAAGAAGCCTCAAAGCTGCTGACGAGAAAAAAGCGGTTCGACGAGGCCAACCAGAAGAGGCTGACCAGGGCCAACCAGAATTCTGGATGACTGGCCAGTCTTTGCAAGAGCGGGCGACGTATCGGCGCGACGGGCTGCACCCCAGTGAGCATTTGGGACAGGCTCTGGTACGTGGATTGTTCGGATCGAAGTCCGGTCATCAGGCGCTAGCCTTACGAGGCCAATGTTTCAAGAGGCCTTCAAACGGGCGATCAGCGCTCGGACCTCTTCGCGGCGGCCGGTATCGGCAATGTTGCGACCGGGACGATCGAGCGCTTTAAGAGCACGCTCAAGATGAGTCATGGCCTCAGCCGGTTTCTTAATTTCAACCAGATATTCCGCGTAGAAAAAATTGCTGTCCAGACCGTCCGGATTGATGGACAAGGCCTTACGTAGCAGCTCGCCTGCCTTGTCTTTGTCGCCAAACCCAAGAGGCCATCCGGGAACTTTGTAATACAGCACCCCCAAGCTGTTGTAGGCAGAACCTTCAAGGGCTGTGCCGTCCGTCTCGATAGCCTGTTCGTACAGTGCCTTGGCGCGTTTGACCAGTCCCAGGGCACCCAGACCGCCTTTTTCGCCGGCGAGCGAGCTCAAGATGATGCCTTCCCAGATCAGTGGCTCACTGCGACCCGCGTATCGTTCGCTGACCGCCCTGGATCGCGCTGCCAGGGCCTCAAAGCGGTTGGCTTTGTCGGACGACGGTGTCTGGTAGCGAATGACTTCCCAGTCAAGCTGCAGGGTTCGAATATCGTCCTGCAGGTCGGCGGCGATGGCGCTTAAAGGCAGCATCAGGCTGATGAGCAGCCCACGAGCAAATCGAGCCAAACAGTTCATACGATGGTCTCCTGATTGAGAGGTTTGTCGGTCAGGCTTTGCAGCACCTGAGCATGCTTCATAAAGCTGGCGTCCATCCGGGGACCCAGCAGCGCATTCAGGCGGACGGCCAGGGCCTCAAAGCGTCCCAGATGAGCCTGGGGGCGATCGCTTTCGAGCAGTTGGACCGCAGCCGTGGCTACGCGCTGAGGCGAGTCGCTGGAGGTACCGGTCTGTTGATTGAAGGCCTGGGTACGGACGTCATTGAAGTCGGTTCGAGTCGCCCGCGGGGCGAGCCACTGCACCAGAACCGACGTGCTTTGCAGCTCTCGCCGGAGGGCTTCGGTAAAACCGTAGAGCCCGAACTTGCTGGCGCAGTAGCCGCTGAAACCTGGAATGCCTATCCGTCCCAGGGTCGAGCCGATAAACATCAGCTGTGCTCTGGACTGTTCGCGCAGCTGGGGCAGCATGGCTTGCGTCAGCTGCATCGGTGCGATCAGATTGGTTCGGGTCACCGCCTCGAGTTGGCTCGCCGGGGTGTCGGTGAGCGCGCCAAAGCTGGCGATACCAGCGCCGTGAATCACCACATTAATTCGATGCGACGCAGCCTGTTCAGCCAGTCTTTGCGCAGCGTCTGCCTCGCAAAGATCGACTGCGGCGACACTGAGCGCGCGGTTACCCAGACGTTTGGCGAGACGCTCAAGCCTGGGTTGTGAGCGAGCACACAGCATGACCTGGGCTCCGGCCTCTACGAGCGCTGCCGCCATAGCCTCACCGATGCCACCGGTGGCGCCGGTGAGTAAGACTCGGGCATGGCGGGCTTTCATGCGGCGACCCCTAATGCCCTCAGTGACAGACCCGGACGGTGCTGCAGCTCTCGGAAAATGTCGCCGTACAGGCGATAAAACATTCGTGCAGCATGCACGATTGCCTTCTGATCGACTTCGGGTTCGATCAGGTTAACCAGATTGGCGAAATGCGCCGTATGCGATTGATCGAGTTCACCGTGCGAACGCAGGTACGTGAATGCCGAATCGGGTAAGCGCAGGTTTTTCTGAATCGCAGCCGCAGCATGCAGCGCCAAGGCGACGCTGCTACCTTCCAGGACATGCACCATGCCCAGAAAGCCCAGAGGGTTGACGCGGGCAATCGTGTCATACGCATACGCAACCATCAGTTCGGTGGCGTACGAGGGTGCTCGTGTGCGGGCAGACTCGGCGTCGGCACCGCTGGCCGCGAGATCGTCGAGAATCCATTGCTCGTGGCCTTGCTCTTCCGCGATGTATTCGTCCAGTGCATCGTCCATCCATCGCTGACTCGGGCCCAGCGCGGCACGGGTCGCGTGCAGCAAAGGCACGGTATGTCGTACGTGGTGGTAAGCCTCGGTGAGAAAGGCCTGATAAAGTGGCAGGCTGACCTGTCCGGCCAGGCTTTGCTGCAGCAGCGGAATCGCCTGAAAATCGTCCCGTGCCTGCTGCGTCTGCGTCACCAGTCGGTCATGGAAGTTCATACGGTTTCTTCTCGTTCAAGGGCGTTAATCGAAGGCATGCGCAGCCCAAGAGCTTGCGCATGTGCAGAGGCGACCGCATCCCGGCGAGGGCGTCCATTAGCGGTCGCCATGCCACTGGCACTGTCAAAAGCCTGATCGGCGCAGACCCAGCGTTTAATGCGGGCATAGTCAGGTAGACGTTCATTGCAGCGCGCGACCGCGTTGGCTACTTCCGCCGGCTCAACCGACGCACGGGTCGGCCAAAGCACGGCCGACAGATGCGGTTCGCCCTCGCCCAAAACGACAGCCTGCGCGATGCAGGCTTCGCTGCAGAGTTCGGTCTCGACCCATTCGGGTGAAACGTTACGACCGAAGCCAGTCATTAGGATGTTGCGTTTGCGTCCCTGTAGCCACAGATAGCCATCTTCGTCCAGACTGCCAACATCACCGGTTGCCCACCAGTTATCGCTGCGAGAGGGCATGCCGAGATACCCGCTGAACAGCCCACCCTGCACAAG
>JBDLQY010000261.1:0-8188 GCA_039800325.1 Pseudomonadota bacterium | reverse complement strand
GCTCATCAAATCTCCGATGACATGGCTGCCCATGGCGGCCTGCTTTCGCTGGCCGATCTGGCCAATTGTGCGACCGTATCGGCGCGGCCGCTGCAGACCACGTATCGTGGTTATCGGGTGGCCAGTAATCCGCTGCCAGGGGGTGGTCTCATGATCATCCTCATGCTGAACATTCTTGAGAATTTCGATCTGGCCGCGATGGGGCATAACTCGCCCGATTACATTGCCGTCGTCAGCGAGGCCATGAAGATTGCTACGGTCGAAAAAGACCAGCGCATGGGTGATCCTGCCTTTGTGCAGGTGCCACAAGATGAAATCATGTCCAAGGCTTATGCGGCCCGACTGGCCGATCGCATCCGGCGTGGCGAAAAAACACCGGTGCCACGCGTGAATGCCGGCGCCCCAGAAAGTCGCAACACCACGCATATCTGCGTGGCTGATGGCCGTGGCAACTGCGTATCGCTGACGCATTCCTTGGGCTCGGGCTCGGGCGTGGTCAGCGAGGGCCTTGGCTTTATGTACAACAACTGCATGATGGTGTTCGACCCGCGCCCTGGGCGGGCGGGCTCATTGGCGCCAGGCAAGGCCCGGTTCTCAGCCATGTCACCCACCATGGTGTTCCGTGATGACAAGCCCTTTTTCATCGTGGGCGCACCGGGTGGTACAACCATCACCATGGGTAACCTGCAGGCGGTGCTTAACGCGGTCGACTTCGGCATGAGCGCGCAGGAGGCGGTGTCGGCACCCCGCTTTGTCACGACGTCCGACACCATCGAGGTGACGAATCGAGTTCTGCATGACACTGAGCGTGCGTTGCAGGCGCGCGGTTATCGAACCAAGCGCTGGCCGCTTAGCTATATGTTTCCGCTGGTGCATGCCATACGGCTTCGGGATGGTCAGCTCGATGGCGGCGCCGATCCCGCAGGCGACGGATTAGCCGCCGGCGTGCGAGTTTAAGAATCTAAGCCGCTGGCAAAGCGCGAGCGAGTATTAAGTGCCTGAGCCATGGGCCAGGCATGCGGGCCGGCATGTCTGGGCCTCAGCAATAATCGAGGCCGGCGCCCGTTGGCAAGGGGGGCCTCGATGTGTTCAAAGACTCAGCGTGCCCACGCTTGCGCCCCCGCACACGTAAAGCACCTGACCCGTCACGAAACTGTTTCTAGCGTCTGCAAAAAAGCTGACTGCTCGAGCGACATCATCGGGCTCGCCGAGTCTTTTTACCGGGATGCCTGCGGCCAGCGCTGCCTCGCGTTCGCTGCCACGTTCGATCACCGTATGAAACATGGCAGTGCCTCGGATGGGACCTGGCGCCACGACATTGACGGTGATGCCATCGGCAGCGAGTTCAAGCGCCCAGGTACGGGCAAGCCCGATGAGTCCCGCTTTGGTGGCCGAGTAGTGCGTACGCCCGGGCAGTCCGAGCGCCGCCCGAGAGGCAATGAGTACGATTCGGCCGAAGTGAGCCGCTCGCATACCAGGAAGAAAAGCCTGTGCCAGTTGAATGGCACTGCCTAAATGCAGGTTAACGAGTGCGTCTAAGTCTTCCGGGCGTGCCTCGGCCAGCATAGCCGGACGGATGGCCCCCGCGTTGTGCACCAAGGTATGTACCGAATACTGCAGGGCAATGTCACGCGCAACCGCTGCTGTGGCCTGGCGATCGCTTAGATCGACGACGCGAGCCTCAAAGCGTTCATGCTTCAGGTCGCCCGCTTCAAGCGCCAGGCTGATGACTGTATCGCCTCTGGCCAGAAGTTCTGAGCAGATCTCGCGTCCTATGCCACTGGCGCCTCCGGTAACCACCGATACCCGCGCCGGATTCATGATCGGGGCTCCTCGACCAGGGCGAGCACACGCAGAGGACTACCACTGCCTTTTTGGATTTTGAGGGGCGGACAGATGATGAGCGCGCCTGTGGGCGGCAGCAGGTCGAGATTGCACAGACATTGCAGGCCGTAGCGGCCGGCGCCGTGCATGTAGTAGTGACACGGGTAGGGCGGGCGTAGATGGTAGCCCTGACCGGCATCGGTGCCGATGGCCTCAGAGCCAAAGCCCAGAACATCGCGCTCGGTCACCAGAAACTGTACGGCCTCGCTGCTGGGGCCGGGTGTGTGCTGGCCAGTATCGTCAAAATTTTGGTAGGCCTCGGGGTCCTGTCGCTTAGACCAGTCAGTGCGCATCAAGACCCATGACCCACGGCGTATGCGACCGTAACGAGCCTCGAAGCGCAGGATGTCATCGACGGTGAGCAGGTAGTCGGGATCGGCCAGGGCCTGCTGGTGGCAGTCGATGACAGCAGCAGGCGCGATGAAATCACTGACCGGAATCGTGTCCACTGAATTGTTGGGCAGATCACGTCCCGAGATCCAGTGGATGGGCGCATCAAAATGAGTGCCCGTGTGTTCGCCACACGAAAAATTATTCCAGTACCAGCCAGGGCCACGCTCGTCGTAGCGTGATACTTCTTCAATGCGAAATGGCCAGCACTGTCCCATTTCGGGTGGCAGAGCAATCTGCGGAAATTCAGGGCTTAGGGTTTGCGTGAGATCAATGACTCGAACCCGCGTGCTGGCGATGGCGTCGGCCAGCGCCGACAGCACAGACGGCTGTTGCCTATCAACCATGATTCAACTGCCTCCCAGAGCGAGTTCGCGCTCGAGCACCTTGGGACTCTCGCGCCAGCGCTCTAGCCACTCTTGTGCGACGTCACCGGGATATACGTCTTCCACGCCATCGCGCAGGGCTTTGACCACCGCATTGGCCAACGCCGATGGGGCCAGCTTGGGTGGTGGCAGGTTCTGGTTCCAGTCATCATCGATGGGGCCGGGAAATACATTGATGACGCGGATGCCAGCCTGTCTCATTTCAGCGCGAAGGCACTGGGCCAGGGACAAGGCTGCAGCCTTAGAGGCCGAGAAGGTGCCGTGCGGTGGAAAATTACTCAGCGCGTAAATGGACAGAATATTGACCCAGGCGGTCGCACTGGTGACGCCGTCAGCAGCGCGTGCTTTGAGGGCACCGCCAAACTCCTGAGCAAGACGCAGCAGCCCGAAGTAATTCACTTCCATCTCTTCGCGGGCAGCATCGGTACCACGGCGTGCTGCAATGCCGAATGTGCGGTGAACCTCAGCGGTGTTGATGATGATGTCAATTTTGCCGCCCAGTTCGCCAGCCAGCGATTGCACTGAACGACCATTGGTGACATCGAGTGGCACCAGAGTGACCTGAGGTAAAGCGGTCAGTGTGTCCAGACCACCGGTTTTCTTCCAGGGCTCGGCCACACCCACCCATACGATGTCGGCGCCGGCTTTGACCAGCTGCTGGGTGAGGGCCTGGCCGACAGCCGTCTTGCCGTCGGTGACCAGCACTTTGCGGAACTTGGGATCACTGGTCATTTCCCTCAGCACGGGATCGTCGGCCATATGGGGTTCCTCGGTGTCAGGAAAAGCAATCAGTACCGCCTGCCCGGCACGATCGAGGCGTGCGCCCAGGCGTACCCTGGCCGGTGCCTCAGCCACGTCACCATGCAGGTGAGCGATGATGGTGGGACCGTGATCGAGTTTGACCATGCCCACTCGCCATGGCAGGCGCTCGCGGAAGAATACATCGTTGCTATGTCGAAGAATGGTCACGGCCAGCAGTTCGCCCGCGCCATCAACTTCACGCCAGGGAAGGCGCTCGCTCAGGCAGTGCTGGCAGGCCTCACGCGGGGGATATTGCACCGTCTGACATTGCTCGCAGACCTGCAGCATCAACCGGCCTTCGGCTGCAGCCGCTGTCAGCCCAAGGGCAGTACGGCCGCGCGCGGACGGCGGCAGATTGATGGTGCGGGTACGCAGAACCGGGTTCTTGCGACGGGGGCGCATCATCGGCATGCTCATGACGCGCGCCCCAGAATGACCGCGCCGGTGCACAGGCATCGATCATAAGTAACCATGCCAAAGCCGCAGACCAGACCCAGCTGGGCGTCGGGAACGCTGCGCTCGCCCGCCTGCCCGGTCAGTTGTCGCAGCGCTTCATTCATGCCCAGATAACCTCCGGCCGCGCCAGCCTGCCCCGTGGAGAGTTGACCACCCCCGGTATTGTTGGGAAAGCTTCCGGCATAGGTGAGGTCGTGCGAGCGGACAAAAGCCGGGCCCTCACCTTTGTCGCAAAAACCCAGATCTTCGAACTGCATCATGACGATGACGGGGTAGTCGTCATAGGTTTGTATGAAATCGATGTCACCGGGGCGGATTGCAGCCTGGGCGTAGAGCTCATCGCGGTCGACTCGCCAACCGCCACGCTCCATGACGGGGTCATCGCTGAAGGCATTATGTCGTTCGATGGCGCCGCGCACCGTGACATGGGCAAGCCCCAGCTCGCGCGCTCGCGCTTCACTCATGACCAGAAAAGCCTCAGCGCCCGCGCAGGGCATCACACAGTCAAACAGATGGATCGGGTCACTGATGGCCCGGGCTGCCATGTACTCATCGAGCCCGAGTGGCTGGCGAAACAGCGCGTGTGGGTTTTTACCGGCATTGGCGCGTTGCGCGACCGCGATTCGGCCAAAGTCTTCGCGCTGTGCGCCGTAGCGGCGCATGTAGTTTGCTGTGATGAGGGCGAAAATCGAGTTGGGGCCGCCCGCGCCATACGGGTAGCTGGCATCGCGGGCGAAGTAACTGAACCCGCCCAGCATGAGACGGAAAGAGTCAACATGGTTGGTGTCAGCAGCGACGCAGGCCACGATGTCCGCATCACCCGCCTGCACCGCGCGGGCAGCGCGCCGCAGGGCCATCACGCCTGAAGCGCCGCCGTTGGGTAAAAAATCGAGCCAGCGCGGTGACAGGCCCATATGCTGGGTAATGCCCACTGCGGTATCGGGACCCAATGAGAAACTGCTGACGCTCAGGCCATCGATCTGTGCCTTGTCGAGATGCGCGTCCGACAACAGTCGCTTCAGGCCTTGCCCCAGAAACCAGTGCGCGCCCCGGGTGGAGTAGCGCCGATAGGGAACGGTGACGGGTACGGCGACGGCCACGCCTTCATACGATTGACGGCGTCGCACGGCAGGCGCGCTGGGCGCGTTTGCCATGCCCGTTGCTACCGCACCGGACCATGCTGCAGGCTTGCGCGTAACGCTCATGCGGCCTGCCGCTTTTTCAGCGCGCGCGTATCAACACAATGAGGCTGCCCCGGCAGCTGCGCTGCCAGTGCTTTGAGTTCACCCCGCTGTACTTTTTGTGAGCTGGTCAGGGGCAGAGCATCAACAAAGGCGACATAGCCGGGCGCCTTGTAGTA
This sequence comes from Pseudomonadota bacterium, assembly GCA_039800325.1. Taxonomy (GTDB): domain Bacteria; phylum Pseudomonadota; class Gammaproteobacteria; order Burkholderiales; family Burkholderiaceae_E; genus SYIM01. The sequence continues at coordinate 2,911 of JBDLQY010000261.1, read as the reverse complement.
GGCCAGCCGCGACAGACACCAGGCGAGCAGTTCATGTGCGGCAGCCTCTTGTGCCTGTAGCGAGCCCAGCGGCTGGGCTGAAACGATACAGGCCAGCACTTCATCACCACGGATAGGGTCAGGCGTCGGAGCCACTGCGGCGGCCTTTACCAGCGGATGCTGAACCAGCACGCTTTCAACCTCGACCGCCGCGATGTTCTCGCCACTTCGACGGATCACGTTTTTACGTCGGTCGATGAAATGTAGAAAACCCTGGGCGTCGCGTCGGACCACGTCGCCCGTGTGGAACCAGCCGTCAGCCCAGGCCTCACGGGTGGCCGCTTCATCTTTCAGATAGCCTGAGAAAAAACCGTCGAGCGGGTCAGGTCCCGTATGCCTGACCAGGAGCTCGCCGGGCTCATCGATGACCGCGTTCTGTCCGGCCTCATTGATCAGACGAACCTCGACATCAGGACCTTCGCGACCAAAGCAATTCGTGCCGACCTGACGCGGCTCTTCAGCTGCGATGATGGATGCACCTGCGCCGGTCTCGGTCATGGCCCAGGCTTCAATCAGGGGAAAACCAAAACGTGTTTCAAAGGGCTCATGCAGGCTGCGATTGACGCCCGCGCCAAAGCCGAAGCGAACCTCATGCTGGCGATCAGCCGGTGAGGGCGCAGCCTTCATGAGCATGGCAGGCATAACGCCTAGATAATGCACGACGCTGGCGCGCGAAACGCGCACGCTGTCCCACCAGGTATCGGGATGGAAGCGGTCCAGCAGAATAATGGTGCCGCCGGTGACGATCATGGCAACGACCGAGTACGCCATAGCATTCATGTGAACCAGCGGCAGGGGCGTCAGCATGCGTTCGCGGCCGTTTTGCAGCCGCACATGCCCCCCCAAATCGGCATACCACTGAGCCGCCAGAAGAAAGTACCGATTGGACAGCATGCAGCCCTTGGGTCTGCCGGTAGTACCCGAGGTGTACAAGAGCGCACATTCGCTGGCCGAGGTGATGGCCGATGTGGCCAAAGGCGCCGTACATAACGCAGTCGGCGGATCTTGATCGTCAGCCATGATGTTTAGCATGCAGCCCGCCGCCTGAGCTGCCTTGTGCAGGGAATCATGCCGCGAGGCGATCGCGACCGCCAGCACAATTTCTGAGTGCGCAATAAGGTACTCGAGCTCGGCCGCTCGAAGCTCACTATTGATGGGCACAACCGAAACACCCAGCGCATTCAGTGCCAGCCAGTGCAGCAGGAAAGCCGGGCGGTTGTCGAGCAGCAGACCTACGCGGTGACCATGACCATAGCCGGCATGCGCATAGGCCTCGCGCAGGCGGGCAATATGCTCGTTCGCCGTTTGATAGCTGATGACGACAGGGTCGATATTGTAGACGTGTGCTGTCTCGGGCAGAACCTGAACGAAGGTATGCGACGGCCAGCGCTGCGCGCTGTCATGCAGGGCCTGCACAACCGTGTGCGTTTGGCGTGTGGCGTGTGTGACAACAGGACTCATAGCGACTCTTGACAGGCTACATGAACAGGCTGATGTTGCCGAAAGCGGCGTCGCTATTGACCAGATCAATCCGCTTCAGCCGAATCTTGAGCTGGTCGTCGCGACGCACCAGGTGGTGTGTGGTCCAACCGGCATATAGCCACTGCTGATCGGCGCGCGTCTCCACATAGTGGAAGGCCGTGCGCAGTCGATACTCGCCCGAGGCCTGGTCGATGTATTGAATGCGCGGCTGCTGCAGCAGATGGTGGCAGCGAGTTCTGGGTTGTTGAGAATAGGTGCGCGCGCCCGCCAGGCGTTCAACTCGTATCTGCAACAGGAGCTTGTCTTCGTACATCAGCGAATTGTGCAGCAGCGGATCGGTTTGTCCGGGTGTCAGGGGCATCCAGTAGCGGGCATCATCGACGAACAGGTTCAGCCACTCATCGTAGCGTCCGGCATCGATTAGTTCGGCCTCGTCAAGCACGTAGGCAATGAGTTGTGTGGTCTCGAACACCGTACTCATGTCATTGCTCCATCGACGCCGTCATGAACCTGACCCAGGCACGAAACTGATTACGCATTTGCCATTCGTTGGTGCCATTGGTGCTCTGGTTGCGCTCATGGACTTCTTCAGGCCTGTAGAGGCGCGCGACGTTGACCCAGTCGCGTCCACGGGTTTTGAGCGACTCCTGCGCGCGCTCATAGACCTCAAGGTCGTCGTGGCCCACGATGGAGGTGGGTGCGTTGACCAGACGGTTATACATACAGGTACGTTCAAACAAGGCATCGGGTGCGCCAACCAGGCGGAAAGTCCAGCTTTCGACCAGAGTGCGATCAACCGCCACAGGTTTGAAAATACGCAGAGTCTGAATGGGGCCCTTCACCATCACATTCGGGAAGTAGACCGTGTTGTGTCGGACCTCACCCAAAATGCGGGCAGTACGTTCAGGTCCGTAGGCGGCCTCCATGGCCTGCTGGTAACCCGGAATAGGCGTGTACGCAGCGTGTATAGAGTCAGACACGCCCGTATGGCCATGGCCATTTTCCCAGACACGAATGCCCATGCCTTCAAAAAACCGATATGAGTTGGCAAAGGGAGCAAACTGCTCGACAGCCATCGGTTTAGGTGTGCCGGGTGGCTGTCGCTCCCAGACGCGAACGGTGGTTCCTGCAGACGATTCATGCGCCACCATGGGATGACACGTATCGGTCTGATTCTCGACCAGCATTTTCCAGTTGCAGTGATGCATGTAACGAAGCATGCCACCGGCTACTTCAAGACGCCCTTCAGGTGACCGATCGACCATATTGTCCAGCGTGCTGAGCGACTCGCCAAAAAAGCTTGCAAAGTCGATACCGTGTGGCGCGAGCCGGCAGAACACAAAATCGCGATAAACCTGAACCGCACCCGCCGAGGCCAGGCCCTGTGAGG
>JBDLQY010000260.1:0-79495 GCA_039800325.1 Pseudomonadota bacterium | reverse complement strand
GTTCAACTCAAGCCTTTCGCCTGGGCTGCAGACCTCAGGGCGAATGGATCTTCCGAACTTTCCGCCTTGCTTAAACGAGCTCAGGTGGGAAAATTTCGGCAGCCGACGATGGGTGCACATGATTTGCGACGCTTGCCTGCGCTGCAGAATCGGGCGCCCAAGCGGGACTGGTTTTTTCTGGGCATGACGATCCGGCGCGATCAGCGCTACAAGGCGCTTCTCGAGCAGGCCGATTCCGTAAAGAACCTGTATGAGCAGCCTCCCGCGAGTAAGCCTGAAGACTTGCACAAGCAGGTGCAGGATATCTCCCACGCGCTCACGGCTCTTCAGACGGCGATCGACCGTTATGCGGCGCGTGCTTCGCTGGTTCGTCGAGTCGTGCTTCGGGATCTGTCCGCCAGCATGACAATTGAGCGAAGCTTTGTCGAAATACTGGTTGAGCGACTGGACGATCCGCAGCAGCCCGTCGTCGTCGACGATCGGGTCGCCAGTGTCGCGCAGCTGCTCGACTACGCTCGCGCGGGTGTTGATGTGTCTTTGGCGGGTGTCGCGCGTGAAGCGGGCATCGCCCCCAGTTCTGCGGGGCAGGCGGCGCTGCTCGCGGGTGAGACCTTGACGCTGGCTGCACTGTCCCTACTTCGCTATCCAGAGCTTTCGCGTGACGCGAAGACAGCGATTGAAACGCTCGCGTTTCTGGTAGGTGAAAAAGCTTACACACCTCAACAGATCGATGATGGTCTGGCGCTGGGCCTTTCGCCGAGAGCGCTGGCCATTAACGCGGATGACCCCGATTTCAAAGCGTCCCTGGCTCCGCGGCGTGCCTACCTGCAAGCCTTTATTGAGGCGGGCGATCCCAACCAGCAACTGCTCGAGATGACGGTCGCGGGTCGTCGCAAGTGGGCGGAGGTCGCGCAGCAGTATTCAAAAAGAAATGTGCCAGCCGACGTTGGCATGGCCTGTGCCCGGGCGGGTTTCGACCCCAAGGCGGCTCAGCAGCTTGGGCAGGTTGGTATCACTGCCGGGGAGATTGCCAAGGCGGATCAGGTGGGTGTGACAGCGGAGCAGTTGCTGCGGATTAAGGCTGACCAGCTGTCGGTCGATGAAGTGGTCTATCAGGTATCCCGGGGGCTCGCATTTGCTGACGCTCTGCAGGGCGTCAGGCAGTTGCCCGATGATGCCGCGCTGGGCTGGCTGCGCGAGCCGGCTGCTGACGGTGAAAGGCTTTTGCGCTCTGAGGCTGCCGCGCTTCAGCAGGCGGGTATTCAGCCCGCGCTCGTCATCGGTGATGTGATGGCTTTGCTCGATGCGGGCGTATCAGCTGCTGCCGTCGCCCGACTATCTCAATCCCCGCCTGATGAATCCCGGGTTGAGGCCCTTCTCAGTTGTGACATGCTGGGCTCTCAGCCCTTTAGTCGCGTCGAGGCACTTCTGTTGGCGCATGCGGGCTGGCCCGCCAGTGACGACACGGTAAAGGTATTCAGGTCGGTTTATGAGAATGATGCGCTGATTGTTCCGGTCAATGAGCACACCGTTCGACGCGATCTGGCGCTTGGATCATCAAGCGGCGCTCCCCGCGAATTGGGGGCAGGCGCTTTGAATAAGGTTTACTCGGTGAAATTTCAGGACCTCGTCACGCAGCAGGTGCGCGAGGGCGTCTTCAAACCTCTGCAGATACCCCGTGATGGTGATTTCTACTCGTTCGCTGCGGCTATGGTCGGTATTACGCTGAAGGCGCCGCGCTATGAGTTGCGTAATGTCGCCCATGCCCGTCTGGATCAGGCCCTGGGTTTCCAGGTGGTGCCACAGTGCGAGCTGGCGGTGGTCGGTGGCCGGCCCGGTCTGCTGATGCAGCGGGTGGGCGGCACGACCGCGCGGACCTGGAAAACCTGGCGTCCCCCGGTTGATATCACCAATACCCCCCTGGGTAAGCAGTTAGCCCGGTTTGCAGGCAACTCTCTCTTTAACGATTACGCGAAACGTCTTGGGGTGAAGGCGCAGGCAATAAAGGTGGGCGGGCGTTATCAAATCCTGCTGAGTCAGGGCGACCATATCCCGCCTCTGAAACCTGCGGACGGTGAATGGCAGCGCACGCTCATTGGCCTGCAGTGGCTCCATGCCATCAGCGGCGCGGCCGACAGCCATGATGAAAACATCATGCGTTCAGCCGATGGGCAGCGTTATGTGGGCATCGACAATGATGTGAGTTTCGGTGGCGGTTATACAACGGACGGCGGACGTGTCAACCATCCGGACGGGATGATGTGGCGTGACGATCAGGGGCCCACTCGAGCGTTTCATGGGCAGGGGCTTCCCCCTATGGCTGATCAGACTCAGTTTGACGCCATCATGGCGCTTAATCCGGCCCGTCTGGCTGAAGAACTCGGAACCTTGTTGCACCCGGCTGAACTTAAAGCAAGCATCAAGCGGCTTGAGGTGGTTCAGAAGCATCTTCGATCACTTCAGCGGGCTGGTCATGTGATCGCACCGAATCGTTGGGGGCAGGAAAGCTTTGACATCATCAAAAACGCGCCCGAGAGCAGCTATGTCAAGCGTCAATACAATAAGCGGCAGGAGTTGCCGATCGACTGATCCGCCTGGTGAATCTTCGGGGCAGGGGCTCCCTCAACGGGTGCGCTATGAGCTCGTTTCGTGAGCTGCTCAACTGGCTGGGACTGGGCGAGCGTTTCGCGGGCCTCGTGTTTCGCGATTTTTCAACGCTTCGCGTTCTTGAAAGGCCTGACCAGGAGCGCTACTACCCCGAGGCTTCACGACGCGTTCCTGAGACTGGCACCGTCCGCCTTGCGCTGGCGGTTGGTCAAGACGGAGTGCCTAGACGGGTCCGTCTGATTGAAAGCTCGGGATATCTGCGCCTGGATGATGCGGCGCAGAGACTTGCGCTGGATTTCCGCTTTTCGCCCAGTGATGATCCGACCTATCGCCGGGGCTGGCAGACGCGAATAGGCGTGGTGTTTCGTGATCCTGACTCCTAGCGTAAGCTTGCGACCGTAACGCATCGGCTGCGCGTAATAAGGAATCGGATGACATCGGAAGCCACGCCACTGTCCACGCCCCGCCAACTTGGCGTGGCGGGTTTGCGTTCGCGACTGATGCTAGGCCTGGTTCTGCCTGCGCTCGTGTTGTCCTACGCACTGCCTTCGGCGGGTGTCCCACTTTCGCTGCTGGGGCTTTTGGTGACTCTGATCGTGCCGGTGCAGATCAGATCCGCGCTCGGGGCTCTTAGCCCACCGGCTGACCTGGCTGGTAAGGTCCGGGCTCAGGGGCCTGCTGGGTTTGGAAGTTATGCCTTGATTCCCGACGGCATAGCGTTTCTGACTGCCGACTCCCTGGTCTGGCTACCCCTTAACGGCAATCTGAACGCTCTTCGTCAGATACGTCTCGCCGGTGCGTCTGTAACCATGCCGCGGTTTCCGATGCTGCCGGGGCTGCGGGTGCTCCATCTCGAAAACGCCGAAGATTCGCTGACGCTTTGTGTGGGCGAGCGCGATCAGTGGGTCAGCCGAATCAGGGCCTTGCAGGCTGAGGTCGGGGTCGTGCCCTGGCTGCCTACCGTAGCTGCGGTCTCCCCGACCGATGCGCCGGCGCCCGCGGCGATGAACGTCTCGCTTGAGTGCAGGGCCTGCGCCACGCGTCTGCCCGAACAGGCGCGCTTCTGCTGGCAGTGTGGCGCTCATCAGACGGAATCGTCCGCACCGGCGCCTGCGATGCCAGTGCCTTCTCTCGGGGCATTAGCCCCGCTCGCCGAGTCACCGGCGCCGATCGTCACACTGCTGACGCCATCCGCCGAGCCGATGATCCCCGTAGCCGAGACGGCTATCGAAGTCCTTCGCGAGGATCAGGCTGGGGTCGAGGTTGATCGACCAAGCCCTCCTGCGGCCGATGCCAGCCACCCTGCCAGCGCTCGTCCGGCCGTCGAACCGGCAATACTGGTTGCTGTCGCTCAGCCGCAAGAGTCGGAGTCCGCCCATGGGGTGCAGGTCGCTGAACCCGCGAGCGACGAACTTCTGGTGCAAGACGCCACACCCGTGCACGACGAGGAACAGGTCCCATCGCGTGTATCACCCGTTGACGATCCGGGCGTCGTGCCGGGATCGGCACTGACCCAGACTGCATCGACCGACTCGCTGGTCGATCGGGCCGCTGCGCGCCTGACCGATCTCGAGACCCGGTCCAGTCAGCTTACGGCCGAGACTCTTGAGCGCATTCGTAAGACTGTCGAGCTGACCGCCTGGATAGATACTGATCTCGATCAGGTCGAGCGCGTGCTGCGTGCTCCACCGGCCGGTGGATCCGCGCCAGCAGCCCTGGAACCTAAGGCTAAGACCGGTAAGCGGCGCAAGGCCAAGGCATGATCAACGGCAAAACCTTCTACCAGGTTTTAGGTGTTCTGCCTGATGCGGAAGACGCCGTCATCAAGGCGGCCTGGCGTTCGCTCACGCTGCGTTATCACCCGGACAAATGGTCTGGGGATCCTGCGGTTGCGCATGAGCGCATGAGCGAAATCAACCGGGCGTATGCTGTCCTGAGCAAGGCACCAGAGCGGGCTGCTTATGATGCGGGGCTGGTCGAAACAGCGGGCTTTTCGGAGGACGCGCGCGCTGAAGTGCCCGATGAGGCGCAAGCCGCGTTTGAAGCCGCGCTAGACGCCGACTGGCAGTACGCAATTGAGTTTTTTCCAGCGATTCGCCACGAGTTCGAGCATCTGGCCAAGATTAGCCGTGAGCTTGCTTATGAGTATCGGCATCGTCTTTTGGATGACAAGCTTTTTGACCGCTCAGCTCAGGTCTTTGAGTCGGTTAGGGAGCGTTATCTTCGTCGCTACTTCGGCGCTGACCCGCTTATCCAAAAAGCCGCTGAAAATCTCATTCTCTATCGGCGACGCGAAGCCGCTCTTGAGCTCATTCGGGCGGTACGTATTTTCGGAGCCAGCGTCAAACCGGGCGATCTGCTCGCCCGCATCCTTGAGAAGCATGGGCTTGCACCCTCGGGTGAGCGTCTGATTGTTGAAATGGCTCGACAGGTTCAGGCGCATCCCGATGCTGATAGTTGTGCTCGCCTGATCAAGCGTCTGGGTTATTCTGTTGCGCACTCCTCCAAGCTGTTTTCGGTGTCGTACACAGTGTCCCACGCGGGTCGACAGCTGAGTTTCAACGGTGCGACGGCTTTTGTCCGATGGGTCAGTGCTAGCGTGGTACCCCGTGTGATTGCGGGCGACGAGGCCAGTGTCGTGCGCGACCTGGAAGCTAATGCAAGCTGCCCCAGTTGTGGCAGCTTCATTCATGTCAGTGACACTTACTGCCGTGCCTGCGAGGCGCGGTTTGACGAGGGCTCAAGCCTGCGGCCACACGTCTGGTGAGCATCAGCCCTTGATGCAGATCAGTGGCGAAAGTCGCGCGACCGTGCCATGTTCGCTGCCCAGCGTACCCATCTCGTCGCGTTGACGACGACGGGCCTGGGCCGATACGGCGGCAGGGTCGGCTCCCATCATGCAGCTAAGCTCCTCGGTGCGGGCAAGGTTCTCGGGCTTGCCGTAGCCCTGCTCGATCGCCCATCGCGCGCCGCCGACGAGCATCGCATCTGTCGCTGTGTCGGACATTCGGATGGCCCCGGTACTGCCCACGCCGGCTGGAATGCCAGCGAACAGCGCGTCTGCCAGGGCGGCCTGGCGCCCGATGATACTGGCCTCGCTCAGCCCGGTGGTAAGGCAGCGCACTCCACAGGCAATATCAAACCCAACGCCCCCAGCCGAGACCACACCACCCATCTGTTCGTCAAACGCGGCCACACCACCAATCGGAAAGCCATAACCCCAATGCGCGTCAGGCATGGCATACGCAGCACGAACAATTCCAGGCAGACTCGCCACGCGTCGCGATTGGTCGGCAACCATGTCGTCCATAGCCTGGAACAGGGCGGCGTCACCGAACACGACGCAGGGAACCCGCATGGGTGCCTGCGCTGGCCACTCCCATCGGTAGTCATGCGATTTAACCCAATGATCAGACCGCACGATCAGACGTCGATAACAGTCTGGGCAAGCCAGCCGTCGTGTGCCGGCGTAACCCGTAGCAGCGTGACCGTGGCGCCCTTGACCTCAACGGCGGGCTGGTGGCGCCGTGTTGAGGTCGATTCCCCCAGCGCCCTGGCTGTCAGCCGATTGTCTTCAAGGCTTACCCTGAATCGGCCGAATAGCATGTTGCGGCTTGCCATCTCATAAATCACTGCGTTCAGCCAGCTTGCCAGCAGCAGCTCATCGTCCGGTGCCTGACAGTTAAAATCCACAGCTTCGCGGGGCCGAATGCGGGCCGGCGGTGTGATTGCCGCGGTCATGGCGAGAGCTGCCTGCTCAAAGGCGCCCGCTTTGGTGGGCGCCAGGCCGCGCACCCCAATGTCGGCGCCGTGTTCAAAGTGTTCCCAGTGTGGTTGCACGTCTTGACGGGCTTTCAGCAAAAAGCGGTTCGGTCGATGGAACAGCCCACCGCTTGCGAACAAGCGGCGGGCCTGGCGAAGACCCCCGAAGCTGTCCTTGCGTTCAGCCTTCAGTCTGAGTCCTGTCTTCGTCCTGCGGGACTGGCCCAGGGAGTAGAACCAGCCCGCTCACGCCCGTTGCCGAGCGGCTCAGCTTCCCCGGATGCTTCCGAAGTCAGACTCCGTGGCAACGAGGCCTGGACATCGTAGCTTTTCAAGCATGTCGCGACTTGCGCTGGTACAAGCGCCGATTAAGGAAGCGGGTGCGATGATGTCGACCTTGATACATCGCAATCGCCCTGGGTGCTCTGCGCATTTCTGTGTGCACATGTGACTGGAGTAACCTGAAGCCTTTACAACACTTTGCCAGGCTTGACCCTGCCTGTTGCGGAGAAGGGTATGAGCAACGCACCAGTGCCTGCACTGCATCGCATCGTCATCGTCGGCGGTGGTGCCGGCGGCCTTGAGCTGGCTACGCGCCTGGGCGATAGCCTTGGGCGTCGCCGTAAGGCCCACATCACACTGGTCGATTGCCACCGAACCCATGTGTGGAAACCCAAATTGCATGAGATTGCAGCCGGCAGCATGGATATGGATGACCATGAGGTCGACTATATGGCGCAGGCTCACTGGCACCACTTCGCTTTTCGTTTGGGTGAGATGCTTGATATCGATCGCCAGACTCAGGAAGTTGTACTGGGCCCCTATCGTGATGAGGAGGGGCAGGAGGTCACGCCGCACCGGCGCGTGTCCTATGACACTCTGGTGGTTGCCGTCGGCAGCCTCAGTAATGACTTCGGCACGCCGGGCGTTCGGCAGCACGCCTTACGACTTGAGACACCCGCCGATGCGCGTCGCTTTCACACACGGCTGGTCAATGCCTGTATCCGCGCGCAGACTCAGGCCGAACCGCTGCGCGAGGGGCAACTTCATGTGGCCATCATCGGTGCTGGTGCAACGGGAGTCGAGCTCGCAGCCGAGCTGCACCGTACTACGCGCGAGCTGGTCGCTTATGGATTGCACCGGGTCGATCCTGATCGGGATATTCGCGTGAAACTCATTGAGGCCGCACCGCGGGTTTTGCCTGCCTTACCCGAGCGGCTTTCTCGAGCCACCCAGGCGCTATTGGGTCAGTTGGGCGTCGAGGTGTACACCGATGCGCGGGTGAGTGAGGTCAGCGCCCAGTGTGTACGTCTGGCGGACGGGCGTACGCTGTCGGCGGGGCTGGTGGTGTGGGCGGCTGGTGTGAAGGCGGCCGATTTTCTGCGCGATATAGCCGGCCTCGAGACCAATAGCTTGAATCAGCTGGTGGTGCTACCCACCCTGCAGACTTCACGCGATGAAAATATTTTTGCGCTGGGCGATTGCGCAGCCTGCCCCTGGCCCCAGGCTCCCGAAGGCGGAAAGCCCTGGGTGCCGCCGCGGGCCCAGGCGGCCCATCAGCAGGCCAGTCATTTGCGCCGGCAGATTGGTCGTCGCCTCAATGGCATGCCGCTTGAGCCCTATGCCTACCGTGATTTTGGTTCGCTGGTGTCGCTGGGTAAGTTCAGTACTGTCGGCAACATGATGGGCGGACTAAACGGAAACAGCCTGTTCATCGAGGGCGGCTTCGCCAAGCTGATGTATTTGTCGCTCTACAAAATGCATGAACTGGCCCTGCATGGCTGGACCAAGACCAGCCTGGGCACTTTGGCGCGCCTCATTACCCGGCGCACCGAGCCGCATGTAAAGCTGCACTAGGCGCGGTTTTCATTGTTTCGCGACCTGCTGCCTGAGAAGCCGCAGGCCGCCAGAGGCACTGCTGGCTGCCTGAGATGCGGCAGGCCGCCAGAGGCGCTACCGACCGGGGCTCAAACCTGGCCGGTACTCAGTCATCAGTCCTGATTAGGGATGCCCCACTTGGCGTTCAGGTCGGCGAAGTAGCCGTTTGTACGCTTGATGATGATCCAGTTGTTGACGAAGTTGATCCACACCTGATCATCGATCGGCATCACAAAGCTCATGGGAATGCTGTTTTTGGGCTTGTCGGTGAGAATCATGGTGAGATCAGGGTGTTGTCTGACTAACTGCGAGCCCTCGAACAGACTCGTTACCGTGAAATCGACACGACCCGCCAGCAGTTCCTGCCAGTCACGCGCGGGTGCTTCAACTCGGCGCACTGCAGCCTTGGGCAGCGTTGCCTGCACGAACTGCTCCATGGTGGTGCCCAGGTTGAAGCCAGCTGTGACTGAGGGCTGATTCAGTTCGTCCCAGCTTTTGAATTTGTCAGCGTTTTTCTTCAGCACGAGAGGAAAGAAGGCATTGCGACCCCAGGGAATAGAGAAACCAGCGGTCTTGGCGCGGGCAACACTCATCGAGGCGCCCGTCATAGCGATGTCGTACTGACCCGCCTGAACACCCTGTACCAGCGTTTTCCAGTCGGTAGCCACAAATTCGATCTTCACACCCATGTCCTTGGCCAGTTCGCGCGCGGCGTCTACATTGTGACCCGTGAGCTCTTTGGTGTTGGCATCGCGAAATGACATCGGGTTGTAGTCGCCCGTGGTGCCTACCTTGAGTACGCCTGCTTTTTGGATGCGATCAAGGCGCGAGTTCTGGGCGCCCTGTGCATGGGCGACTCCGCTGAAGGCGAGGACGGTGGTGGCGGTGAGTGCAGCCAGAATCCGGGTAGGGCGCATGGGGGTCTCCGTGCTTGGGGTTGGCGAAATGAAGCTGAAGTATAGGCACAGTTGCGCTGCCAGGTCTCCTGACATGCCCACTAGTCAAACCGCACACCCCACGCTAGACTCGCCGCCCGGAGGAGGTGGCCAACCTGGGCCACAGCAAAGAGCATGATTTTTCATGCGACTGCGCTGTCTAGTTACAGCGCTAAGGTCAGGATTGTTTTGTGCGTTAAGCGGGTGCCCTACGAGGAGCGCGAGCCTGTTCATGGCTACCGCTCGCCCGAGTATCGGGCCGTGGTGCCCATGGGTACGCTACCCGCCATCCAGGACGGCGACTGGGTGCTTTCTGAGAGCGAAGCCATCAACGAGTATCTCGAAGAGCGCTTCCCTGAACCCGCCATGTTGCCCAGTGACTCCCGCGCGCGCGCCAAGGTGCGTTTCCTGTCTCGGTTTCATGATTTGCACCTTGAACCGCTGGTTCGGCGGCTGTTTGCCCAGGTCCGGGCGGCCGAGCGTGATCAGGCTTTCCTCGGCCAGCAGCGGGCTTTGATTGAGGCAAAACTGTTTCAACTAAGCCAATTGGCGCCCCCCTCGCCCTGGTTGGCCGGGTCCACCATCACGCTTGCGGACTGTGGGTTTCTGGTGACACTGCCTCTGGCTCGCCAGGTGCTGGTCGTTTGCGGGCACGATTTGACAGTTCCAGCGGCCCTACAAGCGTGGCTGTCTCAGTCATCGTCTCATCCAGCCGTCGAGCACGCGCTTGCGCCCTGGCGGGCTGCGACGGCTTCATGGTTGGCGGGTTTATGAGCGGCCGCCGGAACTCATCGCCCCGTGACGCGCAACACGACGATGAGCGTGCCCCGCTTGCCGATACCGACTGGCGTTACGTCAACAAAGTCTCGCTGGAAAGCTTCAGCCGGGAAGATTGGGTATTGCTGGAGTCGCAGCGCGCGCAGTACCTTGCGCGGCACCAGGCTGATCAGGCGCTCAGACTGCTTGCAGCCAGTGAACATGACCCTGGCTTTGGTTACGGCGTCAATAACTTTCGGCACTGTCTGCAGTCGGCCACCATGGCGCTTCGGGACGGGCTTGACGACGAAGACGTTGTGGTGGCTCTGCTGCACGACGTGGGTTTTATCGCCTGCCCTCTGATGCACGGGGACTTTGCTGCGAGTCTCCTGGGAGCCTACATTTCGGATCGTAATTTCAGGATGCTCAGGCATCACGCGGTATTTCAAAACCTGCATTCACCTCATCTGCCGGGCGTTCATCAGCATGAACGCGAGCGCTGGCGCGGTCATCCTCACTTTGACTGGACCGCCGAGTTTGTCGCCCGATACGATCAGGCGGCCACCGATCCTAATTACCCGTGCGAACCCCTGGCGACCTTCGTTCCCCTGGTTCGCGCGATTTTTTCGAGAAAGCCGGTTGACCGCCGGTCAATTCTGGAGAGCTAAGAATGAGTGCCTGGATTCGCATGATTCCACCCGAGCAGGCGAGTGGAAAACTCGTTGAAATGTATGACCTGGCCAAGACGCCAGCCGGCACGGTAGATAACGTCATGCGCGCGCACAGCCTGCGCCCGCACACCATGCAGGGCCATCTGGTGCTGTACCGAAGCGTGCTGCACAACCCGGACAACACCTTGCCCTTCTGGTTCCTCGAAGTGGTCGCTTCGTACGTCAGTATGAGTAATCAGTGCGACTACAGCCTCACGCACCACTGGGCGAACGCGCGTCGACTTATCAACGATGCTGCGCGCTCGCAAAAAATTCATGAGGCCTTAAAGGCAGCACAGCCTGAGCAGGCTTTTGCGGGTAAAGAGTTAGCTCTGCTGCGCTACGCACGTAAACTGACGGTTGACGTAGCCAAGATGGTGAAGGCCGACATCGAGACGCTGCATGAAGCAGGTTGCGATGACGGCGAAATTCTCGAAGTCAATCAGGTTTGCGCGTATTTCAATTATTCAAACCGCCTGCTCAATGGCCTGGGTGTGACCACCCAGGGTGATGTGGTGGGCTATTACAAAGAGCCCGACGCCACCTAGGCTTTTGTATCCTGGGGCGATTCGGCGGCAATTTTTGCCGCCAATGTTCTGCGGAATCGACTCGCAGCGGCGTCAAGCATCAAACCCGTGGTGGGCGTGCGCCGGTTCTTCATGCCCTGGTGCACAGCCTCTAGAACCAGTCGGTCTTCTTCGAAGGCTGATTTGGCTGCGGCAGCAATCCGCTGCGTGATGTCCTCATTGAGCGGATCGGTGTTGCGATGCTGCAGCCAGAAATAGCGGGTAGTGTCGGCATCTATCGGTGTCAGAAAATTGTAGGACACCATGCGGTAGACCTGCGCACTGTCGCGTAGCGCGTCGCCACCTTCGCCAGCGGGCGCAAATGTACTTTTATTGATCGCGATGCTGGGATAGCGCACCTCATAGTGCTGCAGTCGGTCGGCATTGCCACTGAATTTAAGCAGGGGCTCATAATACGGCGGTGGCGGCTGGTTCAGAAGCCAGCGGCTGCAGATGACGCTGTGTTCGTCATCGTGAATCTGAAGTGGCGTGTCTACGGTACCTGCGCCCGCGAATGTGCCACGGTGCACCCAGGCCACGTGAGACGGGTCAAGAAGATTATCGACCAGCCAAAGGTAGTGGCAGCGGCACATCAGGCTGTCACCCGAGCTCAGATACCAGTTGGGATCATCGTGATGTTCGATGTCAATGAGCGGCGTGCTGGCAGCCTTATCGTGCTCACCCATCCAGATCCAGACCAGACCGTAGCGCTCGCGAACTGGATAGCTACGCACGCTCGCCAGTGGCGGGATGCGGGTCTGGGTGGCGGCATCGATGCAGGCGCCCTGCATATTGAAGGTTAGTCCATGGTAGCCGCACTCAACCGCGTCACCCTTCAGTCGCCCCATCGACAGGGGCAGTTTGCGGTGCGGACAGGCATCTTCCAGGGCCGCGACTTCGCCCGAACTGGTGCGGTAGAGCACGACGGATTCGTTGAGCAGCCTGATCGGCTGAAGCGCACGGCCAATCTCGCGAGAAAAAGCGGCTACATACCAGGCGTTGCGTAGAAAACCGTCCATGGCGAGGTCAGCTGTTCCGGCATTCAGGCGGGTGTTGCGGCTACCTTCCCCTGCTGCCGATGTATCAGTGGTCACGGTGCGAACATTCATGGGCAATGAGCGGATCCCGGCAGGGCATTGAAAGTGATCATCGGTGTTCGGAGGCGCCCATGCGGCGCTCGAGCCAGCGCACGCCGCTGGAAACCAGCAGGATGAGAACGAGATATTCAAGGATGAGAAAGGTATAAATCTCAAGTGGCCGGTATTCGGTGACGACCAGTTCATTCGCTTTACGGGTGAGCTCAGCAAGACCGATCACTGAGACGAGCGACGAGGCCTTGAGCATATACACAAACTGGTTGCCCAGCGGCGGCAGTACACGGCGGATAGCCTGAGGCAGGATGATGTAACGCATACGGTCCCGATACGACAGACCTAGCGAGTCTGCCGCCTCGGTCTGGCCACGGTCGATGGACTGTATGCCTGCCCTGAAAATCTCGGCTTCAAATGCGCTGTCACATAGAGCCAGAGCGATCAGCCCCGCCATAAATACTTCGAGCTTTATGCCGGTGACGATGGGCATGCCGTAATACACCCACAGCACCATCACCAGCATGGGTATGGCACGAAGCAACTCAACGTAGGTGCGGTTAATCATGCGTGCGCCGCGGTTTTTGGACAGACCCAGCAGGGCCACCACCAGACCGATGAGCACTGAACAGGTGATGGCGCACAGGGCCAGGGCAACCGTCCAGCCAAGCCCCGACAAAAGAAACTGAATGTTGGAGATGCCTTTATCTGAAAAGGGCGACACCACATGCCAGGCCCAGTTGTAACCGCCACCGCAGCCTGCGGTGGCAAGGCCCAGCAGGAGTGCGACGAGCGTACGGATGCGTGGCATTAGTGGCTCAGAATCTGCCCGAGGAACTGGCGGCAGCGCTCAGACCTGGGGGCGTTGAAAAACACATCGGGCGGTGCGGTCTCGACGATACGGCCTGCATCCATGAAGACCATGGTGTCGGCCGCCCGTCTTGCAAAGCCCATCTCATGGGTGACACACACCATGGTCATGCCCTCCCGGGCGAGGTCTTCGATAACCTCGAGTACCTCGTTGATCATCTCAGGGTCAAGTGCCGACGTCGGTTCATCAAACAGCATGACCTTGGGTTTCATACACAGCGACCGTGCGATGGCCACACGCTGCTGCTGCCCTCCTGATAACTGTCCCGGATACTTGCCCGCCTGTTCGCCGATGCGAACGCGTTCAAGCAGTTGCATGGCCAGAGCCTGGGCCTGTTCGCGCGTCATGCCGCGCACGCGCATGGGCGCGAGCATAAGATTCTGCAAAACCGTCAGATGCGGAAAAAGATTGAAGCTTTGAAAAACCATGCCCACTTCAGAGCGTACCCGTGCGAGCGCGACGGGATCGGCGTCGAGCTCGACACCATCAACCACGATGCGGCCAGCCTGGTGACGCTCGAGCTGATTAATGCAGCGGATTAGCGTGGACTTGCCCGAGCCAGATGGCCCGCATACCACCACTTTTTCTCCGGCCCGCACGGTCAGGTCAATGTCTTTCAGAACCTGAAAGCTGCCGTACCACTTACTCAGTCCTTTAATTTCAATCATCGAGTCGATGTCTACTCCAATGGTCGCGCGATGCTAGTGGCGTATACAGGACCCGTCAACCTGGTTAGACTGAATGTGGTCAATTCATAGGGAACTTGTTTCATGCAATCGTCTGGCAAGTCAGCTTCGGGTCATGCGCAGGCCAACGCCGCACCGCGGCTTGAGATCAGTAGTGGCCGTCCGTGGGAGGCCCGTTTCTCGTACTCGCGGGCCGTGCGTATGGGCCCGTTATTTCAAACCTCACTGACCTCACCGGCAGATGAGCAGGGGCGCATCCTGCATCACGGCGACGTCTACGGGCAGACCCAGCAGTCGCTCAAGGTGATCGCCGGCGCCCTGCAGCAGGCGGGCATGAGCTGGTCTGATGTGGTGGCCACGCGGGTCTACATGTTGGACACGCGACAGTGGGAGGAAGCAGCGCGCGCTCATGCAGAGATTGTCACGGGCTGTCGCCCGGCCCTGTCTTTCATCGGGGTCGCTAATTTCTTCGACCCCGATATTCTGGTCGAGTGCGAGGTCACAGCCTGGCGCGAGCCGACCGCGGTCTGATGGTGTTCGGAGCCTGCCAGGTCGGCAGGGTGCCCCTAAATCTGACGTGGCGGCCTGACGATGTCGCGCAGAGGCTCACCGCGCTTCAGACGCTCCAGGTTGGCCACAATCATGTCCCAGCGCCTGTCCATCATCTGCTCGGTCCACTGTGAAGAGTGCGGCGTCATCAGCACATTGGGCAGTTCATGGAAGGGGAGGGTCGAGCCCCGCCGATTGGGATTGGCGGCGTCGGGATACTGCCACCATACATCCAGCACCGCTCCGGCTATGGTGCCCCGCGTGAGGGCGTCGTAAAGCGCCTGCTCATGCACCACTGGCCCACGGGCCAGATTGATCAGCACGGCATTGCGCCGCATGTGCCCGAGACGGACCTGGTCAATGAGATGTTGGGTTTGGGGCGTCAGGGCAATCGACAGAATGACGAAATCGCATTCGGCCAGGAATGCGTCCAGGTGCTGCAGGGGCCAGAAGCGTTCGATGGCCGCGCAGTCTTCGGGCTGCGTACGCGCGCAACCCAGCACACGAACGCCCATGGCATGCACACGCTGGGCGATTTCACGACCCATATGACCGAGGCCGACGATGCCCACAGTCTGACTATTGAGTTCGTTGCGAATGGGTAAAGACATTGACCCATACTGCCAGGAGCCGCCCCTGAAGCTGGTCTCGACGTCTTTCCAGCGGTGCGTCCACATCAGCATGGTCATAAGTGCGTACTCTGCAGCCGCCCGCACATGGCCGAAAGAGTTGCATATGGTGGCCTGCGCCGGAACGCAGTCAAACAGAATACGCTCATAGCCGGCACCCTGACCTTGCACCAGCTTGAGCGAAGTGGCCCGCGGGGCGGGTTTGTCGAAGGCGGTCGTGACGACGGCATCAGCCCAATCAATCGCCTGCATCCGCTCGGTATCTGAGGCCGAATGAGCAATACAACGAGCATCAAAGTCGAAATCAGCCTTGCGTTGCAGCCGCGGCAGATTGGGCGTGACGATATCGCCTAGCAGCACGATACGCAGTGCGGATGAACTCATCACAAATCCTTCTCGGTTGTGATGCGACGGTGGCAATCGGCACGTTTGAAAATATCCGGGTTAAGCTCAATGCCCAGACCTGGGCCCTGGGGTACGGTGATCTGTCCGTTGGTCACCGGGGGCAGGTTGGTGACCACATCGCCGTACCAGCCATAGTAGAAGGCCCGCACAATTTCCTGCACGAAGCAGTTGGGCATGTGCAGGGCCATGTGGGTTGACGTGGTCAGCACCACCGGTCCGGTGCAGTCATGAAATGCCACGGGTACCTTGTAGGTCTGCGCCATGATGCCAATTTTGCGGGCCTCGGAGACACCGCCGCACCAGGCCATATCCATGATGACCAGGCTAAGCGCCTTCAGGTCAAGCAGGTAGCGGTAGTCGGCGGCCATGCCGCGTGTTTCACCGACCGCGATGGGCGCGCGGGTGCTGCGGGCCACTTCGCCGATGGCATCCATGTGGTCCATGATGACGGGATCTTCAACCCAGAAGGGGTTATAGGGCTCAAGTGCGCGCGCGATTTTGACCGCCATGGGACGGTTCCAGAGTGAGTGCAGCTCCGCCATGATGTCGATGCGATCACCCACCGCCTTGCGGATTTTCTCAAAGGGTTCAAGTGCTTTCTTGAGATCAGCGGTTGAGATGTACTGGCCCTGGCTGGCTTCGGCTGCATAGTCGAAGGGCCAGATTTTCATGGCGTCGATGCCCATGTCGAGCAGGCTTAGCGCGACTTCGTCAGCCCGCTCAAGAAAACCCTTGAGATCTTCATACTGACCTGTTTTGGCATTGAGGCCGAAGTTGTCAGTGCCTTGCGTGGGTCGGGTCTGAACATAGCTGTAGCCGGCGCAGGTGTTATAGACGCGCACCGAATCGCGCACGCGGCCACCCAGCAGATCGCACAGCGGCAGGTTCACGCTCTTGCCCAGGATGTCCCACAACGCGATGTCGACCGAGGAGCGCCCCCGGGTCTCTGCGCTAGCCCCTGAAAAGCCTACATAGCCGGTCAGGTGCGCCTGCAGACGCTCAATATTACGCGGATCTTTGCCGATGATATGCGGGGCAATCATGTGATGGACGTGCGACTCGGCCGAGGCCGGGCCATAAAAAGTTTCCCCCAGACCGGTAATGCCTTCGTCGGTGTGAACCCGTGTCCACAAAATATTGGGGAAGGCATCAAGGCGGACGGTTTCGAGGGCGGTGATCTTCATCGCGGAGTTCTCCAGGGCGGATAATCGCTGGTATCGTACCGCACCATCCCTGCATCTTTGGCGTCGTCGCGTTCCATGTCTATTCAGCATGCTGTGTCGGTGGACGACCTGCGTCGTCTTGCTCGCTCGCGCCTGCCGCGTGCGGTATTCGACTTCATAGACGGGGGGGCCACCGACGAGCTCACCCTCAAAGCGAATCAGCTTGATTTTGAATCGATACGTCTGAGGCCGCGCTTTCTGCGCGATGTCTCAAAAATCGAGCTCGGCACAGACATTCTGGGTAAGCCGGCTGCTGCCCCGCTGGTTATCGGCCCCACAGGCCTTGCGACCCTGGTCTGGCCGGATGGCGAATGTCTGCTGGCACAGACTGCGGCGCGTGCCGGTATTCCCTTTACCCTAAGCACCGGAGCCGGTAACACCATCGAAGAAGTCAGTGCGGTCTCAGACGGTCGGCGCTGGTTTCAACTCTATGTCTTCAAGGACAGGTCGCTGACCGAGAGCATGATTGCGCGGGCGGCCCAGGCGGGCTATGACGCGCTGGTGCTCACCGTTGATGTCCCGGTCATCGGCAAGCGCGATCGTGATCGTCACAATGGGTTCACCATACCGCTGCGCTGGTCAACCCGATCGATACTTGATTTCGCGCTTCATCCTGAATGGTGCCTGCAGATGTGGCGACAGGGCATGCCGCGTCTGCGCAATTTTGATGCCGCGCGTGGCGCGGCAGATGCGCAATCGCATGCCGCTCTGATGAACTCACAGCTCGACGCGTCACTTACCTGGGAGGTTATCGCCTGGCTGCGGCAGCGCTGGAAGGGCGCGCTGCTGGTGAAAGGGGTGTTGTGTCTGGACGATGCGCTGCGCGCGGCTGATCACGGTGCTGATGCGGTCATCATCTCCAATCATGGCGGACGCCAGATCGACGGTGTCAGTTCCAGTATTCGTGCCTTGCAGCAGTGGGGCACGCAGGCCAGCGCACGTGTGCCTCTTATGGTTGATGGGGGTTTCCGTCGCGGGGGCGACATCGTCAAGGCGCTGGCCCTGGGAGCCCGCGCGGTCTTGCTGGGACGACCCACGCTTTACGGAGTTGCGGCCGCTGGTGCGCCTGGGGCGGCCCGCTGTCTCGATATTTTGCTGGAAGAGATGCGCATCACGATGGCGCACCTTGGCGTGCAACGAGCCAGCGATATCAGCCGTGACTGTCTCGACATCGACTAAGACGTCCGGCTTGCGTCACCGCTACGATGCGATGGTGCTGCGCAAGGGTCTGAAAAACTCGCGAATCTCGTGCGCCAGCACGGCGGGCTGCTCAAGCGCTGCGAAATGGCCACCCCGCTCACAGACGGTCCAACGACGAATATCGGCATAGCTGCGTGCGGCCAGCGAGCGCGGCGGGCGAAGAATTTCGCGCGGAAATTGCGCGTACCCCATGGGCACTTGAATGCCGCCGTCTTGCGCGATGGGCCAGGGCCCACGCATGCGGGCGTAGTAGGGCCAGAATGACGAGGCGATGCATCCGGTAAACCAGTAAAAACTGATGTTGGCCAGCATCACATCGCGCGATAAAGCCTGTTCTGGGTCACCGTCGTTGTCAGTCCAGCGCTGAAATTTTTCAATCAACCAGGCGGCGAGTCCCAGGGGCGAGTCATTCAAGCCGAAGGCCAGTGTTTGCGGTCGTGTGCCTTGTATCCACTGGTAGCCCGCTTCTTCCTTGAGAAACAGCGCGAGTTCTTCGCGATAGCGAGCCTGATCGGGATCTGTCTGGTCGAAATCACCGTCGCGGCGCAGCGGCATAAAATTGAGATGGATACCCAGCAGATGCTGCGGGTGAGTGATGGCAAGCCTTGAGGCTACAAAAGAGCCCCAGTCGCCGCCCTGCGCGGCAAAGCGGGAGTAGCCCAGTACCTCAATCATGAGGCGCGCCACCCGATCAGTCATGGCCTCAAGGCCGTATCGGTGCCCAGGTCGGTACGACAGACCGAAGCCCGGTAGTGATGGCGCCACCACCGTAAAGGCATCGTGTGGGTTGCCACCAAAGCGGGCTGGATCGGTGAGTCGGTCGATGATGTCCAAAAACTCGAAGACCGAGCCTGGCCAGCCATGCAGCAGCAGTAGTGGCGTCGGCTCTGGCCCGCCAGTCGGCCGCTTACCGGGTACGTGCAGAAAATGCACATCGGCATCGCCGATCTCCGCCTTGAACTGGGGTAGGGCGTTTAGACGGGCTTCCTGGGCACGCCAATCGAATTGGTCCCGCCAATAGGCCAGCAGTGTCTGCATGTAGTCGACATCGGTACCGCAGGCCCAGGGCTCGCCCGGAGCCGTGTCGGGGTATCGGGCCTGGCTGAGACGTCGGCGCAGGTCGTGCAAGGATTCAGCCGGAATCTGTAGTCGGAAGGGCGTCGGGGTCATATAGCCTCCTATTCGCCGCCCAGGCCGAGACGATTCGGCTGCCGGCGTTCGACTGCGTAGCGCAGCATCGCAGCGACGCGATAGACGCCATGGGCGAACTTGCCGTAAGGCATGGTGAAGAAGAGCGCCATGACCGAACCCAGGTGTACGCACAACACCAGTGGCATTGCCGCCGAATCGCGAACCATCACCAGCAGTAGCCCGCTTACCCCGGTGAGCAGCAGCAGTCCAATGAAGCCAAGATCCATGCCCTGCTGGGCCGGCAGAACATGATCAGGATGACGGCGCAGTCGCAGGCGCAGCAGCCCCGCAGTGCCTATGCTGAGCGCAATGCCGCCGGTGACACCCAGCAGCTTGGGCAGACTGGGCCAGTCGTACGGTGCGATCCAGCCCAGGGCATAGTGATAGATAGTGGCGACTGAGGTCGAGGCCAGGCACAGCAGAAAGCCGTAAAACGTCAGATGGTGGAATCGTCGACGTGACTGGGTCCAGGCATCGTCTTCGTTGTGGCAGCCCTCGCCATGTCCGCCGTCGAGATACTTGAGCTTGAGTGCGTCATGACTGGCCTCAGCCAGCGCCGGGCCTTGCAGATCGGCGCCGCTGGTGGCTGGCTTAAGTGCTTTCCAGAACTGTCGTGCACCGAGTGTCAGCGCCAGCAGGGCGAAGGCAAAAATGGGCAGGAACAGCGACACCATCAGCCCGTGCGGAAAAATATCGTAAAAGCGCCCGCCCTCGACCGAAGTCCAGAGGTCACCCTGGCGGGCTGCCGCCAGCGCCAGAAACAGGCTTAAACCTGCGGCCAGTGCCATGGCCACGGTCAAACCGTTGCGTCGATAAAGCGTGCCGAAGCTGGGCGGCCAGGCAAAGTCGGCATAGGTCTGGCCGCGCACGGTGGCCATCGCGCGCGGTACATTCACCGCGAAGTCATGCGGTGGCGCATATTGGCAGGCATGTAAACAGGCGCCGCAGTTGTGACAAAGGTTGGCCAGGTAGTGCACATCAGCACGGCCAAACTCGAGGCGACGGGTCATGGCCGGAAACACCGCACAGAAGCCCTCGCAGTAGCGGCAGGCGTTGCAGATCTGCATCTGTCGCGCCACCTCGGTTTCGGCTGGGGTGTGAGGGCCAGATAACCAGGGCGCGTCGGCCAGGGCCTGCGCCTGTCGGGCTAGCGATTCAAGCGGCGGCACGGTCGACCTCCGCGATGTCCAGACGAACGCCGATGGCCGCTTGAGCTGCCTGAACGCCGGCGATACGACCGTAGGCTGTACCGATGGTCATGCCCACGCCTGCGGTGTAACCCTTGCCCAGCACATTACCGGCCATGATCTCGCCGGCCGCAAACAGGTTGGGGCTTTGCTCGCCACCAAACTGGACAGCCGTGGTTTTGTCAGTACGCAGACCGTAGTAGGTAAACGTGATACCCGGTCTGACCGGGTAAGCGGCGAAGGGGGGGGTATCGATGGGTAGCGCCCAGTGGGTCTTTGGCGGTGTCAGGCCTTCGGTGTGGCAGTCGTCGAGCACCGTATGGTCAAAGCTGCCGGGTCGACAGGCCGCGTTGTACTGATTGACAGTCTGCATAAAGCGAGTCTCATCCAGCCCGATCGCACGGGCAAGTTCAGGTAGGGTGGAGGCGCGTGTGCCCTCGAAAACCGGTGGCATAAAGCGACCGACCGCCTTTGCATCGATCACGCACCAGGCGGTTTGTCCAGGCTGTTGCGCAACCAGGCGTCCCCAGATCGCATAGCGCTTGGGCCAGAAGTCTTCGCCCTCATCGTAAAAGCGCTCGGCGCGCAGGTTGAGCACCACGCCCAGCGATACGCAGTCAATACGCGTACAGATGCCGCCGTCATAGAGCGGCGCCCGGGCATCGATGGCTACCATGTGGGCCTGAGTCGGATCGCCGGTGGTGTCAGCGCCCCGCTGGGCAAGCAGACGCAGAAGCGTGCCCTGATTAAAACGGGTGCCTCGAACCAGAAATCGATCGGCCGGGTTTTCGCCGTGCTGATTGGTTCCCCAGGCTTCTCGCAGCCATTCGATATTGGACTCGAACCCGCCGCAGGCGATTACGCAACTGCGCGCGGTGATCCGTTCGTCACGGGTGGTGCCGTCCGGCAGGCGATGCCTGACCTGCGCCGCAACGAAGCGTGTGCCGTCGAGTTCGATGCCTGTGACCTCGGCGTTGTAGTCGATGCGGGCGCCCAGCCTTTCGGCGCTGCGGTAATAGGCGTTGACCAGCGCTTTGCCGCCACCCATGAAAAACGCATTGGTCCGTGCGGTATGCAAGGCGCCCGACAGGGACGGCTGAAACCGTACTCCGTGGCGGGTCATCCAGGGTCGACAGGTGGCGGAGGCTCGAATAGCCAGACGAGCCATGGTCTCATCCGTGAGGCCGCCCGTGACCCGGAGCAGGTCTTGCCAGAATTCTTCCTCGGGATAGGCTTCCACCAGGACGTCCTGGGGTGCGTCATGCATGCAGCGAAGATTGCGTACATGCATGGAGTTGCCGCCACGCCATTCCCGCGGTGCAACTTCTAGCAGACGAACGCGCGCACCGGCTTCGAGAGCCATGAGCGCTGCGCACAGCGCGGCGTTACCGCCGCCTACGATCAGCACATCGGTGGATTGATCAACGATCATGGTGAACCATGTTGCATCAGAAAAGCCCCGCCCGCGTGGTCGCGTGTCGGGCACCAAGGCCTGGGACAGGTGGATTTGTCGATAACTTAATCAGCCTTGATGTCAGCGCGCTTCACAATGTCAGACCAGATGCGCTGCTCATTGCGAATAAAGGCGGCGAATTCTTCCGGCGGGCCACCACCACCGACAGCGTTATCGCTGGCAAAACGCTCGGTGACCGAACTGGCACGCAAAGCTTTGTGTGACTCTTGCTGAAGACGCTTCACAATGTCAGCCGGTGTGCCCGCGGGCGCCAGCATGCCGTACCACTGCGAGGTTTCAAAGTCCTTGAAACCCATCTCTGCCACCGTGGGAACGTCGGGCAGAGCCGGGATGCGAGCCTGAGTGCCCACCGCGATCGCTCGCAGCTTGCCGCTGCGGATGTGCTGACCGAGCGCCGGCATTCCGGCCGATGAGGCGTCGGTGCGTCCGGCGAGCAGGTCGACCAGTTGCGGGCCGGTTCCTCGGTAGGGAATATGCACGATGTGCATACCGGTGACGAGCTTGAGGTACTCCATGGCCAGATGTCCTGCGCTGGCATTGCCGGCCGAACCATAGTTGAGCTTGCCAGGATTTTTCTTAACGTACTCGACAAATTCGCGGAAGTCGCGCGCAGGCACATCGGGGTGAATTACAAACACATTGGGTACTTTAGCCAGCAGGGTCACAGGCACGAAATCGCGGTTGACATCGTAGGGCTGGCTCTTAAGCATGTAAGGGTTGACCGCCAGGGTTCCGACATGACCGAGGATCACGGTGTAACCGTCAGGAGCGGCCTTGGCGACTTCCGACATCGCGGTGACGCCAGCCCCACCCGGCTTGTTTTCAACATAAACGCTTTGGCCCAGCTGTTTGCTGAGCTCGGCGGCCACCGAGCGGGCCACGATCTCGCTGGTGCCACCCGGTGCGAAGGGCACCACAAACCGGATGGACTTAGTGGGCCATGGTGCAGGCTGCGCATGAGCGTGTGTTAACCCCATCAAACCCAGGGCGGCTGCCAGGCCTGTGTTCAGCAGAATGCGTCGCTTCATGGGAAGGCTCCTTGAATGAAGTTCAGAACTGATAGCGGCGCAGTCCGCCATCGACCGGGATGACCGCGCCGGTAATGTAACCGGCCAGCGGCGAAGCCAGAAATGTCACCAGCGCGGCAATGTCTTCAGGCTCGCCGTATCGACCCACTGGAATTTCGTTCTCACATTGCCACTGACGATACTCGGGGGTGTAGTTGCGCAGAATCTGCTCGGAGTGAATGCGCCCGGGCGGCACGCAGTTCACGGTGATGCCGTGCTTGCCCACCATGCGCGACAGGCCTTTGGCCCAGCTGTGCAGGCCAGCCTTGGCGCAAAAGGCACCGTTGACATGATCAGGTTCGCTTTTGCCGGTGATGTTGATGATGCGCCCCCAGCCGCGCGAAATCATGCCATCGATCAGCGCATCGGCAAGCTGCCGCGGACGATGAAAATTCAAGGTCAGGGCCTCTTCCCATCGGGTTTCATCCACGTGCAGATCTGCAAAGCTGCGGGAGCCGCCTGCGTTGTTGATCAAAATATCGACGCCGCCCAGTGCCTCGGTGGCGAGCGCGGCGATGCGCTGGGCGGCGCCCGGATCGTACATGTCGAAGGCGATACAGACGGGCTCAGGCGCACCACTGGCCTGAATCTCTTTGGCAAGCTCGCGCAGCCTATCGTCGCGTCGCGCCGTGATGGCCATTTGCACCCCCTCGGCCGCCAGCGCCAGTGCGATGCCGCGGCCAATGCCAGCGCTTGCGCCGGTGACCAGCGCGCGTTTCGAATTCAATTTCAGATCCATGGCGACTCCAATTGGGTATGCACCTGATCGGTGCAGGGTTTCTTCGATAAGCGGTCTTGTCGTGTCACTCCGCCCTAAGATAGGGCTCGATTCTCATCCCGGAGTACCAATCCCGCACTGTGCCGGTGCGGCATGGCGATTGCTAGGAGATTGGTTGTTTCAATTCCTGGCTTTTAGGTGTTTTGATTGCACTTCATCGGTGCGGCCGCTAGTCTGTGGGCGTAAGTAAGCAAACACTGGAAGACAAATGTGAATTTTACGGCTGAACAGCGTCAAGCGCAGGCTGCGACGGGAATAGAGGCTGGCCCGGCCGCTCGGGGTCGACCCGTTGAGCTCGAGGGGCTACGTCATCGGTATGGCTCGGTGGTCGCAGTCGACGATGTGTCCTTGTCGATCCGTGCCGGTGAGGTCGTTGCCCTCTTGGGGCCGTCTGGCTGTGGCAAGACCACCTTGCTGCGAACCATCGCGGGCTTTGTCACCCAGCAGACCGGGCGCGTACTCATTGACGGCGCCAGCATTGATGCCTTGCCACCCAACCGGCGCAACGTCGGCATCGTGTTTCAAAATTACGCCCTGTTTCCCCACATGACAGTGGCTGAAAACGTCGCCTACGGACTACGAGCGCGCGGTCAGTCTCGCTCTCGGGCGGCGGCGACGGTTGATCGCTTTCTTGAAGTGGTTCGGCTCAGCGGAATGGGCGATCGTTTCCCGCGCCAGTTGTCGGGAGGGCAGCAGCAGCGCGTGGCGCTCGCCCGGGCGCTGGCGGTCGAGCCCTCTGTACTCCTGCTGGACGAGCCCTTTTCAGCGCTCGACAAGAGCTTGCGTCTGGATATGCAGATTGAGGTCAAGCGCCTGCAGCAGCAGTTTGGGCTGACGGCGATTTTAGTGACTCACGACCAGGAAGAGGCGATGAGTGTGGCTGACCGAATCGCCGTCATGAACAGCGGCCGGGTCGAACAGTTCGACACACCCGCCAGCGTCTATGACAAGCCGGCGACCCGATTTGTCGCGGGCTTTATCGGGACTGCCAACATGATGGCGGGCCGGGTGACGGGGCGCGATGCAGACAGCCTGATCATCGAGCTGTCTGCGGGTGCCACAGTGACCGTGCCCACTGATCGCAGCCTCTCGGCAGGACGTGAAGTCGTGCTGGCGGTTCGTCCCGAGCAACTCGCATTGTCGAATCAACCAGGCCCGGGCTATTGGCCTGTGCAGCGCAGGCTACTGGTGCCGCTGGGCGCGAATGTGGTCCATGACCTGCTCGCCCGAGACGGGTCGACGCTGAAGCTGGTTGAGGCGCGCATCGGTCAGGATGCTGATGCCGGGCCCCAGCTCTTTTGCGGACTACGCCCCCAGGCGCGTCCAGCTGTGTTCGCCGCGGATGCCTGATGCTCTGCAGCACGTTGACTCCGTTTACCTTGCACGCTTGTCCAACCCGTTTGACTCAACCAAGGGGATTTTCATGACTAAACCCGATTTCAATCGCCGCAGCGTTTTGGCTGCGATGGCCGCCGCCAGCGGTGCCGGTCTTGTACCTGGGCTTGCTCACGCCAAAGGGGTGGTCACGGCTGCCATGTATCCCGGTGCCTGGGAAGAAGCTTTCCGCGGCATCGTCACGCCCGCGCTCAAAAAGGCGCACAACGTTGATCTGGAAATGCAGCCGCTCTTCGCGGTTGACCAGATCGCCAAGGCCAGGGCAGCGCGTGGTGCCCCTCCGTTTGACGTGTTTGTGCTGGATCCGGGCCCCAGAATCACGGGCATCGATGCGGGTCTGTTTGAAAAATTTGATCCGAAAAAATTGCCCGGCCTTGGCAAGCTGCCGGCTGGCATGGCCGACGACTGGGGCGTGGGCGTCGCCGCGCAGTTTGTGGGCATTGCCTACAACCCCAAGAAGTTCTCCACGCCGCCCAAGTCCTGGACCGATCTGTTCAAAGAGCCGTATGTCTCGCGCCTGGGCCTGACCGGCTTTCAGACCACCTTTGGCACGGTCTCCATCATTGAGATCGCCAAGATGTTCGGTGGCTCGGAAACCAACGTAGAGCCTTTCTTCGCGGAAGTGAAGAAAATTCTGCCCAAGGTGGCCGCCATCTCAGCGCCGGCCGCTCAGCCCAGCCTCTATCAGCAGGGCCAGATCGACATCATGTACACCAACACGCAGAACGTGGGCACGCTCAAGAGCCGCGGTGTTGACATCGAGTTCGTCAAGCCCGATACCGGCACTATTGCCTTCTTCACCACCATGCATATCGCCAAGGGTGCTGAGCAGGCCAACGCCTACAAGTACCTGGACACGGTGATCTCCGCCAGCGTTCAGGAGGGTCTGATGAAGCCTCCGTACTTCCTGGCGCCGGTCAACCGCGATGTTCCGCTGGGTTCGGCAGGTTTGCCGCTCACCAATCTTAGCGAGATGGATAAGTTCATCCGCCATGACTGGTCCAAGATCAATCCCCTGCGCGCAGGCTGGATTGAACGCTTCAACAAGGAAGTGGCCAAGTGATGAGTGCAGTGTCCGGAGCTTTGCCCGGACGGTCAGGGCGGCTGACCGCCCTGACGCAGCCAGCCGAGTGGCAGCTCGCCCTGCCGCTTGCGCTGGCCTTTATTGCGTTTTTTGTGGCGCCCCTGTTCATGCTGATCGGGGTCAGCGCCTTTGACGACGACCGCATTACCCAACTGGGTTTTGCGATGTGGACGAAGTTTCTTGGCGATCCCTTCTACTGGAAGGTCACCTTTGACACGCTCAAACTAGGGCTGTTGACGGTTGCCGCCAGCGTGCTGATTGGTTATCCATTGGCTATCGTGTACATGTCCAGCAGCCCGCGCATCCAGCGCGTGCTGCTTTTCATCATCATCATGCCCCTGCTGCTGTCGGTGGTGGTTCGGACCTTCGCCTGGATCGTCATTCTGGGTCATGAAGGTGTCATCAATTACACGCTGATGTCGCTGGGGCTTACCCCTGCGCCGCTGCGATTGCTGCAGACCGAATTCGGCCTGGTGTTGTCGCTCACTCAGATTGAAATGCCCCTGATGCTGCTGCCGCTCATCAGCGTGATGAGCCGCATCGACCCAAATCTTCGGGATGCTTCAGCGGCGTTGGGCGCCTCACGCTGGCGTACGCTGTTCACTGTGATTTTCCCGCTGAGCCTGCCAGGCCTGGTCGCCGGCTGCATGCTGGTCTTTGCCAGTTCGACCACGGCCTTTATCTCGCAGCAGATCATCGGCGGCAATCGCCTTGTTTATCTGCCGCTGCTCATCTGGCAGCAGTCGCTGGTGGTCTACAACTGGCCGCTGGCGGCGGTGGCCGCACTCACACTGCTGGTGTCGGTGACTGCGGTCGTGGTGGTGATCTCTGCGCTGGGTCGACGCGGGACGAGGTACCTCAATGTCGCTTAGACGTCATTCCGCCGCGGACTGGTCTTACTGGTTGGTGATCGGTGCACTGGCCACCTTTGCCCTCATCATCATGATCGGACCGGTTGTGGTGGTGCTGGCCACTTCGCTGACCGAAAACCGCTCCCTGAAGTTTCCGCCTACCGGGCTGTCTTTTCAGTGGTATCGGCAGTTGTTCGATGAAAGTGTTTCCAGACAGATTCATCGCGCCGCTGGCAACAGCCTGACGGTAGCCGCCTGGGCAACGGGCGCGGCCGTGCTGTTCGGTACCTTGGCTGCCATGGGCATCTCGCGCTCACGGGCGCGTCTGGCGCGCGTGCTGGATGCGGTTTTCATGTCGCCCATGATTCTGCCCGGGCTGTCGTTTGGTCTGGCCGCGCTCATGTACTTCACGTTGCTCGGCTTTCGTCCGTCGCTGAATCTCATCATCATCGGGCATGCGCTACTCATCGTGCCGTTCGTGCTGCGCACCACATCGGCCAGTCTCAGCCAGTTGGACGGATCCTTGCTGGAGTGTTCCGCCAGTCTGGGTGCAAGCTGGTTTTATACCTTTCGCCGGGTAACGCTACCCATTATCGCGCCCGGCATCGCCGCGGGCGCCTTCCTGGCCTTCATGGCCTCGATCGATAATGTGCCAATTTCCCTTTTTCTGTCAGGCCCGCGCACTGACATGCTGCCTATTCGTATGTGGGGCATGATGGAGTCCACCCTGGACGTTCGAATCGCGGCGGTATCGGGTGTGATGATCACGCTGGTACTCGCCCTCATGCTGATCATGGAGCGTCTGGTTGGCTTCACCCGCAGGGTTTAACCCGTCACACTCGTGCCAAGGAGTCCGTATTGATGAATCTGATTGCGCAGCCCTTGACCCCTGAGGCGTTTGCCCCTTACGGGGAGGTCATCACGTCACCTGCTGAATACGGTCGTGATTATTTTGAACAGGCCTTTGGTAATGGACGATCCGACGCGCAGGCAAGTCTATCGATGGTGTTCCGCCCGCCCGTCGACGGGCTGCCGCTCAAGTCCAACTATCTTGAGCGCCATGAATTTTCTTCACAGACTTTTGTTCCGATTGATTGCGGCCGTTGGCTGATTGTTGTGGCGCCGCATGCGGCGGGCGGTGGTCCTGATATGTCGCAGGCCTGCGCTTTTATTGCGCAGCCTCATCAGGGCGTTACCTATCGAATGAACACCTGGCACCACGGCCTGACGCTCCTGGATAAGCCAGGGCGCATGGCGGTGTTCATGTGGCGCGATGGCGGCAAGCTTGATGAAGAGTTTGTCGACGTTGCGCCGTTCACCGTATCTGAATCCTGATCGAAAGGGCATTGGCTATGGATCATCTCAAGCGCGATTTCATTGGTTATGGCGCAGCGCCGCCTGACCCCAAATGGCCCAAGGGTGCGCGCCTGGCGCTTAATCTGGTCATGAACTACGAAGAGGGCAGCGAGCCCTCGGTGCAGGACGGAGAAGGGTTCACTGAAAACGGCCTCACCGAAGTGCACGGTCTCAATCAGGGCAACAACGGCC
This sequence comes from Pseudomonadota bacterium, assembly GCA_039800325.1. GTDB lineage: Bacteria > Pseudomonadota > Gammaproteobacteria > Burkholderiales > Burkholderiaceae_E > SYIM01. Next base: position 51,055 of record JBDLQY010000260.1, on the reverse strand, counting down.
GTGATTTGGCTGCTGAGGGCCTGTTTGAATATGGCAGCCGCGTGGGCTTTTGGCGCCTGATGCGCCTGGTGCAGGAGCGCGGCTTGCCCATGACCATCTTTGGCTGTGCCCTGGCGCTTGAGCGCAATCCGCAAGCTGCTGAGGCGATCCGTCAGGCAGGCTTTGATGTCTGCAGCCATGGCTGGCGCTGGATCAAGCACTATGAACTATCCGAGGCTGAAGAACGCGAGCACATTCGCAAAGCGGTCGAGTCCATTGCCCGAACCACGGGCGAACGCCCGTATGGCTGGTATTGCCGCTACAGCCCTGGGGTGAACACCCGTCGTCTGGTAGCTGAAGAAGGCGGTTTTCTATACGACTCTGACTACTACGGCGATGAATTGCCGTTCTGGCGGACGGTCAATGGCAAGCCGCATCTGGTCATTCCGTACTCGCTGACCAATAACGACGGTAAGTTTGCGGGCTCGGTCGGTACCGCCAATCAATGGTTCGAATTTTTGCGTGATGCCTTCGATATGCTCTATCGCGAAGGTAAGACCCAGCCCAAGATGATGTCGGTGGGCCTGCATATGCGTCTGGTTGGGCATCCGGCGCGCGCGGCCGGCTTTGAGCGTTTTCTGGATCATGTTATGAAGCATCCTGACGTCTGGGTGACCCGTCGCCTTGACATTGCCCGTCACTGGATTGCCACGCACCCCTATCCTGGAAGGGGTCTGAACGAATAAGTCCTACATGATCCGAACCCGTTTCGCTCCCAGCCCTACCGGTTATCTGCATATTGGTGGGGCTCGCACCGCACTGTTCGCCTGGGCCTATGCCCGCCACTTTGGTGGCACCTTTATTCTGCGCATCGAAGACACTGACCTCGAGCGCTCAACCCCCGAAGCCGTGCAGGCCATTCTGGACGGTATGCAGTGGCTGGGTCTTACGCCTGACGAGGGTCCGTTCTATCAGACACGGCGCATGGATTTGTACCGCCAGTTCATCGCGCGCATGTTGGCGCAGGGCACGGCCTACCACTGCTACTGCACGCCCGAAGAGCTTGATGCCATGCGCGAATCTCAGCGGGCTCGCGGCGAGAAACCGCGCTATGACGGTCGGTGGCGACCTGAGCGTTGTGCAGGGCTGACGCCTCCGCCTGGGGTCAAGCCCGTGGTGCGGTTTCGTAACCCTACTGAGGGGTCGGTCACCTGGGATGATCTGGTGAAGGGGCCCATCAGTATTGCCAATGACGAACTCGACGATCTGATCATTGCGAGGTCAGACGGCACGCCCACCTATAATTTCTGTGTGGTGGTTGACGATTTTGAAATGCGCATCACGCACGTCATTCGGGGCGATGACCATGTCAATAACACGCCCCGCCAGATTAATATTCTGAAGGCCCTGGGGGCAGACCTGCCGCGCTATGGCCACGTGCCCATGATTCACGGCGATGATGGCCAAAAGCTGTCCAAGCGACATGGCGCGGTGTCGGTCATGCAGTATGACGCCGATGGCTACCTGGCGGATGCTGTCATCAACTATCTGGCCCGGTTGGGCTGGAGCCATGGTGACGATGAGATCTTCTCGCGCGAACAGTTCGTCAGCTGGTTTGACGGTTCGCATCTGTCCGGCTCGCCCTCCCAGTTTGATACCGACAAGCTGCGCTGGATCAACCAGCACTACCTGAAGCGCAGCGATGACGCCGCGCTGGCCAAATCCATCCGCGGCCGGCTGATTCACGCCGGTGTTCACGCCCACGCGCTGGCAGCGCCAGATGCAGCTGATCTCGCCGCAGTATGCGCGCTTCTGAAAGAGCGTGCGGCAACGCTCAATGAACTGGCCGATGCTGCGCATATGTTTTATACGCAGCCCCAGCCGCGCCCTGAAGACCTCGCTGCCCACCTCAAATCCGAGGTACGACCGGCCCTGGCGGCACTGGCCCAGGCGTTTGCGCAATGCGAATGGACGCGTGAAGGCATCGCATCAAGCTTCAAGCCGGTTCTGGCCGGCCATGGCCTGAAGATGCCGCAGCTGGCCATTCCGGTTCGGCTTCTGGTGTTTGGCTTTGCGCAGACGCCGTCCGTGGATGCGTGTCTGGCGCTGATGCCTCGTGAGGTGGTTGTTCAGCGCCTGTCGGCGGCGTCTGCGAACTGACGACCGTACTTCGCGCTGCAGGGGCTGACCAGTAGGGTTCGCGACCACCCCAACGGCTAGAATGACGTTTTGCCGGGCGGTTTCGCGCGGGGATAGGGTCATGGCAGGCAATACTTTTGGCGAGCTGTTTCGGGTCAGCAACTTTGGTGAGTCGCACGGACCGGCGATTGGCTGCGTGGTCGACGGTTGCCCGCCTGGACTGGCATTGTCTGAGCAGGACATTCAGATTGAGCTCGACCGCCGCAGGCCCGGAACGTCCCGGCATGTGACGCAGCGTCAGGAGCCCGATCAGGTCGAAATTCTGTCGGGCGTCTTTGAAGGACACACGACGGGCACGCCCATCATGCTGCTCATCCGCAATCAGGATGCGCGCAGCAAAGACTATGGCAATCTGGTCCAGACATTTAGGCCAGGGCATGCCGACTACACGTATTGGCACAAATACGGCATTCGTGATCATCGTGGCGGGGGCCGCTCATCGGCGCGTCTGACAGCGCCCACCGTGGCCGCGGCAGCCATTGCACGCAAGTGGCTGCGCGAGCAATTCGGTACTCGGTTCATCGGTTGGATGTCGCAGCTGGGCCCGGTCAGCATACCGTTCACGGATGCCGAGCAGATTCCGTTGAATCCGTTTTTTGCGCCCGATTCAGCCATTATTGAGCGGCTGGAAGCCTACATGGATGAGTTGCGACGTGCTGGCGACTCGTGCGGCGCGCGCATCGAGGTGGTCGCTGAGTCGGTGCCCCCTGGCTTGGGTGAACCTATTTACGACAAACTCGACGCGGATATCGCCTGGGGCATGATGGGTATCAACGCGGTCAAAGGCGTTGAGATTGGCGCCGGCTTTCGCAGCATCTCGCAGCGCGGCAGCGAGCACGGCGATGAACTGACTCCCGACGGCTTTGCGAGCAATAACGCCGGCGGCGTTCTGGGGGGCATATCCACCGGCCAGCCCATCACCGTATCGATTGCGGTCAAGCCCACTTCCAGCATTCGCACCGAGCGGCGGTCCATTGACATTGAGGGCAATGCCACGACTGTTCAGACGCTGGGCCGCCACGACCCTTGTGTGGGCATTCGTGCAGTGCCGATTGCAGAGGCCGTGCTGGCGCTGGTTCTGATGGACCATGCCTTGCGGCATCGGGCTCAGAACGCTGATGTTCGGGTTGGTACGCCGCGTATCCCTGGGTGCACCGGGCAAAGCGGACGCTGAACGACCGCTGAACGACCGCATCGTGCACGATGACCGACAGGCTCGCCGCGGGGTGCGGGTGTTTTTCTTTGCTTATTTTCTGTATGTCGGCGTTTTTTCGCCCTTTTTCAGCCTTTACCTGAGCGAAGTGGGTCTGAGCATCACCCAGATCGGCATCGTCATGTCGCTGCCGCAGGTGGTGCGACTGGGCGCTCCGGTGTTCTGGGGCTGGCTGGCTGATCGTACGGGTGAGCGCGTACTGCTTTTGCGGGTGAGCGCTGCGATGGCCATGTTGGCGGCGCTGGGTTTGTGGCCAGCAGGGGCCAATTTTTTCGTGGTGGTTCTGCTGGGTCTGGCCCTTTTTTTTGCCGCGTCGGCGCAGATGCCGATCATGGAGGCGATTGCTCTGGACGCATCAGGCCGCGACACGGGCGTCTACAGCCGCATGCGGGTTTGGGGGTCTTACGGATTCCTGGTGGCGGTGCTGGCCATGGGGCCGGTGCTCGACCTGGTGGGCGTGGCCAGCGTGCCCGGATGGCTGGCCTTGCTACTGGCCTGCGTGTTGGCGAGCACCTGGTTACAGACTCCGGTGGCCGGCCAGGCGCGCGAACGGATCGTCAAACCCATATTTGCCCGTCTGCGCGAGCCGCGAGTCGCCGCGGTTTTCGCATCGATGTTTCTGATGATCTGTGCGCACGCGGCGCTTTATGCCTTCTTTTCGCTTTATCTCCATGAGAAGGGTTACAGCAAGAGCACCATTGGTGTGATCTGGGCGCTGGGCGTCGTTGCCGAAATTGCCATGTTTTATCTGCAGCGGCCTCTGTTTCAGCGTTTTGGCGCGATGAGCCTGGTCGGTGCATGCATGGCGCTGGGTGTACTGCGTTTTGCACTCATCGGTATCTCGGAAGGCTCGTTGGGGCTGATTGTGCTGTCGCAGCTGCTACATGCGCTGACCTTCGGCACTCACCACACCGCCATCCAGGTGCTTTTACAAACCTGGTTCGATCCCGGGCAGCAGGCGCGAGCCCAGGCGCTCTACGCCACCATAGGCTACGGATTTGGCGGAACCGCCGGTGGTCTTGCCGCCAGTTGGCTATGGGTTCATGTGTCGCCGGCGGCGGCGTTCCACGGCGCAGCGATCATGACGCTGGCAGGCTGGTTGGCCTGGTGGATCGGCCGGCGTTCATCGCCGGTACGCGTGGCATAATCCAAGGCTTTTCAAGGGGTTGTTATCGCCATGTCGCTTGCTCTGCGAACGCTTTACGACAAGCTCTGGGATGCGCACGTTGTCCATACTGAGGCCGACGGCACAGCTATTCTGTACATCGATCGGCATCTGGTCCATGAAGTCACCAGTCCGCAGGCCTTTGAGGGGCTACGCCTGGCGGGTCGTAAGCCGTGGCGGGTCAGCGCTAATTTGGCCGTGGTTGATCACAACGTACCCACCACCGATCGGTCGCGCGGCATTGATGACCCGATCGCCCGTCTGCAGGTTGAAACGCTGGATGCCAATGCGCGCGAGCATGGCCTGACATATTTCAACATCAGCGATCGGCGCCAGGGCATCGTGCATGTCATCGGCCCCGAACAGGGCGCCACGCTGCCGGGCATGACCGTAGTGTGCGGTGACTCTCACACCAGCACGCACGGCGCCTTTGCCTGTCTGGCCTTCGGCATCGGCACCTCTGAGGTCGAGCACGCGTTGGCCACCCAGACGCTCATGGCGCGCAAGATGAAGAACATGCTGGTGCGAGTCGATGGCCGCCTGGGTGCGGGCGTCACGGCCAAAGACGTGGTGCTGGCCATCATCGGCAAGATTGGCACTGCAGGCGGCACGGGCTTTGCCATCGAGTTTGCCGGGTCGGCGATTTCCTCGCTGTCGATGGAAGGGCGAATGACCCTGTGCAATATGGCCATCGAGGCCGGTGCGCGCTCCGGCATGGTTGCGGTTGATGACACCACGCTGCGCTATCTCAAAGATCGGCCTCTATCGCCCGTTGGCCCTGAATGGGATCGTGCCGTCGCGATCTGGAAAGCATTGCACTCGGATCCCGGTGCCAAGTTTGATGCCGTGGTGACACTCGATGCAGCCAGCATCGTGCCGCAGGTGACTTGGGGCACGTCCCCCGAAATGGTCGCCACCATTGATGGACGTGTACCCGATCCCGAAAAAGAAAAAGATCCGGTCCGACGCGAAGGCATGGAGCGAGCTCTGGTCTATATGGGCCTCAAACCCAATACGCCCATGACCGACATCCGAGTCGACAAGGTCTTCATTGGTTCCTGCACGAATTCCCGTATTGAAGACCTTCGCGAGGCCGCTTCCGTTGCGCGCGGGCGCCGCAAGGCCTCTAACGTCAAGCAGGTGCTGGTGGTGCCTGGCTCTGGGCTGGTCAAGGCGCAGGTCGAGGCCGAAGGCCTGGACAAAATTTTCCGGGATGCGGGTTTCGAGTGGCGCGAGCCTGGGTGCTCAATGTGTCTGGCGATGAATGCCGATCGCATTGAGCCCGGAGAGCGGTGTGCTTCAACCTCTAACCGCAATTTTGAAGGGCGTCAGGGGGCCGGTGGCCGCACTCATCTGGTCAGTCCGGCGATGGCGGCTGCCGCTGCCGTGGCGGGTCATTTTGTCGATGTTCGTCGTCTCGGCTAAGCCATTCGCCGATCGCGTCAGGAAACCACTATGCAAAGTCTTACTGTTCATCGCGGGCTGGTCGCGCCGCTTGACCGGGCCAACGTCGATACCGACGCCATCATCCCCAAGCAGTTTCTCAAGTCGATCAAGCGTTCGGGCTTTGGGCCCAATCTGTTTGATGAATGGCGCTATCTTGATCGGGGTGAGCCCGGTATGGATAACAGCCTGCGGCCGCTGAATCCCGATTTTTCGCTGAATCAGCCGCGTTACAAGGGCGCTTCTATTCTTTTAGCGCGCAAGAATTTCGGTTGCGGATCGTCTCGTGAGCACGCGCCTTGGGCGCTCGAAGACTATGGTTTTCGAGCGGTCATCGCGCCGTCGTTTGCCGATATCTTCTTTACCAACTGCTTCAAGAACGGGCTTTTACCGGTTCGACTGGCCGAGTCGGAAGTCGATTTTTTATTCCACCAGGTCAATGGATTTGTAGGCTTTGAGTTGATAGTGGATCTGCCCCAGCAGACGGTGAGCACCGCCGACGGTTCGCGCAGTTTTCGATTCGAGGTCGATGAATTTCGCAAATATTGTCTGGTCAACGGCCTTGATGAGATCGGGCTGACCCTGCGGCATGCCGACAAGATTCGCGAATTTGAAAATCGCAGGCTGACCGAGCAGCCCTGGTTGGGGCACACGCTTACACGTTGATGTCCGGGTCAGTTTTCCTGGGCACCCTCGACATCGTTTGTCCGTCGCGCATGCCCATCACATAGGTTCGCTCTCGCGAGCGCGCCAAGGCTTGTTGAAGACTCATTTCTTTTCAGAGATTACGCCATGAAAATCGCTGTATTGCCCGGTGACGGCATAGGCCCCGAGATAACGGCTCAGGCGCTTCGGGTGCTGGCTGCTTTGGCCAGTGATGGTTTGCGCATCGAGACCGAGACCGCGCCGGTTGGAGGGGCGGGCTTTGACAGCGCGGGCGACCCCCTGCCGGAAGCTACGTTGCGCATCTGCGAAAAGGCTGACGCGATTTTGTTTGGAGCAGTCGGCGGTCCGCGCTACGACACGCTGCCGCGTCCACAGCGCCCCGAGCAGGGGCTGCTGCGTCTGCGTAAGCATTTTGATCTGTTCGCCAATCTGCGGCCTGCAACCGTGTTTCCCGAGCTTGCGCATGCCTCCACGCTGCGCAGCGACGTGGTGGCCGGGCTTGATATTCTGATTTTGCGTGAGCTCACCAGCGACATTTATTTCGGCCAGCCGCGCGGTATCCGTACCAACGAGAAAGGTGAGCGCGAGGGCTTTGACACCATGCGTTACACCGAGAGCGAAATCCGGCGCATCGCGGTGGTCGCGTTCGAGGCGGCCCGCAAACGTGGTCGCAAGGTCTGCTCGGTTGACAAAGCCAACGTGCTCGAGACCACCCAGTTGTGGCGCGATGTGGTCACTGAAGTGCACCAGTCGTTTACGGATGTGGCGCTCAGTCACATGTACGTGGACAACGCGGCCATGCAGCTGGTGCGTAATCCCAAGCAGTTTGACGTGATCGTCACCGGCAATATGTTTGGCGACATCCTGTCTGATGAGGCCTCCATGCTGACCGGGTCCATCGGAATGCTGCCGTCTGCATCCCTCAACACCGAGAAGTTTGGTTTGTATGAGCCCATCCATGGCTCTGCGCCCGATATCGCGGGCAAGGGTGTCGCCAATCCGCTGGCCACCATCCTGTCGCTGGCCATGCTGCTGCGTTACTCGCTGGGCCAGGAGGCAGCTGCCGCGCGCGTTGAGGCTGCCGTGCGGAAAGTGCTGGCGCAGGGTTTGCGTACGCCCGATATCGCTGAAACAGGCAAGCAGACCGTGGGTACCTCGGCGATGGGCGATGCGGTCCTCGCCGCGCTTTAAGGCTGGCCTGACAGGCGGAGAATGTTCATGAAAAAGGTCGGGATTGTCGGGTGGCGGGGCATGGTCGGCTCAGTGCTCATGGATCGCATGCGCACCGAGAATGATTTCGCTGTTATCGATCCGGTGTTCTTCAGCACCTCGAACGCCGGTGGGCAGGCGCCGCTAGGCGCTGAGCGGCTGCAGGATGCGTCGTCGATTGATGCGCTGCGCCGTATGGACATCATCATGACCTGTCAGGGCGGTGACTGGACCAACGACATTTTTCCTAAGCTGCGCGCGACCGGCTGGAACGGATACTGGATTGACGCGGCCTCGGCGCTTCGAATGAAAGACGATGCGGTCATTATTCTTGATCCGCTGAACCTGCATGTCATCCGCGAGAGCCTCAGCCGTGGCGTACGCAATTTCATCGGTGGCAATTGCACGGTCAGCCTCATGATGATGGCCCTCAACGGGTTGCTTCGCGAGAATCTGGTTGAGTGGGTATCGGCCATGACCTACCAGGCCGCCTCGGGTGCCGGCGCCCAGAATATGCGTGAACTGCTGACGCAGATGGGGCGGTTGCATACAGCTGCCACCCCTCTTCTGGCTGATCCTGCCTCGTCCATCTTAGAGATCGATCGCTGCGTGGCCCAGGCGATGGGGCAGGCTGATTTCCCGGTTGAACATTTCGGCGTCCCGCTTGCGGGCAGCCTCATCCCCTGGATTGATAAAGACCTTGGCAACGGCATGTCGCGCGAAGAGTGGAAGGGTGATGCCGAGCTCAACAAGATTCTGGGTCTGCCGGCGTCAGGTACCGGACATATCCCCGTTGAGAGTTTGTGTGTACGAATCGGCGCAATGCGCTGCCATAGCCAGGCGCTGACCATCAAGCTGCGCCGCGATGTGCCGCTGGCTGATCTTGAGGCGATTCTTTCTGCTGGTAATGAATGGGTACGTTGGGTGCCGAACACCCGCGAGGCCAGTATCAAGGGCTTGTCGCCGGCCGCGGTCACCGGCAGCCTGAGCGTACCCGTTGGGCGAGTTCGCAAACTGGCCATGGGCCCTGACTTTATCAGCGCGTTCACCGTTGGTGATCAGCTGTTGTGGGGCGCTGCCGAACCCTTGCGGCGCATGTTGCGTATTCTGCTCGACTAAGGGGACGGTAACGCCCGTTGGGCGACCGTCACCCGGTCATGCGGACAGGTTTTGCCAGACCATGCTACCGTGATCGACATGTCTGATTTCTTGTCTGCCACTGCGCGTGTGGCCAGGCTTCCTCGTGTGCCTGCCCCGCCTGCGCGTGCCCCAGTAGTGTCAGCTGCCCGAAGCTTATCTGCGGCTGCAGAGGCGTTTGGTTGGCGCTGGCTAGTGCTGATGATCGGGATTTTCTGGGCGTCTGCCAGCGGGGCTGTCGGCTTGGGCGGACTCACCGTATTGTCATCGCTCGGTCAGCCGCTGCATCTGGAGGTCTCGATCACCGGATGGGCCGGAGAGCCGATTTCGGCCGTGCGCGTGCCAGCTCCAGCGGCCCGTGGCGCTCGGCGGGCTGAGCTGCTGCAGTTTGAAGTCGATGGCGCTGGCACCGCCCTTCCTGTGTTGCGCGTTCGATCGCGCGAACCGGTCGATGAGCCATTCATGGAACTGGTGCTGCAGCTCGACTCGCCGCACGGCAGAGTGGTGCGCGCCTACACGTTCCTGCTGGATCCACCCGGCATGCGGCCGGTCGGCGAGACGGTACCTGGGACCACCGTATCGCGTTCTCTAACGCCGAGTGGGCCAGGTCTGGTATCTGCCCCGGCCGCGGCCATACCGTCGCCCGCGCCTTCAACTGGGCCAACGCCACAAAGGGCGTCCGAGCGAGCGGTCGTGCCCAGTGTCAGCGGTGTGGTCATTACCGCCCCCGTGCCGTCGGCGGCCACCATGCCCGTGCCAGAAACGCCTGCGGTCGCTCCTCCTGCGGCCTCGCCTCCTGCGGTCGCCCCTCCTGCGACAGCGCCTGCGATGCCATCGACCGCGATCCCACCGCCGGTGACGCCGACCAGTCCGACAACGCAAGCCTTGAATGCCGCAGCTGCGGCGTCCACGCCAAACGTCAGCCCCCTACCGGTGGCTGTCCCGGCTGAGACCGGTGCGGTGACGGTGACCACACCGGCTGAAATCCAGGTGCCCCGCGGAACGACTCTGAGCGAGATTGCGCAAAAGCTCAGGCCACCTGGGGCCTCGCTTGAGCAAACCATGGTTGCGCTCTATCGCGCCAATCCGTCGGCCTTCGGTGGCACGGTGCATGTCTTGCGGGCAGGGGCACGACTGGATGTTCCCTCGGCTGCAGATATCATCGCTGTAGCACCTGCGGAGGCCCGGCAGTTACTCAAGCTCCATGCAGAGCAGTTCCGCGCGCAGCGTGAGCAGATCGCGGCTGCGCCGCGCCAGGTTGAGGGCCGGGCCCCGGCACAGACCGTCGGTGGTGCGGTGGGTGGGGCTTCGTCTACGCCTGTGGTTGAAGCCGCACCAGGCGATCGTCTTGAGCTGTCTAAGGCCGGCCTGGCAGGCAGTGGCGGTGCTGATCGACCAACCGCGCAGGCGGTGGCTCCCTCCGAATCAGCTGTTGCCCTTGAGAACGCTTTGCGCGAACAAAACGAGCGTATTGCGCTGCTTGAGCAGAATCTCAAGAGCCTGCAGACCCTGCTGGCTCTGCGTAACGAACAGCTCGCGCAGTTGCAGGGTCGTGCGCAAGTGGCTTCCGAGACCACAGCCCCTACAGCGCCTAGCGTCAGCGGCTCTGTGAGCTCTGCTGCGCAGTCGGGCGCCAAGGGGGCCGCGTCTGCGGCGGCCTCGCCATCAGCCACGCCTGTGACAGCACCAGCCACCGCGGTGACAGCTGCAGCCTCCACGGCAGCGCCACCATCCACCGCTGTGACACCGGTAGCCTCTAATGCGGCACCAAGCGCCGGCGTGATGCCGCCGGTGTCCAATGCGGCGCCGAACTCGTCCGTGACACCCGCGACCCCTGCCGATGCCGGCAAGACTGATCAGCCGGCGCCGCTGGTATCGTCGGCATCCTCGGGGCTTACAGCGCAGCCCGTTGCCCAGCAACGCGGCTTGGAAGAGCTACTCGCTCATCCCTGGGTTCTGCCAGCGACGGCGGCGGGCCTCTTGCTTGTGACGGTCTTGATCGGCTGGAGTCTTTTTGGCTCACGCCAGCGACGCCCGCTACTGGGTGACGAGCCAGACGTACCCGGTGGGGCCGCGGTGCGCGACGCTCGGGCCGACGCGCCTGTCTGGGGGGCATCGGCTGAGTCATCTCTCCACGACGTCGTGAATTCGTCCAATTCTTCGCCGTCGCCGTCGTCCCGACAAAGTGGGCCAGACGGCTCTAGTCCACTTGAAAAAGCCATCGGAGGCCGTTTCGAGTTGCCCAGTCTTGAACTGGGCGCTGAAGCATCGGCTGCGACCACGGCCGCACCTGTGCAACAGACCGTGCGCGATAGTGCACCAGAACCCCCCCGGCAAGCGGCACAACAGACTGCGTCAGAGACTACGCGCGAGCCTAGGCAAGAGCCTGCAACAGTGACTATGGCAACAGCTACAAACACGGCCGCTACGGGGGCTGCACAAGAGGCTGTCGTCGAGGGTGTGGCTAGCGCCACGCCAGCACCGACGAGTCAGGCTGTGGCGGGTATTTCGCCGGCGATTCGCCGGCAGATGGCGTCACAACTTGAGCTGGCGGCCGCCTATCTCGAGATCGGCGACCATGAGCGCGCGCGGGAACTGCTCGAGGGCGTACGCGCCACTGGTGATTCGCAGCAGCAGCAGCGGGCGCGCGAAATGCTCAACCGGCTGTGACGGACACCAAGGCGTCGACATCCGCTGTTTCGCAGAGTCGACTGGCTCTGTCGCTGGCCTATGACGGTACCGCGTTTGAGGGTTGGCAGACGCAGGCCTCCGGCGGCGCGGTGCAGGACGCGCTTGAGCGTGCGCTGTCGCAGATGGCCGATGAGCCGATCACTACAATCTGCGCGGGTCGAACGGACGCGGGTGTGCACGCGCTGGGACAGGTCGTGCACTTTGATACAGCTGCCCTCAGACCCCTGCAGGCCTGGATCAGAGGTGTGAATGCACTGCTGCCAGCCTCGGTCGCGGTGCAGGACGTACGCGTGGTAGGCAGCGACTTCCATGCCCGTTTTTCCGCGGTACGTCGTCAGTATCGCTATCTGCTGCACGTATCGCCAGTGCGTCATCCGCTGCTGGCGCAGCGGGTTGGCTGGAGTTTTCGCGAGCTCGACGTCGCGCGTATGCAGCAGGCAGCCCAATGCCTGATCGGCGAACATGACTTCTCTGCTTTCAGATCAGCGCAATGCCAGGCCTCATCACCGGTCAGGCGTCTTGAGCGCATTACTTTTTGGCGTGACGGCCCGCTGATCAGCATCGATTTCGTGGGCAATGCTTTCCTGCATCACATGATTCGCAATCTTGTGGGCATGCTGGTGATGATTGGTGATGGGCGTAAACCGGCGCATTGGGCTGGAGAACTGTTAAGCGGGCGTGACCGGCGGGCGGCGCCGGCAACCTTCTGCGCGCAGGGGCTTTACCTAGTGGGGGCAGAATACCCTGATCATTACGGCCTTCCGCCAATTTCAGGGTCGGCTCTGGACTGGCTGTGTGTGCCCCGACCAGCTCTCTCTCCCGCCTAGCCCTTTCTTCTGAGCAGAACCCTCACGCTCTCTGATGCGAACGCGAATCAAATTTTGTGGACTGGTCAGACCTGGCGATATCGATGATGCCGTAGCCTTGGGTGTCGATGCGGTAGGCTTGGTTTTTTATCAGCGCAGCCCGCGTGCTTTATCGGTCGATGAGGCCCGCGCGCTACGACGCAGACTGCCGTCCTGGGTCATAGCGGTCGGCCTTTTCGTCAATGAGCCCGAATCTGCTGTCGCAAGCTGCGTCAGGGAGGTCGGCTTGGATGTTATTCAGTTTCATGGTGATGAGACGCCCGCGAGCTGTTTGGCCAGCGCCTGCGGCACGCCCTGGTGGCGCGCGGTTCGCATGCGCGCTAAGGGTGATTTGTTAGAATCGGCCGATGCGTTTTCGGATGCCGAAGCCTTGCTCGTTGACTCCTTCAGCGTTGCCTATGGCGGCAGCGGCGAGCGTTTCGACTGGTCCTGGATTCCTGCCCGGCGTTCCTTGCCGCTGGTCTTATCGGGAGGCCTGGATGCAGAGTCCGTGGCAGAGGGCATTCGCCAGGTCCGTCCATTTGCGGTCGACGTGTCCAGTGGCATCCAAGGGTCAAACGCCCGCGAAAAATCAATTACGCGCATGGAGGCGTTCGTTGCCGCCGTGCTTCAGGCCGATAACGTTCTCGCCCAGCCGCTTGCCCGAGCCAACACGGTTTAATGCACGCAAGCCTGAGCACTTTATATCGTTCAGAGGATCAACAGCATGAAACCCTATGACCTGCCGGATGCCAGGGGACACTTCGGCCCCTACGGAGGCGTGTTTGTTTCCGAGACGCTCATCCAGGCACTGGATGCCCTGCGTGACGCCTACGATCACTATCGGCAAGACCCGGAGTTCGTGGCCGAATTGCAGCGCGAGTACAAGCACTTTGTCGGCCGTCCCAGTCCCGTCTACCACGCCCGCCGCTGGTCAGAGCGCTTGGGCGGTGCTCAGATCTGGTTCAAGCGTGAAGACCTCAATCACACCGGCGCCCACAAGGTCAACAACACCGTCGGCCAGGCGATGCTAGCCAAGCGAATGGGTAAGCCCCGTGTGATCGCCGAAACAGGTGCGGGGCAGCACGGTGTGGCTACGGCCACCGTGGCTGCGCGTATGGGTATGGAATGCGTGGTCTACATGGGCGTCGACGATGTCGCCCGGCAGGCGCAAAACGTTTATCGCATGAAGCTCTTGGGCGCCACGGTGGTGCCTGTTGAGTCAGGCTCGCGCACGCTGAAAGATGCGCTTAATGAGGCCATGCGTGACTGGGTGACCAACGTTGAGAACACCTTCTACATCATAGGCACGGTGGCCGGCCCCCATCCCTACCCGATGATGGTGCGCGATTTCAACTCGGTGGTTGGCCACGAGTGCCGGTGGCAGATGCCCGAACTCATCGGCCGCCAGCCTGATTATGTCGTGGCCTGTGTGGGCGGTGGTTCTAACGCGATGGGTATTTTTCATCCCTACATCGATGTCGAGGGTGTGGCCCTGGTCGGGGTTGAGGCCGGTGGCGAAGGGCTGGGTACCGGCCGCCACGCGGCCTCGTTATCAGCGGGCACGCCCGGCGTGTTGCATGGCAACCGCACCTATCTTTTGCAGGATATCAATGGCCAGATCATCGATACGCACTCGGTATCGGCGGGCCTTGACTACCCGGGGGTCGGGCCCGAGCATTCGTGGCTTAAAGATAGCGGTCGCGCAAGCTACGTGGCCATTACCGACGACGAAACCCTGGCCGCCTTTCATGACTGCTGCCGTATTGAGGGCATTATCCCCGCGCTTGAGTCCAGCCATGCGCTTGCCTACGCGGCAAAGCTTGCACCAACGCTACCGCGCGACCAGCATATCCTCGTGAATCTCTCTGGCCGGGGCGATAAAGACATGCATACCGTTGCCCAGCGCGCGGGTCTCAACTTCTGAGGGGTTTGCACGCATGAGCAATTCCCGCATTTCTCAATGCTTTCAGACCTTGGCAGCCCGCGGTCGCAAAGCGTTGATTCCCTTCGTGACCGCCGGTTTTCCAGGGAAAGGATCAACCGTTCTCGTGATGCAGGCTCTGGCGTCAGCGGGTGCCGACATCATTGAGCTCGGCGTGCCATTTTCTGACCCCATGGCCGACGGCCCCGCCATTCAGCGTTCCAGCGAGCGTGCGCTCGCTAATGGTGTCGGCCTTGTCGATGTGCTTAATGACGTTGCAAGCTTTCGTCGCAGCGATACCAGCACGCCAGTCGTACTCATGGGCTATGCCAATCCGATTGAGCGTATGGGCAGCGCCGCCTTTCTGAAGCGCGCAGCTCAGGTAGGGGTTGACGGGCTCATCGTCGTTGACTATCCGCCTGAAGAATCGGCTGAGTTTGCGCAGACGGCGCGCGCCCATGGCATTGACCTGATTTTCCTGCTGGCGCCCACAACCCGGGAAGCCCGTGTTGACCAGATTCTCGAAATGGCCAGCGGATACGTTTACTACGTGTCACTGCGTGGCACGACGGGCGGTCAGCTCGATGTGGCTGAGGTTATCGAGCGCGTTACCGCCATTCGTGCGCGAACGCACCTGCCGGTGGGCGTGGGTTTCGGCATTCGCGATGGTGCAACAGCAAAAGCGGTTGCTGCGGTCGCCGATGCGGTTATCATCGGCACCCGCATGATTCAGCTGCTCGAGGACGGTGAGGCCGCATCGGCGCCGCAGCGTGTGGCTGCGTTTACCGCTGAGGTACGTGCTGCCCTTGACGGAGAACGTTGATGAGCTGGCTCGACAAACTTCTTCCGCCGCGTATCAAGCGGCAACCAGCCGGTGCCAAGAAGGTTCCGGAAGGTCTTTGGGTCAAGTGTCCAGCGTGTGATGCGGTGCTGTACTCCGCCGACCTGGAGTCCAACCTGAATGTGTGCCCAAAGTGTTCGCACCACATGCGCGTTACGGCCCGCCGCCGACTCGACTGGTTGCTCGATCAGGAGGGGCGCTATGAGCTGGGCCAGGAGGTCTTACCCGTCGACGCGCTGAAATTCAAGGACAGTCGCAAGTACCCTGATCGTCTTCAGGAGGCCGTCGATTCAACCGGCGAAACCGATGCGCTGGTCGTCCTCGGTGGCACCATTCGATCGCTTCCGGTGGTGGCGGCCTGCTTTGAATTTGATTTTATGGGCGGCTCGATGGGCTCGGTTGTGGGCGAACGGTTTGTTCGTGGTGTGCGTACCGCGATCGAGCAAAAGGTCCCGTTCATATCGATTGCCGCCTCGGGCGGCGCGCGCATGCAGGAGGGGCTGATGTCCCTCATGCAGATGGCCAAGACGACGGCAGCTTTATCTGAACTCGCCGAGCGGCACCTGCCCTACGTGTCAGTGCTTACAGACCCAACCATGGGTGGTGTGTCCGCCAGCTTCTGCTTCGTGGGCGATGTGGTGATTGCTGAGCCGAAGGCGCTTATCGGTTTTGCCGGGCCTCGCGTCATCGAACAGACCGTACGCGAAAAACTACCCGAGGGTTTTCAGCGCGCCGAGTTCCTGCTCGAGAAGGGTGCGATCGACATGATTGTTGATCGCCGCCATATGCGCGAAGAGATTGCCCGACTGCTGGCGCTGCTGCTCAAGCAACCCACCGAGGCTTTGTCCTGAGTTTTGTTGCTGCAGGCCAGACCTGTGGCGGGGTCTGACGAATTTCATGGCCGAAACATCCCACCGTACGCTCGATGAATGGTTAGCCTTCATCGAGGCCATGCACCCACGCTCGATTGAGTTGGGGCTTGACCGGGTGGGTCGAGTCGCCGTCTCGTTAGGCCTGAGCAGCACGTACTCGATGGCAGGCGCGTCGGGGGCCCCGGCCCAGGGTGGCAATTCGGATTCGCACCCACCCCATAGCCCCGTGGTGATTACGGTCGGTGGCACCAATGGCAAGGGGTCCACGTGCGCCCTGCTGGAGTCCGTCTTAATGGCTGCCGGCTACCGGGTAGGTCTTTACACTTCGCCGCATCTGATCCAGTTTAATGAGCGTGCCCGCATCAACGGTATCTCGCCCGAGGATGCCGAGCTGGCACAAGCTTTTGAGGCCGTCGAGCGCGCCCGACAAGAAGTATCGCTCACGTATTTTGAGTTCACCACGCTGGCTGTATTGTGGCTCTTTGCGCGCAGCCGGCTTGACGTCGCCGTCTTGGAAATTGGCCTGGGCGGCCGACTCGATGCTGTGAATCTGGTTGATGCCGATTGCGCCATCCTGACGTCGATTGATATCGATCATGCCGACTGGCTTGGCCCCACTCGCGAGCACATCGGTCGCGAGAAAGCGCACATTTACCGGGCGGGTCGACCTGCTATCTGCGCCGACCCTCAACCGCCGAAGTCGCTTCTTGAGCATGCGAAAGTGATCGGCGCCGATTTGCGATGTTTCGGGATTGATTTCAACTATGCGGGCGATCGTCAGCAGTGGTCCTGGGGTGGCCGAGACACGCGTCGCAACAGTCTGGCCTATCCGGCGTTGCGTGGCGCCAATCAATTACTGAACGCTTCGGCCGTGCTCGCAGCCCTTGAGGCCTTGCGGGCTCGCCTGCCGGTGACTCAGCAGGCGGTTCGTCAGGGGTTTGCTCTGGTCAGTCTGCCCGGCCGCTTTCAGGTTTTGCCGGGGCGTCCGTCTGTGGTGCTGGATGTTGCCCACAATCCGCATGCGGCGGCGCATCTGGCCAGCAACCTCGATAACATGGGATTTTTTCCGCAGACCTGGGCGGTGTTCGGTGTCATGCGCGATAAGGATATTCGCGGCATCGTGCGCGCTATGGGCGACCGTATCGAGCGCTGGCTGCTGGTGTCTCTTCCGGGCAATCGGGCGGCGGATACCCAGACAGTCGGTGAGGCGCTGCTCAGCGAAGGCATACCGCCCGATCGGTTTGAGTACTGTGCCAGTCCGCAGGCAGCACTCGGTAAAGCCCGGGCCCATCTGAATGAGGATGATAGAATCATAGTCTTCGGTTCTTTCCTCACCGTCGCCGACATCCTCACCGAACGTGCTCAAGCATCCAGTTCGACCCCGGAATCGCGTGGCGGTTAACGCCATCGACAGTGCATTGACGTTCGCCGTCAAGCGCGCAGCAGGTTGTCATCATGGCCAAGCGTGATTCCGCCGCAGATCCGGTCGATCCGGCTCAGACGCTTAAACGACAGGCCAGACGCCGTCTCGTCGGTGCGCTCATTCTCGGTAGCGCGGCGGCGGTCTCGTTACCCTTGTTGCTTGACCACGAGCCTCGCTATCAACGCCCCGAAGTACGTCTCGAGGCTAGCCCAGGGCAGTCCGGCTTAGCCGACACGGTGAGTCCAGGTGTCGTCGTGCCTGACCGTAAGCTGGCAGAAACCCCGCAGGCCTCTACCCAGGTGGTCACGCCGCCGCCGGCTCAATCTCCTCCTGGCAGCCCGACCGCGCGCGCCGACGTGGCAGCGAGCCCACCGCGAAGCGATTTGCCTGGCGCGACGCGATCTGAAGCCCCGGCACCGCCGCGAGCCGACTCAAAAATGTCTACCCGCAGCGACACGGGTACCGCTTCGCGCCCCGATGCAGCGGCGCCTTCCCGAGCAGATTCATCGGCGGCTACGCGAAGTGAGTCGTCGACTGCAGCGCGCGTCGAGACCACCCCCCGAGCCGATTCACCGCGCCCGGCGACCCGCAGCGATGCGCCCGTGCCGCCTGCGGCCCCGCGCGAGGCGCCACGAGCCTCACAATCGCCTCCCTCTTCGCCACCAGCGGCACCTGTGCCGTCTTCGCCGCCTCAGGCCAGTTCATCGGTGGCCACGGTGGTTTCCGGAAATCACATATTGCAGCTCGGTGCGTTCGCGCAGCCCGCCGGTGCCAGAGCGATCGAAGATCGGGCGGCCGCCATGGGTTTACGCGCCTGGCGTGAAACAGTTGAAACCCCGCAGGGTGAGCGTATTCGGGTGAGGGTTGGACCCTTTCCCAGTCGTGCCGCCGCTGAAGAGGTACGCAGTCGACTCAAGGCAGCAGGCATGGATGCCACGCTGGTAAGCCCTTGAGCGCGCGGCGACAGCCGGGCTGGGTACACCCATGAGTATCGATATGCTGCAGTCGCTCACTTATTGGGACTATGCTGTGCTGATCGTGGCGCTGTTGTCGGTCATATTGGGTCTGTTGCGCGGTCTGGTTCGTACGCTGGCCGCGTTGGCCAGCTGGGTGCTGGCCCTGCTTGGCGCCATGGTGCTGGCACCCATGGCGCTGGGTTGGTGGGCCGGTATTCCCTCTGGCCTCGTCATGCTGGGGCTGTTCATTCTGATTTTTGTGGCGGTCCGGATCCTGGGGGGGCTGGTCGCAAAAGCCCTCAGTTGGGTCGGATTGGGAAGTCTCGATCGGCTTTTGGGTGCGCTGTTCGGCATCGCACGAGCGCTGGTCATTCTCGCGGTGATGGTTGCGGCTGCGGTGGTCAGTGGTCTGAATCAGAGCGAAGAATGGCAGTCGTCATACGCGCGACCCCTGCTCGACGAACTGGCCGCTCGGGTTGATCCCTGGCTTCCCAAACCATTTACGGGCTTGCGTAAGGCCTAAGCTCACTCCCAGGAGACAGACATGTGCGGAATCCTCGGCGTGGTCTCGCGCGCACCGGTGAATCAGCTGCTCTACGACGGCCTTCTGCTGCTGCAGCATCGCGGTCAGGATGCGGCGGGTATTGCGACGGCCTGCGATAAGAAGTTCAGCCTGCACAAGGCCAACGGACTGGTTCGTGATGTGTTTCGAACCCGCAATATGCGGGGCTTGCCCGGTAACTCGGGCATTGCACACGTTCGCTATCCCACTGCCGGGTCTGCCAACGACTCAGAAGAGGCGCAGCCCTTTTATGTGAATGCGCCCTTTGGGGTCACCCTGGCACACAACGGCAACCTGACCAATGCGGCGCAGCTGGCAATAGAGATGTTCAGGCGCGATCGGCGTCACATCAACACAGCGTCTGATTCTGAAGTACTGCTCAATGTGCTGGCCAATGAGCTCCAGGAAAAAGCCAGCGGCATCACGCTGGATCCATCTACGATTTTCGCAGCCGTATCAGGTCTGCAGGCGCGGGTGCGGGGTGCGTATGCCTGCGTGGCTGAAATCGCCGGATACGGCATTCTTGCGTTTCGTGATCCGCTGGGCATCCGACCCTTGTGTTATGGCATCTCTGAAACCGATAGCGGCACCGAATACCTGGTGGCTTCGGAATCGGTTGCGCTTGAGGGGCTTGGCTTTCGTATGGTGCGTGATGTACAGCCGGGCGAAGCCATCTTCATAGATCTCGACGGAAATTTTCACGCGTATCAGTGTGCGCCTGCGTATTCGCTCAATCCCTGTATTTTTGAGTTCGTTTATTTCGCGCGTCCGGACTCCATCATCGACGGCGCATCGGTTTATGGCAGCAGGTTGCGTATGGGGGAGTATCTCGCCGAGCAGGTTGCGCGCGAGCTGCATCGTGGCGATATCGATGTGGTCATGCCGATTCCAGATACCTCACGGCCTTCTGCGCTGCAGCTTGCCAATCGACTTGGGCTCGATTACCGCGAGGGCTTTCTCAAGAATCGCTACGTTGGCCGTACCTTCATCATGCCTGGACAGGCGGTACGCAAGAAGTCGGTTCGACAAAAGCTCAATGCGATGAGCGTTGAGTTCAAGGGTAAAAATGTGCTGCTGGTTGACGATTCCATCGTACGCGGAACCACCTCGCGCGAGATTGTTCAGATGGCACGTGACGCGGGCGCTCACCGGGTTTATCTTGCGTCGGCGGCGCCTCCGGTGCGGTTTCCCAATGTGTATGGCATTGATATGCCCACCCGTGACGAATTGATTGCACACGGGCGCGATGATGAGCAGATTCGACAGGCGATTGGCGCGGACGCCCTTATTTACCAGTCGCTTGAAGGCATGAAACGCTCGGTCAGCGACGTCAACCCGGCGCTTGCCCGGTTTGAGGCCTCCTGTTTTGACGGCAACTACATTACTGGCGATGTATCGCCCCAGTACCTGGAAGCTGTCGCGGCTGGTCGTACGCCGGTGGCATCGACCGGAGACGAGGATGCGGGCCGTAGCCAGATGAACCTGCAATTTGCTATTGCCAATGAGTAAAATTTTCGCCTGATTGACCCCGACAACTGAGCCTTTTGCACCATGAATGACTCCTCTGATTTCGACACGCTGGCCGTTCGTGCCGGCATCCACCGTACCGCGTTTGGTGAACATGCTGAGCCCATGTTCCTCACCTCCAGCTTTGTGTTTGCGAATGCGGCGCAGGCGGCCGCGCGGTTCTCAGGAGGTGAAGAAGGGCTTGTGTACTCGCGCTTTACCAACCCCACGGTGCAGGCATTCTGCGAGCGGTTGGCCGCCCTTGAGGGTGCCGAGGCCTGCGTGGCGACTGCATCAGGCATGTCAGCCATCATGGCGGTGGTCATGAGCCTGACCCGGGCCGGTGATCATATGGTGTCGTCCACCGGCGTGTTCGGGGCGAGCATGCAGCTGTTCAATCTCTTTGGTAAGTACGGCGTTGAGACCACCTACGTGCCCCTGACCGATCTCGATGCTTGGCGCGCAGCCATTCGTCCCAATACCAAGCTGCTTTATCTCGAGTCGCCCTCCAACCCACTGACCGAAATCGCTGATATTCCGGCGCTGGCCCAGTTGGCTAATGAGCATGGTGTGCAGCTGGTCGTGGATAACTGCTTTTGCTCGCCGGCGCTGCAGCGCCCCTTTGAACTGGGCGCTCATATCGTGGTGCATTCGGCCACCAAGTACATCGATGGTCAGGGCCGGGTTCTGGGTGGCGCCGTTTTGGGCACCAAGGCCTACGCCAAAGACGGGCTCATGCCCATTATGCGCATGGCGGGTCCAACCTTATCGGCCTTCAATGCCTGGGTGCTGCTCAAGGGCCTTGAAACACTGTCCCTGCGTATGGAAAAACAGTCTGCCAACGCGCTGGCCGTTGCCAGCTGGCTAGCGACTCATCCGCGTGTCAGTCGTGTGTACTACCCAGGGCTATCGTCTCACCCGCAGCATGCGCTGGCCATGCGGCAGCAAAAAACGGGTGGAGCCATTGTGTCGTTTGAAGTTCAGGGTGCAGATGCGGCAGCGCAACGCGCACTGGCCTGGCAGACCATCGATCACTGCAAGCTGTTGTCTATCACCGGCAATCTGGGCGATACCAAAACCACTATCACCCACCCAGCCAGCACCACGCATGGGCGACTTACGCCCGAGGCTAGGGCGGCCGCAGGCATCAGCGAAGGCCTGATTCGGTTGGCGGTGGGTCTTGAGGCGCCAACTGACATTTGTGCTGATCTGCAGCGTGGCCTGAATCAGTCGGGCACTGCTTGCGTGTCGGGTTGAGCCCGTCCATTGAGGGTCGTCATGAGCAGTCTTTATCGAGTGTCTGAAAGTCTGGTGCCGCATGATCGCGCTGACCAGGTTCGCCAGTCCCGCGAGATCGAGCGTGTGGTGCAGGGCATGCCCACCCAGGACGGGGCAGGTGTGAAATTGGTACGCGTGCTCACTCATGATCTGCAGCGCCGTCTCGATCCTTTTCTGATGCTCGATAACTTTCGCTCAGATAACCCGGGCGACTACCTGGCTGGTTTTCCCGATCATCCTCATCGGGGTTTTGAAACCGTCACCTATATGTTGGCCGGGCAGATGCGGCATCGCGATAGCGTTGGCAATGAAGGCGTTATCGCCGGTGGTGGCGTGCAGTGGATGACGGCTGGGCGCGGCATCATTCACTCCGAAATGCCCGAGCAACATGAAGGCCTGATGGAAGGCTTTCAGTTGTGGGTCAACCTGCCGGCGAGCAACAAGATGGCGCAGCCTGGCTGGCGCGATATCGTGGCCCGCGATATTCCAGAGCTTCGAACCTCCCAGGGTGTTGCCTTGCGCATCATTGCGGGCACCACCCAAGGTGTCACGGGAGCGGTCATCCGGCCAGACACTGAGCCATTGATGGTTGATGTGCAATTTGATCGCGCGGGGCAGGTGCAACTGGCCATTCCGCCTGGTCACAATGCCTTCGTGTACGCGTATCGCGGTGAGATTACCGTGGGGGCGTCGCGCCAGCGTCTGCAGGAACGCCGAATGGCTATTTTGCAGACTCATCCCGATTGCGATGGCTTATGGATGAGTGCTCAAGAGCCCGGCCGGGCGCTCGTGGTCGCAGGCCGACCGCTGCAAGAGCCCATTGCCCAATACGGGCCCTTTGTCATGAATACGCGAGATGAAGTCATGCAGGCCGTGCATGACTTCCAATCGGGCCGTCTGGTCAGTTAACGCCAATCACGTTGAAACCCCCTCCGCCTACATTAATGTGGGCGCCCGTCACCAGTGACGCCTGCGCTGACAGCAGCCATACAATCAGTTCGGCCACCTCTTCGGGCTGACCGATGCGACCGCTGGGAATAGAGGCCGCCACCCGGGCACGCAGATCGGGGTTGTTTTCCAGGTGACGCGTCATGTTGGTGGCTGTGACTCCTGGGCGCACAGTATTCACTCGTATGCCTTCGGCGGCGACCTCGCGGGCGAAGCCCGTTGTAAAGGCATCGACCGCCGCCTTAGATCCGGCATAAGCGCTGGCACCCGGTCGTCCGCCGATGGTGGCCGCCATCGATGACACATTGACGATTGCGCCGCCAGCGCCGCCGCGGCGCGTAGACATGCGCCGGGTGGCTTCGCGGCAGCACCAGACCGTCGCTGCAAAGTTGACAGCCAGCATCAGGGAGAGATCGTCCCACTGATAGTCCTCTACGCGCGATTCGCGATACACGCCCGCATTGTTGACGAGCGCATGCAAGGGGCCCAGCTGGGCATCAGCCTGGCGAAACATGGCCTCAACGTCCGTGGGTGAGGCGACGTCAGCGGCGATCACCACCGCTTTGACGCCATGGGCACGTACTGCCTGGGCTGTCGCTTCGCAGTCAGACAGATGCTCGGCAAGACTGACTACGGCCAGGTTGTAGCCCGCCTGGGCGGCTCGCAGAGCCGTTGCCCTGCCGATGCCGCTGGAGGCACCCGTGATGAGACAGTTACGTTCGGACATGTTTGATGACTCCCTTGGAATGGTGTGACTCAGGTTGTTCAGCCGCCCAGTCTATGACGAGTTGCTGCACGATACGAGAGGCTTGTGTCGGTGCGCGGCGTAGTGCGGTTCCCAGATAAAAGCCCTGGCGCAGTACCGGCTGAACAATCGGACGTCCTAGCAACTCGCCCTGGGTCAGCTCTTCCTCCACCGACTTATAGGTTGTGACTGAAAAGTCATCGCTGGTACGCAGCATGCGCTTAATGAGGTAAAACGAGTTCACCTCTTGGCGCACATTCACGGTGAGACCCTGGCGCCGCGCTTCTTCCTCGAGAATGAGTCGACTGCCGTTCGGTGCGGCCGACATAATCAGGGGTAAGCCCGCGGCAAGCCTGAAAGGAACACGTTTGCGAAGTGTCAGCGCATGCGGATTACCGGCTCGGGCAATCAGGTACATTGGAAAGTCCGTCAGCCAGGTCGACTCGGCATAACGGGGCGAGGGTGGTCGTGACATGACGGCCATGGCGATGCGGCCATCGGCCAGCCAGTCTTCCAGCGTATTTGTGGTCCCTTCTGAAATCTGCAGACGGATGTGGGGATAGTCCCGACGCAGCACTGTCAGCAGCCTGGAAAACAAAGCCCATCCGACCGATGGTTGTGCGGCGATTTCCACCGTACCAGCCGGCTCGCTGGCCGTGGTGCCTGCCACATCGCGCAGACCGCGTGCCTCGCGCACCATGGCATCAATGCGCGGCAGGAGTGCCCGCCCCTCAGGCGACAGCACGGCGCCGCGCCCGGTGCGTTCAAACAGGCGCACGGATAATTCCGCTTCGAGCGCAGCGACGCTCTTGCTGACCGACGACTGGGTCAGACCGGCTAGCGCCGCACTGCGCGAGAAACTGTTGGTGGCGGCGATACTTAAAAAGAGCTCCAGGGCTCGCAGGTCCATGACTGGATGACCTCAGAGAGTCGGTTTTTCAGTAATTCGAATCGAGAATATCTGATATCTCAGATAAGCGCTTGCAGAATGACTCGGCGCTTCCGACAATGGGCCTTACCATGATCGAAACCCAACTGTCTATCCAGACCGCCGACGGTCATATGCCCACCTGGGTGGTGCACCCCGATGCGGGTGGCCCTGTGCCCATGGTGCTGTTCATGATGGACGCACTAGGTATCCGCGAAGAGCTCCGAGACATGGCGAGGCGTATCGCCACGGTGGGCTACTCGGTGTGGCTACCCAATCTCTACTACCGCGATGGCGGCCCCAGCTTTGATCCGTCCATTCTCGCCCAGGGCCGCATGGACCCCGAGATGGTCAGGCTCAATGACAGTCTCAGTACCGCCATGACGGTTAGCGATGTGGGAAGTCTGCTGGCGTGTGCGCGTGGCCATGCCTCGGTTCGCCTGCCAGCGGCGGTCATCGGCTATTGCATGGGTGGCCGACATGCGATTGCGGCGGCGGCCGCCTACCCGGATGTATTCGCAGCCATGGCGTCCATGCATGGCGGGCGACTGGTTACTGATCAGCCCAACTCGCCGCACCGGCTGATTGCGCGTATGAGGGCCAGGGCCTATTTTGGCTGGGCCGATCAGGACGCGGTCGCACCGCCCGAGCATGCCCGCATCATCCAGTCAGTACTTGCGGAACATAGCCCAGAGTCGCAACTCGAGTGGCATATAGGTGCTCTGCACGGCTTCACCTTTCCAGAGCGCTATTGCTATCACAAGGCCGCGGCCGAGCGCGTCTGGAATCGTCTGTTTACTCTTTTCCGTCGGCAGCTTGACGGTTCATCCTTAGGAAAGCCATGAAGCGCCTGCTTATGATCGGCTGTGGCGGTTTTTCGCGCCGGTATCACGTACCGACTCTGCTGGCTGACCCACTGCTATCGATTGCCGGAATTTTCGATCCTTTTCCCGCCCCTGAGGTGCGAGCCCTGGCTGAAGGTTGTGGCGCAAAGTTGGTATCACAGCTCAACGATCTGCCTGAAGCCGATGCGGCGCTCGTGACCACCCCGCATACCCTGCATGCCCAGCATGTTGGGTTTGTGCTTGATCGCGGCATGGCCGCACTGGTCGACAAGCCGTTTGTGATGAGGCTTGATGATGCTCGGGCATTGGCTGATAAAGCGCGCGCGCGTGGCCTACTGAATGCGGTGGGCTTTAATCGCCGGCTTGACCGCGGCTGTGTGCGGGCCCGCGAGATCATTGCCAGCGGTGAGCTCGGAACCCCGCGTCTGGTGCAGACGGTGCAACTCGGCTATGAAAAGGCCGGCTGGTTTCTTCAAAAGGCGCTGGGCGGTGGCGGCGCTTACACGGGGCGGGCCACCCATATGGCTGACCTGGTGCCGTGGCTGTTGCGGCAACGGCCGCATGCGCTGCGCAGTCGTCTGCGGCCCGGCACCGCCGGTGGCGATGTGGATGGGGGTGGCTTCATCGATCTGGAATTCGATGGCATTGAATGCCAGATGAACTGTATTGACCAGGGCCTACACATGTGGGACGAGGTGCGCATCTTTGGCGAAAAGGGCCTGATTGAGCTGCGCAGACCCAGCACCCTGCCCACGGGCTGGGCGTTGACTTGGACGCTGGGCGATGGCTCGGTGCGCGAGCAGCTTGCGGCCGAGCAGGGTGCCGGTTTCATCACGCGTGAGTTTCTGGCTGCGCTGCACCGCGGCTCGCCTGTTTCATGCACCTTTGACGATGCCGCGCTGTCGGTCGAAATCATTGAGGCAGCGTTTGAATCCGCAGAGCGCCAGCAGCGCGGACGGGGTGATATTCGAATCAGTATGAGCGCAGGCTGAGGGCTACTTAATCGAGTCTGAACGGTATTAACTCAGGCTGAGGACGGCTTGAGCCATTCTGAAGTACCCGGGCGCTCAGCCCGGCGAATACGATAACAACACAGGGAGGACGACATGGCTGAAGGAATTACGCGTAGGGAGTTGTCGGTGGGCGCGTTGACTGCCGGTGCCTTGGGTAGCTTGGCGTGGCCCTTGGGTGTGTCGGCGCAGACGGCTAAACAAACGCCGTTTACGATCGTCATCAACAATTCGCCGTGGTTTGAGGGGTTCCGTAAGACTGTTGAGGCGTATGAGGCCGAGACGGGCAACAAGGTCAACCTGGATGTCAATCCGTTTGGCGGCAGTCTTGAAAAGCAGCGCGCCTCAGTGCGGGCGCGCGACGGCATGTTTGATCTGCTGATCATGAACGGGCTCTACTACCAGGAGTTTTATCACGGCGGTTTTCTGACGCCCATTAACGATATCGATCCCGGGTTCAAGCTTGATGCGCAAATGATTCGTTATGACAACACGGTCTACTGGAACGACGCGACGAAAAGTCATGACCCTTCGGGCAAGCTGATGTCGGTGCCCGTCAACGGCAATATCCCCTTGCTACTTTATCGAGCCGATCTTTATGAACAGCACAAGCTGAAAGTGCCCGACACCTGGGATGAGCTTTTGGCCAACGCCAAGAAGCTGCACAATCCGCCGCGAATGTACGGCATCGTGCAACGTGGCGCACGTGGTGCGCCCAATGATGTGTCGTATGACTGGTGGCCTTACCTCAACAGTTTTAACGGCAATCTGTTTAAAGACGAAGCCAAAGGTGACTTCACCATCACCATCAATAGTCCTGAGGCCAAAGCAGCGCTGGATTTTTATCTGCAAATGGCCAAGGAGGCGGGGCATCCGCAGACTGGGGGGCTTGCGCAAGCCCAGATCATTCAGAATATGGTCACCGGTCGCGCAGCTCATGCACTGCTGGTCATTGCCGCATGGTCCCAAATGGATGATCCCAACAAGTCGGCAGTCGTTGGGAAGGTCAATGCGGCGCGGGTACCGCGTGCGGCCAACGGCAAGCCTGCGCCCGTGCTTGGACACTGGCTGGCGGGCATACCCAAGAATGTTCCGCGTGCGCGCCAGACCGCAGCGCTGGCTTTTCTGAACTGGTTTCAGGGACGGGGCACGCAGGTTAAGTACCTGCAGGCGGGCTCGCCACCCGTGCGCCAGGATGTGCTGTCCGATCAAAACCTCTGGAAAGATCCCAAGAACCGCTGGATGTCCGCCATGGCCGACAGCTCGTCACATGCTCGTTTGATGTGGAGCGTGCCCGAGGGTGCCCAGATCGGCGATGTGCTTGAGCTGCGGCTTAATCAGGCAGTCATCGGTGAACTCAGCAGTGCTCGGGCCCTGAACACGATTGCCGATGAGGCGCATGCCATCATGCAGAAGGCGGGCTACAAGACGGGCAAGATTGCGCCGCTCGCGTAACGCACAGTGTCTGTACCGCTGTCGCTACGGGCATCATGAGTCGTCCGGTCGAGATCGCAGATCGACACTGGCGCAGTGTGGCGCTTGCGCCTACTGTGCTGGTGTTTGTGCTGCTATCGATTTTGCCGCTCATCAACCTGATCGCGCTGAGTCTTCACGATGTGCGCTGGCAGGATGGTCGCGCGATCTGGACATGGGCGGGTGCCAGCCACTACAGCCAGCTGAGCGATGATCGTCTGCTGCAGACCGGCGTCATCAACACGCTGGTGTTTTCAGTGGTGGCGGTCAGTATCCAGGTTGTGCTGGGTTTTGTGCTGGCCTGGCTGGTCAGTCGAATTCATCGTGGCCGGGTCCTGTATAGAACCCTATTTATTCTGCCCATTCTGGTGCCAGGCATTCTGATCGGCGCGATCTGGAAGCTGATGCTCAACTTTGATTTTGGGCTGATCAACGATTTTCTGGCCTTGTTTGGCGTTATGCCGCGCGACTGGCTGGGCACCCCTGCGCTGGCACTGCCTGCGGTGATCGTCGTCGACATCTGGCACTGGACACCATTCTGCTTTTTGCTGCTACTGGCCGGATTCGAATCGATTCCGCAAGAGATGCATGAAGCGGCATTGGTCGATGGCGCCAGTGCCTGGACCGAGCTGCGCTACATTTATCTTCCGGTGATGATGCCTGTCATCGTAGTGACTTTTCTGTTTCGCTTTGTCACATCACTGAAGGTGTTTGATGAGATCTATCTGCTCACGGGTGGTGGTCCTGGGTCAGCTACCGAGGTAATCAGCTATACGATTTACCGTACGTTTTTTACCCAGGACCGCATGGGTTATGGCTCTGCGATGTCGGTCGCGGTGTTGTTTCTAATCTCGCTACTGATGGCCTTTGCCCTGATGGTGATGCGTCGTCAGAACGCCAAGGGGTGAGCATGCGATCACGTGAACCCGCCCACGTTGTTGAGCACCTGGTGCTGCTGGTGGTGGCGTTGCTGGTCATGATTCCGTTCGTCTGGATTATCGCCGCAGCCTTTAAGACGCAGATCGATCTTTTGCAGGGAAAAGTCTTTTTCAGCCCCACACTGATGAGCTTTCAAGAGGTTTTGTTTTCCAAGACCACCGAGTTTTTTCGCAACACGGCCAGCAGCCTGATCGTGGCAGGTCTCAGCACGCTGGCCATTTTGTTTACGGCGACCTTGGGCGGCTATGCCATTGAGCGCATGAATACGCCTCGATGGCTGGTGCATGCGCTTCTGGGCTGGTCAGTGGTCTTTCACATGGTTCCCCCCATTACACTGGTGGCCGCCTGGTTTCCGCTGTATCGCGAGCTGGGACTTGATAACACCTACACGGGGCTGGTGTTAGCGCATGTGGCTGTGCACCTGCCGATGGCGCTGTGGCTGATGACGAATTTCATCCGCGATGTACCGGTCGAGCTCGAGGAGGCTGCGCGCATCGACGGATGCTCCACACCCTACATGTTGTGGCGTATTGTGGTGCCCCTGGCGGCGCCCGGACTTGCCGCCACGGCAATTCTGATGTTTATCTTCAGCTGGAACGAGTTTGCGGTTGCGCTCAACCTTACAGCCAAGCAGACGGCGACCATCCCAGTGGCGATCGCCAAGTTTGCGCAGGGCTATGAGATCAAGTACGGCGAAATGGCAGCAACGGCTGCGCTATCGCTACTGCCTGCGCTGATGTTCCTGTTGCTTGGACAGCGCTACATTGTCAAAGGCCTCACCAGCGGGGCCGTTAAATAACATGCCACAGCTCCATGGTCAGTCGCTTAGCCGTCGAGAATTTCAGCAGCGTGTCGGGCATTCTCGTCAGGTATTTGGTGTCCGGCTACTTGAACTGGCCGATGGCGCCGAGCGTGGCGTTCGAGTACTTGAGTTTCGAACTGGTAGCGGCCTGATGTTTTCGGTGCTTGTAGATCGCAGTATGGACATCGGCGATTTCGATTATCGTGGCGTGCCATTTGCGTGGCATTCAGCGACGGGTTTTCGTCAGCCACAGCTGATCAATGCCATGGACGAGGGCGGCAGTGGCTTTATGCGAGGCTTCTCGGGTCTGTGGTGTACCTGCGGGCTTGATCACATTCGGCAGCCTGATGCCAGCTCGGCTGAGCATTTTGATCTGCCGCTGCGTGCAGAGCTTCGCTATCCCATGCATGGTCGCGGCGCCTTTCAGCCCTGCGTGCTCAATGGTTATGGCGAACGTTGGGAAGGCGATGAGTGCTGGCTCTGGGCCGAGGGTACGCTGAGTCAGACCCAGGTGCTGGGCGAGTATCTTCGCCTGGTGCGTCGTATAGAGGTTCAGGCGGGCGGTAGCGAAATTTACATCACCGATACGGTCAGCAATGAGGGTTTTAATGCCACGCCTCATATGCTGCTTTATCACATCAACCTGGGCTGGCCGCTGCTGGATGAGGGCGCGCGCTTCGTGGCACCCGTCACCGGAATTCTTGCGGCCAATATGTCGCCCCAGACGCAGCAGGCGGGCTATCGTCAGCAAAGTGGTCCGCGATCGCGCTTTGTTCAGCAGGTATTCGATCTGGCCTATCAGGCCGACGAGCAGGGGCAGGTGCCAGTGGCACTCGTCAATGATCGCCTATCGTTGGGATTCGCCTACACCTTCGATTCAAACGTCTTTCCGTGTCTACAGCAGTGGCAGGGCTTTGGCGAGGGTGTTTACGGTTTTGGCATTGAGCCAGCCACATCGCATTGGGGCTCACGTGCCGATGCGATGCGCAAATCCGAGATTGTCTGGCTCGCGCATGGCGATACCCGAATCTATCGAAGCCGCATTGCAGTACTGGACGACCAGACGGCCATTGCGGCGCATGAAGCCAGGGTTGCTCAGATCACTGCACAGTTGCTGGATGAGTTTGCGCCTCGTTTAGCACAGCCGCCTGGAGGCCCTTTTGTAGAGCAAGTGACCACACAGGTGCGGCGCACCTGACATCCACCAAGCCATCCGTTCGATTCAGGAACATTCATCGATGTCTACACATTCAAAACCACGCAACATTCTTTACATCACCTCCGATCAGCAGCGGGCCGACTGCTATGGATTCGCCGGTCGCCGCCGTGTGAAGACGCCCCATCTCGACAAACTGGCCAGCGAAGGAGCCCGGTTTGATGCCTGCATCACCCCCAATCTGGTTTGCCAGCCCTCGCGCGCCTCGATGCTGACAGGCATGCTGCCCCTGACGCATGGGGTAATCGATAACGGCATTGACCTACCCTCGTCGACCGGTCAGCAGGGTTTTGCAGCGGCTCTTGCGGCGCGCGGTTACGACACGGCCTTTATCGGTAAGGCGCACTTCTCCACCGCGAACACCTTTGGCCCTCGGCATACGCCCGAGTGTTACAACAGTTGTTTCGAGCTGGGTCCTGACTGGAACGGACCTTACATGGGCTTCAAGCATGTCGAGCTCACTGTGCTGGGACACCTGTTTGAGCACCTGGCGCCGACCGATCCGCTTAAAGGCATGCACTACGAGCGTTTTTTGTATTCACGTGGTGTACCCATGGAGGTCTTCGAGTTATGGAAGACTGCCACTCGTCCTACGACAGGCGCGGCGCAGACATGGCCATCGGCATTGCCGACGGCCTGGCATTCCAGCACCTGGTGCGCTGATCGTGCCATTCGCTATCTTCAAAAGCACGACCGCTCGAAGCCCTTCTGCATGTGGGTTTCCCTGCCCGATCCACACCATCCCTTTGATTGCCCGGAGCCGTGGGCCAGTCTGTACCACCCCGATGAAGTCGATCTGCCGCGTCAGCCGCATAAAGATCTTGATATTCGTCCGTGGTGGCACCGCGCTTCGCTTGAGCGGCCGCCGGCAGGCGGTGATGAGGCTGCGCGTCGGTTTCGAGCCAAGTTGTCGCGCGCACCCGATCAGACTGAGGCACAGATTCGTGAAATGACCGCCAACTACTACGGCATGATTTCGTTAATCGACCACAGCGTCGGGCGCATGCTGTCAGCCCTTCAGGATGAGGGGCTAGACGGTGACACGTTGGTGGTGTTTTCCACGGACCACGGCGACCTGCTAGGCGATCACGGTCTGTATCTGAAAGGCCCGACTCCTTACGAGGCGCTGCTGCGTGTGGGGCTTCTGATGCGAGGGCCTGGTATTCCCAGGGGCCAAGTGGTGAGCGATCCAGTCTCGACCCTCGATCTGGCCGCCACCTTTACCGACGTGGGTGGTGCCCAGCTCCATCCCGATGCGCAGAGCCGTAGTCTGTTGCCAGTAGCGGCTGGTGCGCAGTCGCGCGATCACGCGCACAGCGAGTGGTTTGTTAATGAGGCCCGTTGTGGCGTCCCGCTTGAATTGCAGACAGTACGCGCGCGCGGATGGAAGTGCACTATTGAGCGCGCCAGCGGAGCCGGCGAACTCTACGATCTTCGTGAAGATCCCGATGAAATGCGCAACCTGTGGGATGACCCTGCAGGCGCAGCCTTAAGGCGCGAGGCGCAGGATATGATCCGTGCACGGCCGGGGCCAATGCTGAAAGAGCGTCTGCCCATCGTGGGTATGGCCTGATTATCGTCTGACTACTCTCGGAGAAGTATATGAAACGACGTCATCTGATGGGCGCCCTGGCTGCGGGGATTGCCGTGGCGGGTGTAGCACCGGGCCAGGCGTGGGCGCAGGCCGATGGCTGGCCCAATAAGCAGCCGCTGCGTCTGATCGTGCACTTTGCGCCCGGTGGCGTGCTGGACGTGATCACGCGGGCGTTATCGGGACCCCTGTCGCAAGAGCTGGGGCAATCTGTTCTGGTCGAAAACAAGGCGGGTGCCGGCGGCAATATCGGCACCGACTTTGTCGCCCGTGCAGCGCCCGACGGCTATACCGCGCTGATGTTTGCCGATTCCAACACCATTGCGCCAGCGCTTTACAGCAAGCTTAACCATGACCCAGTGCGTGACTTTGAACCGGTGACCATGCTGGCGGTGGGCTCGCATGTGCTGGTGGCGCACCCCAGTTTGCCGGTCCGCAGCCTGGCTGAGCTCATCACCTATGCCAAGCAGAATCCGGGCAAGTTGTCGTACGCGACCCCAGGCAGCGGCACGGCACAGCATCTGGGCGGTGAGACCTTCAAAGCCATGGCGGGGGTCGATATCGCGCATCTGCCTTACAAGGGCGGTGGCCAGGCGATTGTGGACGTGGTGGGCGGTCAGGTACCGCTCGGTATGCTGGGCTTTGCGCCTGCTTTACCGCACATTAAGGCCGGACGTCTGAACGCGCTGGCGGTGACTGGCGAGCAGCGCATTGCCTTGCTGCCCGATGTGCCCACCATGCAGGAACTGGGCCTGAAGGGCATGGTGACGCTGCAGTGGGCGGGCCTGTCTTTACCCAAGGGCACTCCGCGCGAGATTATCGATCGCCTGCATCAGGCCACCCTGAAGGCCGCCCGTCATGAGGCCTTTATTAACCGTGTAGAGGGCATTGGCATGTCGGTGTTGGTCAGTCGAACCACGGCTGACTTTGCGACGTTTATTCGCGAAGATCTGGCCCGTTGGCCGGCCATGGTGAAAACCGCAGGCGCAAAGGCAGACTAAGGGGCGTGGTGCAACGAAGGTCGCAGCTGCTGACCAGACTGAGGTACGCGGCCTAACGAAGGTCGCAGCTGCTGACCAGACTGAGGTACGCGGCCTAACGAAAGTCGCGGCTGTTGACCAGCAGCTTGCCCAGCAGCTCGCTATGGTCGATGACCTGTTCGGCGATCAGGTGCGTGACCTGGCCGCCGGTTAGCGGGTCGCACTGCCAGATGCCCTTTACGGTCATCAGCTGGGCTGACAGCACGGCACCGCGGTGCTGTTCGAAGATGCCAGGCCAGATGATGACGTTGACGGTTCCGGTTTCGTCTTCAAGCGTGACGAATACCGTGCCGCGCGCGGTTTCAGGTTTTTGACGATGCGTGACCAGGCCGCTGGCGCAGCCGCGGTGGCCATGCCGCAAGCCGTGCAGGGCGCTGGCGCTGAGTACCCGCAGGCGTTCAAGACGGGGGCGCAGCAGGGCCAGTGGATGTCGTCCCATCGAGAGGCCCAGCGAGCGGTAGTCGGCCACGATGTCTTCACCTTCGCTGGGCGGTGCAAGCAGAATAGGTTGTTCTTGAACGGGCAGATGCGCAAACAGCCCTGGTAGACGCTGAGAGCCCCTGGCGGCCCAGTGCGCCTGGCGACGGTGACCGGCCAGATGACGCAGAGCGCCCGCATCGGCCAGCGCACGCAGAGATCGACTATCGAGCTGGGCACAGCAGGCCAGATCTGCAACGTCATCAAAGGCAAATACCGATAGCGTCTGCAAAGGGGGTAGGGCTTCGGAGATCGGGCGCCCGGCGAAAGCCGATGCCTGATCTGCGGTCTGAAGCCGTTCGCGCAATCGTGCTTCGCGCGCGGCCACGATGCGGGCGATGGCCTCGTGGCTGAGTCCTCGTATCTGGTTTAAGCCGAGGCGTACTGCCGGTTGCGAGTCTGAGTCTGCGCGGTATGTGGTCTCACAGACGCCTGTTGGCGGAGTGCTCGATGATGCGATCGAAGCCACAGCATATGATCTCTGCGCCGGGTTGCCATGATCGGATGGATGCTCGGCTGTGAATTCGAGACTGCAGTGTGCCTGGCTGATCAGAACATCGACTGTACGCACTTCCACGCCGTGTGCGCGGGCATCGCGCACCAGTTGTGCAGGTGCGTAAAAGCCCAGGGGCTGGCTGTTGAGCATAGCGGCCAGAAAGGCCGCCGGGTGGTGGCATTTAATCCAGCAGCTGATGTAAACCAGCAAGGCAAAGCTGGCTGCATGGCTTTCGGGAAAACCATATTCGCCAAACCCCTCGATTTGTGCGAATACCCGCTCTGCGAATTCGCGGGGATAGCCTCGCGCCAGCATGCCGTTGATGACCTGATGCTGGAACTCACCCAGACCTCCTTTGCGTCGCCAGGCCGCCATCGCGCGGCGAAGTTGGTCGGCCTGGCCAGCGCTGAAACCTGCAGCCAGCATGGCGATCTGCATGACTTGTTCTTGGAAGATGGGTACGCCCAGGGTGCGTTCAAGCGCTGGCCGGATTTCTTCACGCGGATAGACCACGGCTTCCAGACCTTGTCTGCGGCGCAGATAGGGATGCACCATGCCACCCTGAATGGGGCCAGGCCTGACAATCGCCACCTCGATGACCAGATCGTAGAAACAGCGTGGGCGCAGGCGTGGCAGCATGTTCATCTGCGCACGCGATTCGATCTGAAAGACACCGACTGTGTCGGCCCTGCTGATCATTTCGTAGGTGTCAGCGTCTTCGGCCGGGATGTCCTGGATACGAAAATCTGTTAGCGGCGGTGCGTTCGCGGCACGTCCGCCCTGAGGCAGTCGCCAGGGGTCGCGAATTTGAGCGATGAACTCAAGCGCACGTCGGATCGCGCTCAACATGCCCAGCGCAAGTACGTCGACTTTGAGCAGGCCCAGCGCGTCGAGGTCGTCTTTGTCCCATTGAATGACGGTGCGCTCAGCCATGGCGGCGTTTTCAACCGGGACCAGGCGCGTGAGGCGATCGCGGGCGATGACAAAGCCACCCGTGTGCTGTGACAAATGACGCGGAAAGCCACGTAGCGTCTGCGCCAGCGATAACCATAATTGCACCTGAGCTGAGCGGGCATCGAAACCCGCTTCGGTCAGGCGCTGTTCATCGGTGCTGCCCCCCGAGCCGTGTGCGGCAATGAGTCGCTCGATGCAGCGTGCGTCGATATGGAGTGCTTTACCCACGTCGCGTAAGGCCGAGCGATGCCGGTAGCGAATGACGGTGGCGGTAAGCGCTGCCCGGTGGCGGCCATATTTGTCGTATAGATATTGGATGACTTCTTCGCGGCGTTGATGCTCAAAGTCGACGTCGATATCGGGTGGTTCATTGCGTTCGCGGCTGATGAATCGTTCAAAGAGCACGCTCATACGGGCTGGGTCGACTTCGGTGATACCCAGGCAATAGCACACTGCAGAGTTGGCGGCTGAGCCCCGGCCCTGGCACAGAATGCCGCGACTACGCGCGAAACGCACGATGTCGGCTACGGTGAGGAAGTAGGGCTCATAGTGCAGATCGCTGATAAGGCTGAGTTCATGATTGATTTGGGCGCGTACCGTATCGGGTATACCCTGGGGATAGCGGATGAGGATGCCTTCGTCGACCAGCGCGCGCAGCCACGTTGCCGGACTATGACCCTGGGGTACGATTTCATCAGGGTATTCGTAGCGCAGTTCGTCCAGCGAGAAGCGGCTACAGGCGGCTACCTCAAGGGTTTCTTCCAGAAGTGCAGGGGGGTACAGCTGAGCCAGCCGCAGACGGCTGCGCAGGTGCTGCTCGGCATTGGGGGCGAGCGCAAAACCGCACCGCGCCACGGGCTGATTCAGACGGATGGCGGTGAGGGTGTCGTGCATCGGCTTACGTGATCGCCGGTGAAAGTGCACATCGCCAGCGGCTACCAGTGGCAGGTTTGTGCGCCTGCCGAGCGCGCGCAGGTGTTCTAGCCAGACGGCATCATGACCGCGGGCCAGCAGCTCGACTGCGATCCAGGTTCGACCTGCAAAGCAGTCGCTGATGAAGCCCGCCTGAAAATCAAGTTTGGACTGATGCTGTGCGGCCATGGCCTGTGTGCTGGGCTGTACGACGAACAAGGCTGTACAGTGGGCAAGTCCCTGAGCGAGGTCATCACGCAATAAGCGGTACTGTCCTTTGCTTGCACGGGCGCGGGCCGTGCTGATGAGTTCTGCCAGATTGCCGTATCCCTCGCGGTTGCGGGCGATGAGTACGAGTCGGCTTTGCCATGGGCTGTCCGGGAAGACCTCATGCAGTGAAAACTCTGCGCCAATCAGCAGAGGCAGGCCGCTGTCGCGCGTCTGTAAATGAGCCCGGACCACACCGGCCAGAGAGCATTCGTCGGTAATGGCCAAGGCGGAATAGCCCAGCAGCTGTGCGCGTTCAGTCAGTTCTTCAGGGTGCGAGGCCCCCCGTAGAAATGAAAAGTTACTGACGCAGTGCAGTTCGGCATAGGCAGGTAGCATACTGTTTAAATATACAGTATCCGTGTGACCATTAAGCCTCACCTATACTTCGGTCTCCCGTTATTCGTACGCATCGTTCTATCTCCTGAGCATCACCATGAAGTTTCGATCGCTGTCCGTGCTGTGTTTATCGGCCCTGCTTGTCCTGGGTCTCGCCTCACCTCAGGTGCAGGCTCAGCTGTCGTCGGTCAAAGAGCCCTGGGTGCGTGCTACGGTGCCGCGCCAGAAGTCCACTGCGGCCTATATGGAGATCACCGCGCCACGCGCAGGTCGACTACTTGAAGCCAGCTCACCCGTGGCCGGGGTCGTCGAAATCCACGAAATGCGTATGGAAAACAATGTCATGCGCATGCGTGCTGTGCCCTCGATCGATTTGCCAGCGGGTCGGCCGGTCGAACTCAAGCCGGGTGGCTATCACATCATGCTGATGGATTTACGGCGGCATCTTCGCGAGGGCGATGAGGTGCCCATGCAGCTGCTCATCGAATACCGCAATGGTGTGCGTGAGACCATCAGCATTGAAGCAGCTATCCGTGGTACCCCGGGAGCTGATACACACGGTTCGTCGGCGCATGGTTCGACGGGGCACGGTTCGACAGGACACAGCTCGCCAGCGCAGGGTGCCAATCCGGCTGCGGCCTCGGGCGCTGGCACTCGGGCGGGTCATGGCAAGCCCTGACGTTGACTGTCTCGCCAGAGCGCCCCACTTTGCTGGGCCTTTATTGAAATGACTCAGATTTTCGCGGATTCCTCCTGGCCCTATGCGCGACGCATTGCCCACCGAGGTGCAGGCAAACTTGCGCCCGAAAACACCCTGGCTGCGATGCGCCTGGGCGCTTCTCTTGGCTACACCATGTTCGAATTCGATGTACAGACCTCGGCTGAGGGCGAACTGGTGCTCATGCATGACCTGACGGTTGACCGCACCACCAACGGTCGGGGTGTGGTCGCGCAGTTGCCGCTACACGAACTGCAGGCGCTCGATGCCGGGGCCTGGCTTGACGCGCGCTTTGCGGGCGAACGTATCCCCACGCTGGCACAGGTGCGCGACTGGCTGGCTGCAGGTGGACTCAAGGCCAATATTGAAATTAAGCCCGGTAGCGGACTGGAAGAAAGCACGGGTCGCGCAGTGGCGCTTGAGGTCAGGCAATACTGGCTGAGCATGCCGGTCGTGCCCTTGTTGTCTTCGTTCTCCGAGGCAGCACTGGCGGCTGCCCGCGATGCGGCACCCGAGTTACCTCGCGCCCTGCTGGTTAAGGAAGTGCCTGATGACTGGCGCCAGCGTTGTCACGCCTTGGGTTGCGTGGCGTTAGATGCACATCATTCTGGCGTTGATGCAAGCCTTGTTCAGGCGGTACACGCCGAGGGCATGCGCATGATTACCTACACGGTCAATGATCCAGAGCGCGTGCTGTGGCTGGAATCCATCGGTGTCGATGCGGTCATCACCGACGCAGTCGATCGCATCGCCGCCTGATTGGGAGGGTTTGACCCGAATCAAGACTGCTGGCCGCCAGGCTGTCTATGATCATCGCAGTCGATTGATCTGCTCCAGGGGTGTTCAGCATGTCTCTCAAACCGACCGAAGTCGCGGGTCTGCGCGACATCATGCACAAGCGTTCGCGCGTGCTTGAGGGTGAAATTGCCGCTAAGTTGCGTGAGTCGGTCGAAGATCTCGAGATGCTGGGCCGGGTGGGCGATAGTGGTGACATGGCCTGGGTTGAGTCTGAAAGCGGGCTTGATCTCGCTGAGGCACAACGCGACATCCAGGAGTGGCGTGGCATTCGTGAGGCGATACGGCGTATCGACACCGGTGAATACGGTGTCTGCATAGACTGCGCCTCTGACATTCCGCTCGAGCGACTGCGTAGCCAGCCGTTGGCCTTGCGTTGCATTGACTGTCAGGTGCGGCGTGAGCGCCTTGGCGCTCTGGGTGTTCAGCCAAAGTAGCCCTGCACAAACCAGCCTGAGCCTTCGGTGGTGTTCGAGGACTTGCCGGTAGCACGTTCGCGATAAACCCAGAATAAGCGGTGTGAATCGTTTTCAGCGATGAAGTAGTCACGTTGCACCAGCTTGCCATCCCACCACCCTGCTTCGATACGTTCAGGGCCAGCCAGCAGGGCCAGAGGTCCCTGCCAGAAGGGTCGGTTATTACGTTCTTGAATGGATAGGGGTTGGGCGAGCAGCCAGAGCGGTCGAGGTAATCTTGGCGCGTCGGCGGGCAATGCGGCGGGCAATGCGGCGGGCATACCCGGTTGCGGGCGTTTGCGCGATATGCCTGAGGCATCCGATGCAGCGCGAGGCACCGTCTCGGGTCTGGTGGGCCAATCATGCAGGGGCTCAAAGCGATGGGCGTATTCGGGTCGGTGCTCAGCCACCCGATACAGACGGTTGATGGTGTCAGGGCCCAGTCGGGTTTGCAGTCGCTCAAGCAGTCGGGCCATGTCGTCGCCGGTGTCTTGTCCACCGGAAAACAACTCATGAGAGTGCAGTTGAAGAGCTTCGATCGAATCGCAGCTGAGCGTAAGGCCACTGACCGGCGCACTGAGTCGTGTGCGTTGTAGATGTTCACGCAGCAGGGTGATCAGTCGATCGATGGCATGTGCGGGGCTCGACAGACGTACCGTGAGCGTGGTCTGTGCTTGTCGTTCATGCTTGAGTTGCAGCTTGAAACTGCGCGCACCTGCCTGGCGAGCCGCCAACCAGCCGCATAGGGGCTCAAGCAGGCGCTGCGCGGCAAAGCCCAGCGCTTCGGTATGCTCGATAGGGGCGGGTAGTTGCAGGTCGGCATCAAAATGTGCGGGCGCCTCGAAACTGGGCCAGTGCTCAGGTGAATGCCCCAGAGCCTGATCGAGTTCGTCAAGCATAGACCTGCCGAAGCGACGAGAGAGGCCAGCCCGTGGGAGCTGTAGCAGATCGCCGATGCTGCGCGCACCCAGGCTGAGCAAATCGTCGATATGCGTGACTGCACCATCAAGCAGACTGACGGGCAGGCGTGCTAAACAGACCGCCAGGGCCTCGCTGTGGCTGGCCTGCAGTCCGTCGCGATGACAGGCCATGAGCCAGGCCGCTGTGGCTGTGGGTGCGAACGCCAGGCGGGCGGTGCAGCCTGCGCGTGCCAGCCCTTCGCGCACCCGGCTGGCCAGGGGTTTGAGTCCGCCGAACAGTCGTAGGCTTTGCGCGATATCGAGTACCAGACCTGCGGATGCCGAGTTGGCACGGGTTTGATCGGGCAGGCGTAGCGACAGTCGTGGGGTGAATTGCAAAGCCCAGGCGGCCAGTGCCCTGAGAGAACGGTCTTCGGCGAGCGGGTCGTAATCGAGCTGTTGCAGATGGGGGGCGAGCGCGAGTGCGGTACTGCAGGACAGGCCTGGTTCGAGTCCAGCCTGTTGTGCCGCCGGGCTGACAGCCAGCAGGCGCCCCTGATGGCTGAGCGCCAGCAGGGGCGCCGCGTCAGCACTGCCGCGTAAGGCAAGTTGCAGCGCGAAGTCTGGGATACAGATTGCCAACCATCGCATACGACAGGCGCCCAGCGCTGACTCCGGGCTTTGTTCAGTGCATAAGCACCGGCTTGGGATGTGTCCCGGGAGGACGGCTATGCGCTGTGGCCAGCACGCTGGCGGTAGTGTTTTGAGTGCCGGATGCTGGGTTGCTGCGCAGGCTGAGACTTTGAGGTGGCTGAGGCAGATCGAGCAACAGGGGCTGGGCAATGACCGGGCCTCGCCGCTTAAGAATCTGCACCGAGAGACGTTGCTCGGGTCTGGGTAGCAGCAGTAATCGCAGGGGGGCAGGTGAGGTCTCACCCTGGGCCGCCAGGTGTCGAAACAGGAAGCTGGGGCCCCGGGCGGACTGCGTAGCCTGCTGCAGACGACGCAGGTGCTCTGGGCGGGTACGGTGCTGGGGTAGCCAGGCGATCAGGGCACCGAAGCCGGCACTTTTGAGCGTTTGCTCAATGGCCCAGAGTCGATCAGCCGCATGGCTGGCCTGGATGACCAGCAGATAGTCGGTGTCAATGCCGAAGCTGGCCAAAGCTGGGCCGTACGGGATGAGAGGTGGTGCCAGCATGATGGCAAAGCGCCGCTCGCGAGTGATGTTGCGCAGCATGGGCACCAGCAGACGCAACTCGCCGATGCCGGGCTCAGGGCTGATGAGTTCGGTAAGCGCCCCAACAGGCCAGCCCGCGCCGGGCAGTACTGCGTCTAATCGGGTAAAGCCGCTGGACACACCGCTGGCGTGATCTTGGGTGAAACGGCCGGCATGCCAGACCGCGGCCGGTAGCACCAGATCGCCCGTTTTCACAGCGAATGCCCAGTGCGTAACAGGCCGATGCCAATGCCTTCGACAGCCAGTGAATCGCGGCGCGTATCGAGCACGATGGGCTCATAGTCGGGGTTTTCGGGGAGTAGTTCGACCAGAGAGCCTTTACGACGCCAACGCTTGACGGTGACTTCATCGCCAACCCGAGCAACTACGATTTGACCATTGCGAACTTCTTGCGTGCTGCGTACAGCCAGCAGATCGCCGTCAAGGATGCCGGCATCGCGCATG
Organism: Pseudomonadota bacterium; assembly: GCA_039800325.1. Taxonomy (GTDB): domain Bacteria; phylum Pseudomonadota; class Gammaproteobacteria; order Burkholderiales; family Burkholderiaceae_E; genus SYIM01. The sequence continues at coordinate 9,616 of JBDLQY010000260.1, read as the reverse complement.
CTCATGCCGCGAACCTTGAGCAGGTAGTCGGGGCGCTCAGAGAACAGGGTGGGGTCGATGGCATAACTGGCCTCGATGTGCTCTTGGGCAAGAATGGGGCTACCGGCGGCTACCCGGCCCACCAGAGGCAGACTGAACGCTATCTGCACGGCGCGAGGTGTTTCGCCCGCGGCGTCGGGCAGCAGGCGCAGGCGTATGCCGCGTGAGGCCCCCGAGGCGAGCTCGATCACCCCTTTGCGAGGCAGGGCTTTCAGGTGCTCTTCGGCAGCATTGGGGGAGCGAAAACCGAGCCGAGTGGCGATTTCAGCCCGGGTGGGCGGAAAGCCGGTATCGGCGATATGTTGGCGAATGAGCGCCAGAATTTCCTGCTGACGAGCGGTGAGATCACGCATGGAAGAAACCTCCTGATCTGTAATTTTATACAGTATTTTTAGGGTGTCAGGCAAGCACTCGTCGGCTCACTCCGGCAAGAGTCCACAAAACCTTTGATTTCGCTTGACTGTGCAATTTGCTGCGGTTATGGCACAGTCGTGACAAGGGCGGGATTTGGGTCCAGCCTGGCGTGTTGCATTTCTCGGTTTGCTGTCCGTCGGTGTTCCTCGAAATGCAATGAAAGTTCTTAACGGCTTCGAGGGACTGTTTCCAAGATGGGAACCAAGATCTATGTGGGCAATTTGCCCTGGCGTGCCACCGACGCGCAGCTGTCTCAGCTTTTCGGCCAGCACGGTGAAGTGACCGATGCGAAGATTGTCATGGACCGCGAAACGGGCCGCTCACGCGGTTTTGGTTTCGTCACCATGGTGGCTGATGATGCTGCGCAGGCTGCCATCCGGGCACTGAACGGCTTTTCGCTGGAAGGTCGTAGCCTGGTGGTCAATGAGGCGCGCGAGCAGACTGGCGGCGGCGGCGGTGGTGGTGGTGGTGGTGGTCCGCGGCGCGGCGGCGGCGGTGGCGGCGGCTATGGTCGTGGCGGCGGTGGTGGCGGCTACGGTGGCGGCGGCGGCGGCGGTGGCGGCGGCGGCTATGGTCGTGGCGGCGGTGGTGGTGGCTACGGCGGCGGCGGTGGTGGCGGTGGCTACGGTGGCGGTGGTGGCGATGGTGGTCAGCGCCGTGGCCGTCAGTTCGGCCAATAATTCGCCCTGATTCCATTCTGACGAGGCGTCGGCTGCAGCAGGTGATAGTCCTGCGATATTGGTGTGCCCCTGTGGCCGACGTTTTTCATGACTGATTCTCAGACCTTCAGGCCTGGCATCATTGGTGTTGGTGCCATGGGCGGCGCCATGGTGGGCCGCCTGCTCGATTGCGGATATGCAGTGCAGGTGCACGACATCGATTCGAGTCGTCAGCACACACTGGTACAGCAGGGGGCTCAGGGGCATGACAGCCCAGCGGCACTGGCGGCTGCCAGCGACGTCATCATGATCGTCGTGGTAGACGCCGGGCAGATCACACAGGTGTTGCGCGGCACGCAGGGCCTACTGCCTGTTTTGGGTGCCGGTCACGCCGTGATGTTTTGCAGCACCATTAGCCCCTCTGACATGGTGCAGGCCTGTCAGACGGTGTCAGCCACGGGTGCCAGTGCGGTCGACGCGCCCATCTCAGGTGGTCCGCAACGTGCTCGTGAAGGCACGATGTCCATGATGTTGGCTGCAGCCCCGTCGCACCTGGCCCGGTTGAAACCGCTACTGGACCACATGGCTGCACGTTGTTTTGAAATTTCGGGTCAGCACGGGGACGCCAGCAAGGCTAAGCTGGTTAACAATCTGGTGGCTGGCATCAATCTGGCTGCGGCCGCTGAAGGCCTGGCTCTGGCACGTGAACTTGGCATGGACGAGCGGCAGATGCTTGCGCTGATGTCAGTCAGTTCAGGACAAAGCTGGATCGGCGACGATCGAATGCACCGGGCGCTTGATGATGATTACAAGCCTCGTGCGCAAACACACGTGCTTACCAAAGATCTCACGCTGGCTGCTGGCCTGGCTCGTGAGCATGGCTATCCTGTGCCTTTGGGCGAACAGGCACTCGCCTTATTCAGGGCGGCTTGCGAAGCTGGATACCGCGATGAGGACGATGCGGCACTGCTTAAGCATCGTCGCCACTGGCGCTGAAATTCAGCGCCAGCACCTCGCGGTCTACATACCTGAATAATTCGGACCGCCGCCACCTTCCGGGGTCACCCAGACGATGTTCTGGGTGGGGTCCTTGATGTCGCAGGTCTTGCAGTGCACGCAGTTCTGAGCGTTGATCTGCAGTCTGTCTGAGCCGTCTTCAGTCTTGACGTATTCGTACACGCCGGCAGGGCAATATCGGCTCTCTGGTCCGTCATAGCGTGCGAGGTTTACGCTCACGGGTACCGCCGCATCTTTCAGCGTGAGATGCACTGGCTGATTTTCTTCATGGTTCGTATTGGCAATGAATACCGATGACAGTCGGTCAAAGCTGATTTTGCCGTCGGGTTTTGGGTAGTGGATGGGGGAACACTCAGCCGCGGATCGCAGGTAGGCATGGTCGGGCTTCTTGGTGTGCAGCGTAAAAGGCGCACGTCCTTTGAATACAACCTGATCAAGGCCCACCAGTGCGGTACCCGCCCACAAACCTTTAGACATGGCCGGTTTGAAGTTACGCGCGCGATACAGTTCTTCGCGCAGCCACGACTCGTTGAAAGATTCGGTGTAGGCCTGCAGTTCGTCGCCTGCTCGGCCAGCACCCAGGGCCTCATAGACAGCGTCAGCGGCCAGCATGCCTGACTTGATGGCGGCATGACTACCCTTGATGCGTGAGGCATTCAGCAAGCCCGCGTCGCAACCCAGCAGACAGCCGCCGGGGAAGGTCAGCCGTGGCAGAGAGTTCAATCCGCCCGCGGTGATGGCGCGTGCACCATAGGCGATACGCTTACTACCCTCGAGAAAGCCGCGAACCGCGGGGTGGGTTTTATAACGCTGAAACTCTTCGAACGGCGACAGATAGGGATTGCTGTAGTTGAGTCCGACGACGAACCCCACCGCGACCTTATTGTCCTCAAGGTGATACAGAAATGAACCACCATAGGTGTCACTGGACAGCGGCCAGCCAGCCGTGTGCATGACCAGGCCGGCCTTGAAGCGTGAAGGCTCGATTTCCCACAACTCTTTCAGGCCGATGCCATAGCTTTGCGGATCGCGACCAGCATCCAGCTTGAAGTGGGCGATGAGTTGTTTGCCCAGGTGGCCCCGTGCACCCTCAGCGAAGAACGTGTAGCTGGCGTGCAGTTCCATGCCTGGTTGGAAGTTCTCGGTGGGCTCACCGTCACGCCCCACGCCCAGATTGCCGGTGGCGACGCCCTTGACCGAACCATCGTCGTTGAAGAGGATCTCAGCAGCGGCAAAGCCCGGATAAATTTCCACGCCCAGAGCCTCGGCCTGCTGCCCCAGCCAGCGCACCAGGTTGCTCAGACTGATCACATAGTTGCCGTGATTGCGAAAGCACTCGGGCAACATCCAGTCGGGTAGACGCCAGCCGCCGGTCTCAGACAGGAACATGAAGCGATCTTCAGTGACGGGCGTATTGAGAGGAGCCCCCTTGGCCTGCCAGTCGGGCATGAGTTCGTTGAGCGCACGCGGATCCATGACCGCACCCGACAAAATATGTGCACCAATCTCGGAGCCTTTCTCAAGCACGCAGACAGAGCAGTCGCGGCCGTGTTCGGCAGCCAGCTGCTTGAGGCGTATGGCTGCGGCCAGTCCCGCCGGGCCACCACCCACCACGACCACGTCGTATTGCATCGAATCGCGTTCGATCTGCATGGCATTCCTCCGGGAAGCTGGCGCATATCACTGGGCGCCTTTTTCATGAAACGGGCGGACGGTTTGATCGTCTCAGGCCCGAATTGTCGCGGAAACAGGGCAGGGTGCCAAACGTAAGGACAAGTTGGTCGCGATGCGCGGTTGGCGCATTTTTAAGCGGCATTGCGGGTATCCGCGAGGCGCACTGCGTCCTCGCGAGTCAACACTTCGGCCGCGGGAGCCGCGTCTGGTGGGCCATCGATTAAGATCCGGGCAGTCATACACGGCGCGTTATGCACTTAGTACGCGCCACGGGAGAGGCGACTGATCATGATGCCGGCCGATACAACGCCCACGGGCCCCCAGGTTTTTCAGCTTGAGGTACCCATCCGCTGGGGTGATATGGATGCCATGGGGCATGTCAATAACACCCTTTACTTCCGTTTCATGGAGGTCATCCGCATTGCATGGTTTGATGCCATGGGCATCGGACCCAATCCAGGCGGCGAGGGGCCCGTGATTATCAATGCGTGGTGTACGTTTGTGCGCGAACTGGTGTATCCCGGTACGGTGCTGTGCCGTCATTACGTCGGCCAGTTTGGCCGCTCCAGTTGCGAAACCTGGGTCGAGATGAGTCGCACTGACGACCCTGATACGGTTTACGCCCGAGGCGGCGCTAAGCTGGTATGGGTTGATTACCCGCGACGAAAATCAGCTCCTATGCCCGAGGCTGTACGCGCAGCCATGTGTACGCCACGCTGATGCTCGAGCTCGGCGTACGGCAGCCGGCTCAAGGGGTGCACGACCAAGCACCCCCGAGGGGGTCTGGCTTGGGGCTACCAGGGCATGACGTTGGCCGCTCAGACCAGAACAGCCCGTCGGCTACTACTCAGGATAGCGCCGCTGTGTCGACTGGGCAGCCAGTGCTGGCCAGTACCTGATCGCGGGTGACCCCGGGCGCCAGCTCGGCCAGACGCAAGCCCTGGGGCGTGATGTCAAGCACGCACAGATCGGTGATGATGCGGTCGACGACACCGACGCCGGTCAGCGGCAGCGTGCAGGCCGAGAGAATTTTCTGTTCTTCGGTGCCGTCTTTCTTTTTGGCCGTGTGCTCCATGAGCACAATGACGCGGCCTACGCCGGCCACCAGGTCCATGGCACCGCCCATGCCCTTGACCATCTTGCCAGGGATCATCCAGTTAGCGAGGTCGCCGCTGGCGCTGACCTGCATGGCACCCAGAATGGCCACATCGATCTTGCCGCCGCGAATCATGGCGAATGAGTCGGCCGACGAAAAGATGGATGAACCGGGTAGTGTGGTGACGGTTTGCTTGCCGGCATTGATCATGTCGGCGTCGACTTCGTCTTCGGTCGGAAAAGGGCCAATGCCCAGCAGTCCATTTTCAGACTGCAGCCAGACCTCCATGTCTGCCGGTACGTGATTGGCCACCAGCGTGGGCAGGCCGATGCCTAAATTGACGTAATAGCCGTTGCGTAGTTCGCGTGCCGCGCGGGCAGCCATTTGATCGCGAGTCCAGGGCATGTTGCTCTCCTTCAGCGCGCTGCGCGCGTCGTGCGCTGCTCGATACGTTTTTCGGGGGTGGGGTTGAGCACCAGACGGTCAATGTAGATACCCGGCAGGTGAACCTGATCAGGGTCAATCTCGCCGTTGGCGACCACGACTTCAACCTCAGCGACGGTGACGCGGCCGGCCATGGCCACGTTGGGGTTGAAGTTACGCGCGGTGCGGCGAAAAACGAGGTTGCCAGAGCGGTCCGCCATCCAGGCCTTGACCAGGGACACATCAGGCGTGAGGGAACGTTCCATGACATACCGTTTACCGTCGAATTCACGCACTTCTTTGCCCTCGGCCACTATGGTGCCCACGCCAGTGGCTGTGAAGAAGGCTGGAATTCCCGCCCCGCCTGCGCGAAGTTTCTCGGCTAGTGTGCCCTGAGGGGTGAATTCAAGCTCGAGCTCGCCGGCCAGATACTGCCGCTCAAACTCCTTGTTTTCACCCACGTAAGAGGCAATCATCTTGCGGATCTGCCGGGTAGCCAGCAACAGGCCAAGTCCAAATCCGTCAACGCCGGCGTTGTTGGAGATACAGGTGAGGTTTTTGACTCCGCTGTCACGCAGAGCCGCAATGAGCGCCTCAGGAATGCCGCAGAGGCCAAAACCGCCGACGGCGATCATTTGGCCGTCCTTGACAATGTCGGATAGCGCCGCAGCGGCGCTTGGGTACAGTTTGCTCATTGGAATCTCTGCCGAAGAAAGGTTGGCACATCTGCGATTATAGAGGCCATGGCACATAGTGAGCTGCATTCGCACGGTAAAGACGATCGCCATCCGGGTCACGGCCGATCGGCTGCGCCCTCACGGGGTCTTGGATTATCACTGGCGCTGGTACTGAGCTTCGGGCTGGTTGAGATCACTACGGGTTGGCTCAGCGGTTCGCTCGCCCTGGTCGCGGACGGTCTGCACATGCTGACCGATGCGCTGGCGCTGGCCCTGGCCTGGGGGGCGCAATGGCTTGCGCGTCGTCCGCCCGACGCCGCGCACACCTTCGGATATGAGCGTGGCGAATCTTTAGCGGCCTTCGTCAACGCGCTGTTTTACCTGGGTCTCATCGCATGGATCGTCGCCGAGGCCATCGGACGTTTCAGTGATCCGCCGCCCATTGTTTTCGGTGCGGCCATGCCGGTGGCGGTCGCGGGCTTGCTGGTGAATGCTATCGCGTGGTGGCTGCTGCACCGTGACAGTCACGACCTGAATATTCGTGGGGCGCTACTGCATGTCATGGGCGACTTTGCGGCCTCGCTGGCGGCTATCATCGCCATCGGCGTCGCCGCTTATACGGGTTGGCTTCTGATTGATCCCCTGCTCACGCTGCTGATTTCGGCCCTGCTTTTGATATCTTCCTTAAGACTCTTGGCTGACAGCGCGCGCGTACTCATGAACGCGGCCCCTGGTAACCTGCATCCGGCTGAAATCGCGGCCGCCTTGCGTTGTATTCCGGGTGTGCTTGACGTCCACGATCTTCATGTCTGGAGCATGAGCAGTGGTCAGCCTGCGCTGGCGGCGCATCTGCGGGTGGTGTCGCTGGTGCAGTGGCCGGCCGTGCTGGCCGCGGCGCGCGAGCGCCTGGTGACCGATTTCGGCATTGAGCACATTACCCTGCAGCCTGAGCCGCACGGTCCATCGAGCTCAGACGCGGCCGCCAGACCTATATAATTACCGCTTACCGGGCGCATCTCCATGACCAAATTCGTGTTCGTTACCGGCGGTGTCGTGTCTTCCCTGGGCAAGGGTATTGCCGCAGCGTCAATCGCCGCCCTCCTTGAATCGAGGGGTTTGCGCGTCACCCTGCTCAAACTGGATCCCTACATTAATGTTGATCCGGGCACCATGAGCCCGTTTCAGCACGGCGAGGTGTTCGTTACCGAAGACGGTGCCGAGACCGACCTAGACCTGGGCCACTATGAGCGCTTCGTGTCGGCCAAGATGCGCCGACACAATAATTTCACCACGGGTCAGATTTACGACTCGGTTATCCGCAAAGAGCGCCGCGGCGAGTACCTGGGACGCACCGTTCAGGTCATTCCCCACATCACCAACGAGATTCAGGCCTTTATTGAGCGCGGGGCCGGCGTGGGCACGCCGGACGGCGCTCAGGTGGTCATTGTTGAAATTGGCGGTACGGTAGGCGATATTGAGTCGCTGCCCTTTCTTGAAGCTGTCCGCCAAATGAGTCTCAAGCGGGGGCGTGGTAACAGTGCTTTTGTGCATCTGACACTGGTGCCCTTTATTCCGTCCGCCGGCGAACTCAAAACCAAGCCCACGCAGCACTCGGTGCAAAAACTACGCGAAATCGGCATTCAGGCCGATATGCTGCTCTGCCGGGCTGACCGGCGAATTCCCGATGATGAGCGCGCCAAGATTTCCCTGTTTTCGAATGTACCGCTTGAATCGGTGATTTCAGTGTGGGATGCCACCAGCATCTACAAGATTCCCCGTATGCTGCATGAGCAGGGCGTCGACCGTACCTTGACCGATATCCTGCGTATAGATGCGCAGTCGGCTAACCTTAGCGTCTGGGATCGTCTGGTGCACTCGCTTGAGCACCCCACCCGCGAAGTGCGCATTGCCATGGTGGGCAAGTACGTTGACCTGACCGAGTCTTACAAGTCCCTCACCGAGGCGCTGGTCCATGCAGGAATTCACACCGGTAGTCGGGCAGTCATCGAATACATCGATTCTGAGCGCATCGAGGCCGAGGGAGCTGCCTCGCTCCTGAACGGTTTTGATGCCATTCTGGTGCCCGGCGGTTTTGGCCGCCGAGGTGTCGAGGGCAAAATCTCCGCAATTCGGTACGCCCGAGAGAACCGAATTCCTTACCTTGGCATTTGTCTGGGCATGCAACTGGCCGTTATCGAATTTTCTCGTCATGTTTGTGGTCTGCATGGTGCCAACAGCACAGAGTTTGATCCCGATACGCCTTATCCGGTTGTGGGCCTTATTTCAGAGTGGCTCGACCGCGAGGGTCGGGTCGAGCGCCGTGATGGCGACTCAGACCTTGGCGGCACCATGCGTCTGGGTGCGCAGCGCTGCCCCGTGCAAGCCGGCACCATGGCCGCGGCCATCTATGGCGAATCGGTCAACGAGCGCCATCGTCATCGCTACGAAGTCAATAACGGCTTTACCGCCCGGCTTGAGCAGGGAGGTCTTCGAATCGCCGCCCGCACGCCCAGCGAGTCACTGACCGAAATGATCGAGTTGCCGCAGCACGGCGCCAATGCCCACCCCTGGTTCCTGGCCGTGCAGTTTCACCCTGAGTTCACCTCAACACCGCGTGACGGACATCCCCTCTTCATTGCCTTCGTGAAAGCGGCTTTGGCCCGATCGCAGGGTAGCGCCAAAGCGCAACAGGCTGCCTAATCAGGTGGCCTGGTCGATTCATAAAGCGCGTCTAACACCCCCTACACCATGAAGCTTTGTCACTTTGAAGTGGGACTCGACCGGCCTGTCTTCCTGATCGCAGGCCCTTGCGTGATCGAATCCCGAGAGATGGCCTTCGAGACGGCCGGGCGGCTTCTTGAAATCACGCGCCCGCTGGGTGTTCCCCTGATCTACAAGTCGTCCTTTGATAAAGCCAACCGTAGTTCTGGCCGATCGTTTCGGGGGCCGGGCATGGCGCAGGGTCTCAAAATTCTTGCTGATGTGCGCTCGCAACTGGCGGTGCCCGTACTGACAGACGTGCATGAAATCGACCAGATCAACGAGGTCGCTGCTGCGGTCGACGTGTTGCAGACCCCGGCATTCCTGGCTCGCCAGACGGATTTCATCCGGGCGGTGGCGTCGGCTGGCAAACCGGTCAACATCAAGAAGGCCCAGTTTCTGGCGCCGCACGACATGAAGAACGTGGTCGACAAGGCCCGCGAAGCTGCCTTGGCCGCTGCGGGTGGAGACGCGGCAGCAGCCGACTGCATCATGGTGTGCGAGCGCGGCGCTTCGTTCGGCTATAACAATCTCGTCTCTGATATGCGCTCGTTGGCCATCATGCGCGAGACCGGTTGCCCGGTGGTTTTTGACGCGACTCATTCGGTACAACTGCCAGGTGGTCAGGGCACCAGTTCGGGTGGTCAGCGCGAATTTGTTCCCGTGTTGGCTCGTGCCGCCGTTGCGGTCGGCATTAGTGGTTTGTTCATGGAGACCCATCCCGATCCGGCTAAAGCCCTGTCTGATGGCCCCAATGCCTGGCCGCTTAATCGCATGGCCGAACTGCTACACACCCTGATTGAGCTCGATCGGGTCGTCAAGAAAAACGGTTTCGCCGATCTGGGTCTGGCCGGCGT
>JBDLQY010000259.1:0-3755 GCA_039800325.1 Pseudomonadota bacterium | reverse complement strand
TATTTTTTCTGGGCTACTGGAAAAACGACCAGGCGACCCGAGGCAAATTCACCGGCGATCCTGGCGACAGCTGGTGTCGCACGGGCGATACCGCCGTCATGGATGACGACGGCTACCTCTGGTATCAGGGTCGCAGCGATGACATGTTTAAGGCAGCGGGCTACCGTATCGGTCCCAGTGAGGTTGAAAACTGTCTGGTAAAACACCCGGCCGTCGCCAATGCGGCCGTCGTGCCCAAGCCCGACCGAGAGCGCGGCGCGATAGTTAAAGCCTACGTTGTACTGGCCCCCGGTTACAGCGGCGATGATGCCCTTGTCGCACAACTACAGGCCCATGTTCGCGGCAAGCTCGCGCCTTATGAATATCCCAAAGAAATCGAATTCATCGATGCCCTGCCCATGACCACGACGGGTAAGGTTCAGCGCCGTGTGTTGCGGCTTAGAGAAGAAGAAGCCTTTCAAAAGGTTGTCGACCAAGCCTCTGGCGGGACAGGCCTGCGTCTCTCGCGCAGGCCTTGACACTTATTAAGACTGCGCCTTTAGCTTGGCCGCCCGTTCGACAAAAAAATCCAGACCTATCGGGTTGGCCATAGCGTTTGGGTTGGTCATGGCGTGCCGAGGCCGAAGTCGATCAAGCACCACCCTCCTACCTATGTCGGGACTGCAGCTGGACCACAGCACACCAAAGCGATCTGCTGTGGCGTGGGGCGCCGCATCACAGCACCCTCGGCTACCTGCGCGTGGTTTGATGCGCGCACAGGACTATCTTCGTACTTCGTAAACACCGAGCTTGCGATGCAGAGGGCTTTCGTCAGCCATGAAGAAAAAGGCTGGTGCATCGGTCTTGCGGTTGTGCAGGGTGACCGCCGAAAATCCAGGTGCGCAGCAGGTATCGGCCTGCGCGAGGCTGAAGCTGGATGTCTCAATCGTCACCTCAGCGGCGCCCTCGATCAAATGAAAAACGCAGGCTGGCGAACGTACCGGCAGGGTCAGGGTCTGACCCGGACGAAGCATCAGCGCGTAATAACCCAGAATGTTCTGCGCATCAGTACCCGTCTCGGGGTTCACGTAGCTGATCTGAACACAATCGAGCTCAGGGCGCTGTGCCGAAAGACGCTCAAGCGCCGCGCGTGCCTGTGACCAGGGGTAACGCAACATGGGATAAGGTCTGCCCGAGCGCTCAAAAACGGGTGTCGGCAGAATGCCGCCACTGGCGTACAGCAGATCGCCACGGCCGGGCTGCACCGTCTGACGATGCCCGCCCACGACGTAAGAGGCCTCCAGATAGTAGACCAGTGGCAAATCCAGGACATCAAGCCACACCACGGGCTGGGTGCCATCGTGTCCGTGTTCGTGCCATAAACCTGTCGGGGTAAGGATGAGGTCACCACGACTCATGGGGCATTTTTCGCCGTCAACCGTTGTGTAAGCGCCCTCGCCTTCCACCACCATTCGCACCGCGTTCGGCGTATGACGATGGCTAGGCGCCCATTCGCCCGGTAAAAGTAGCTGCATGCCCAGGTACATGGCGGCACTGGCTTTCATGTTCTCAAGACCATGTCCGGGATTGGCCAGCACCAGCACCCTGCGCTCGGCCTTTTCGATGGGCGTCAGTTCACCCGCCTGCATCAGCAGGGGACGCAGGGCCTGATAGCTCCAGAAGGTGGGCCGGGTATTCGGACGCGGCTTATCGGGCGGAAGCACCGCACGCAGGCTGGGCCACAACGGCACCAGATTCAGCTGGCGCAGGCTTTCAAGATAATCGGCGGGTAGATCTTCGAGTCGACCGAGCTGTTCCATGTGAGTCTTCCTCACTGCGCCAGGCAGTTGTTGACGTTCCAGCCATACAGCCATTCCATCGCATCATAAAACCGCTCTTGGCTTCGGCCCTTCCAGAGCGAGTTGCGGACCAGTCGCTCGACACCAGCGGCATGGTAAAGCCGCCCCATTTCGCGGCCTGACAGCACGATGCGAGCGGTGCGCGCAACACGCGACTCCTGATAAAGATGCAAAGCCTTACCCCAGTCGTTTTTATGGACGCGTAAAGCCTCGCCAAGGGTGACCGCATCTTCGATCGCCATGCAGGCGCCCTGAGCCATGTATTGCGTCGTGGGGTGCGCCGCATCGCCCAGGATGGTGACACGACCAAATACCCAGGTCGCAATGGGCTCCCGATCGGCTGTGGCCCATCGGCGCCAGCTTTTGGGCAGATCAATCAACTGACGGGGCCGGGGTGCAATATCTTTGAAATAGCTTTGCACCTCTTCTTTGCTGCCGTCAGTTACACCCCACTGCTCTTGCTGACGGCTGTGAAAGGTCACCACCACGTTGTATTGTTCGCCGCCACGCAGCGGATAGTGCACCAGATGGCACTTAGGGCCAGCCCACAGACTGGCTGCGTTCCAGCGCAGGTCCTCAGGAAATTCATGCTTATCGACGACCGCGCGATACACCACATGACCGGTGACCCGCGGCGGATCATTCACGTACTGCTCACGTACGACTGATTTACCCCCATCAGCCGCAACAAGAGCCTGCCCCTGCCATCGTCGGCCGTTCTGATCAATGGCAAAGACCACATCGCCTTGCTGCTCGATGCGCTCAATACGCGTGTTGGTAAAAAACTCAACTCGACCGCTTTCTTGGGCGCCCTCGAGCAGCGAGGTGTGAATGTCCACCCGATGGATGACCGCATAGGGGTTACCGAAACGTTGGCGAAAGGCCTCACCCGTTTCGATACGCCCGACCAGAGACTCATCGAGGGCATCATGCATCACCATACAGTCTGTGTAGACAGCACGACCCCGGGCCTTTTCGCCAACCCCCAAGGCATCGAAGGCATGAAAAGCGTTGGGACCCAGCTGCATGCCGGCGCCGATTTCGCCAATCTGGGGGGCCTGCTCAAATACCTGTACCCGAAAACCTTGACGTACCAGGGCCAGTGCGGCGGCGAGCCCGCCAATGCCGCCTCCTGAGACCAGAACCGGGTACTTTGCTGTTGAAGAGCTCACAGAGGGCCTCCTTCTTTGGCTTTCATACTGATTTATCATAAGTATACTGACGATCAGTATACCTATACAATTAGAATGAAATCAGTCTGTAAACGACAAGCGCCCATACAACGATCACCCCGAAGTGATCATCCGACCAACATCCATGCCGACCAAGCCATCCAAAAATTCAAGCAAGGCCGTCGACCTCGGCGGACTTCCGGGCCATCAAATTCGCCGGCTGCAACAGATCGCCGTCGCAATTTTTCTAGAGGAGACAGGCGAAACCGGGCTTACACCCGTGCAATACGCGGCACTTCAGGCAGCGGCCAACCAACCTGGTATCGATCAGCGAACACTGGCTGGACTGGTGGGTCTGGATACGTCCACGCTGGCCGGTGTCATTGACCGACTCGAGACACGAGGCCTTATTAAGCGCAATCCTGACACGCGAGATCGGCGCGTCAGACTGGTCAGCCCTACCGTGGAAGGCCGTCAGGCATTAGCGCAGATGGTACCCGCCATGATGCGCGCCCAGAAGCGAATTCTTGCCCCACTTTCAAAGGTAGATCAGCGCGAATTCACCCGTATGCTCGACGTATTGGTCACGGCCAACAACGAGCTTAGCCGAGCGCCTAGCGCGGGCAGGCGTAGTGCCTACCAGGCGATGGACTGACCGCGGTAGTCGATGAAATAGGCGCCCGACTGGGCCTGCAGGCCATCGAGTGCCTGCAGTAATCCGCCGGCGGCAACCTCAGGCGACACG
>JBDLQY010000258.1:0-11423 GCA_039800325.1 Pseudomonadota bacterium | reverse complement strand
GATCCGGCCAGATCCCGGGTACGCGCGAACTGACACCCCACGACAACTATCGGGTGATATACGAAGTGCATGCGGATACCGTCTGGATTTTGGCTTTGGTTCATACCGCCCGGCTCTGGCCGCCTGCGCGGCGGTGACCGCAGAGGGTCGTGGCGGAGCAGGCCGGCCTTAAGCTTCTCGTTGAGTCGGGTCGGCTGCCGCACCGAAAGGTCGGATCTCATCGCCGCATCGCTTTGACGATCTGATTGCCTACTCGAAGAGAATGCGTGAAGAGCAGGCCAGCGCGCTTGAACGCATGGCGGATAACGCGCGTGAGTTGGGCCTGAAGTACTGGCGGCGGGTCATGCCCGATACACGGTTCCGCTGGATGCTCGGATCCTGTATTAGCTAGCCGGTGTTGTTAATCTCAGCAACATAAAAGCAAAATTGCTTCTTCGTGAGCGCCGCGTTCTGGAGATTGGGTTTATCGAGGTAGTGGTCTGGGGCTGGACGACCTCCTGAGGGATGTCGCCCGATGGAAGGAGAAGTAGGATGGGCACTGGTACGATTACGGTCAATTCGAATCAATCCTTCAGGGACCGAGTCAAATCCGCCTTCGCAGGCAAGCGGCAAGATGAGCAAATTTCGTTCGAGTCCTTTGACCTGCTCTGGAAAGTGCTCGCCCCCAACCGTATGGCGCTGGTCAAGTCGCTGACGGGGGCCGGGCCGGTGAGCTTGCGCGAAGCGGCGAGGCGTGTTGGCCGCGACGTCCGTGCGGTTCACTCCGATATGCACATGCTGCTGGACGCGGGGGTGCTGCGCAAAGATGAACTTGGTCGAATTGAATTTCCTTATACCGCTGTACATGTGGACTTCATGCTGAAGACAGCGGCATAGCGTAGGCGCCGGACCACGAGTGCCTCGGCGCCGCGGCAACTTCGCATTGAGGGCCTTGAGTTGCGTGCGCCGCGGCTAGCGCGGCTATCTTCAAGTTTGCATCTGGCGCCTGGCCTAACGCTGGCTCAAGGCCAATGGGCCGAGCGGGCCCATCATGCCCGCTATTTTAGCGGCCAGCCAGAGCGGTAGCCTCCACCACCACTATTCAGCGCCCAACCCTCCTCGGTTGGCTGACTTTCACATCTCGGGCGCTGTGATCTGGGCCTGATCACGGGTGCACCTTGACGTCGAATCCGTAAAGTGGATACTTCGTTGTCATACAAGCAAAGAGGAGTATTGCAAGCATGGCTGCCAAGACCATCAACGTGCGCTTGCCCGAAGCTCTCTACAACCAGATCGAAGAACTGGCCAAGGCCACCGCGCGGACCAAGAGCTTCCTGACCATCGATGCGTTGACCAACTACGTGCAGCGCGAGTCCTGGCAGATCCGTGATATCCACGAAGGCATCAAGGAAGCCGATGCCGGTGAGTTCGCCACCGACGATCAGGTCAAGGCTGTGTTCGCCAAATACGGCACCTGATCAATGGCGCTGAAGTGGACGAAGACGGCGCTGCGCAGCGTCGATGAAATTGCAAGCTTCATTGCCAAGGACAACCCTGCGCGAGCAACCAGCTTTGTGCTGGAGTTGAAGGACGCTGTTGCCAAGCTGCAATCGCATCCTGGCATGGGCAGGGCTGGTCGGGTGCCCGGTACCCGTGAACTGGTGCTGCACAAGAACTATATCGCCATCTACCGTGTGCGCGGTGATGATGTCGAAATCCTGCGGCTGCATCACGTCGCCCTTAATCTATGAACGATCCGGTTGTTAGCGCCGACCTCAAACCGCGATTATTTGCCGATATCAGTCAGCACCTGTTTGCTGGCCGGTAATCAGTCCGATGAAGTGTTCAGAGGCCTCCAGCAGGTGTGCGCGGCGGGCCTCTTCGGTGGTCAACTGAGCACCCAGCGGTCCGTCCAACACCAGGCAGGCTAGGCCGTGCACATGAGCCCAGTGCATGCTGGCCAGGGATTCGCTGAAACGGCCGTCGTGGACGATGCGTACAAGGCGTTCGCACTGCGCCCGGGCACTCTGCGCCGCCACCTGCGCGCGCGGAAATCGGTTGGAGTCGCAGATCTCGGGGCGGAACATCACCCGAAACACGCCGGCATGCTCCAGCGCAAAGCCCAGGTAGGCCTGCGCTGCACGCCGCAGCACCTCTGGTTTGCCGCCTTGTGCCGCTGCATCGTTGGCGGCGCTCATTCGTCTGGCGAGTTCCTCAAAGCCCTCGGTGACCAGTTCGGCCACGATCGATTCCTTGTCGGGGAAGTGATGGTAGGGCGCCTGGTGCGTCACGCCTGCGCGCCGCGCCACCTCCCGCATGCTGAGCGCGGCCAGGCCGCCTGAAGCAAGCAGTTCGCGGCTCGTCGCCAGCACCCGGTCACGAAGATGCGTCGACTGGGTTGGAGGCGCGGGCTTCAAGGTAGAAGAGTTCAGGTTCGGCGGCTGCACGTCGCGAGTGAAATTAGGGACGACCGACTCACTTTGGGGGAATGACTTGACACTGTCAAGACGCGTCTCTAGGATCCGCCGCACTTGACAGCGTCAGGTGCTCACCTCATGAAAGATCCCAAGCCCGTGTTTCGGTTAACTTGCCGCCTGCTGCCTGCGCTCGTCAGCTCGACCGCCGTCCTTCTTGCCGGCTGCCAGCCGGTACCCGCGCCGCTGGAGCCCGTGCGGGCCGTCAGGACCCTGGTGGTGCAGCCAGCGCCTACTCGATCGCGGCTGGAGTTTGCCGCCGAGATCCGCCCGCAGGTGGAGTCACGCCTCGGCTTTCGCGTAGCTGGCAAGTTGGTCGAACGTCGGGTGCAGTTTGGCCAGACGGTGCGCGCCGGCGACGTGCTGGCACGGCTGGACGCACAAGATCTTCAACTCGGCCAGGAAGCCGCACGAGCCGCGCTCGGGGCGGCTCAGGCTCAACTGGATGTGGCCGAGAGTGAATTCAAGCGTTTCGTGACTCTGCGCGAAAGGGGTTTCATCAGCGGCGCGGAGTTGGAGCGCCGCGAGGCCAGCCTGAAGAGCGCTCGCGCGGCGGCTGAACAGGCCAGCGCCCAACTGCGATTGCAGGTCAACCAGTCTGGCTACTCGACCCTGGTCGCTGATGCTGCTGGCGTGATTACCGCAGTCGAAGCGGAGCCAGGTATGGTGATGGCGGCCGGCGCCACGGTTGTGCGCCTTGCTCATGATGGGCCCCGAGACGCCTGGTTCAGCGTGCCCGAGGATCGTATCGCTGCAGTGCGAGCCCTGATCGGCCGCCAGGGCGTACTCCAGGTGCGCAGCCGGGGGGCGAGTGACCGGAACTGGCCTGCCACGGTCCGCGAGGTTGCTGCGGCCGCCGACCCTGCCACCCGAACTTTCCTGGTCAAGGCAGACTTGGGCGTAGCGCCTGTGGCCTTGGGGCAGACCGTTACCGTGCTCTTGCCCGGGCCCGAGACCCCGCCCGCGCTGATGCTTCCGCTGACGGCTCTCTTCGAGCACCAGGGCAAGTCGCAGGTCTGGGTACTGGACCGCACGACGATGACGGTGCAGATGAGGGCGGTGCAACCGGTAGGGGTTCAGGCCAACCTCATCGTCCTCGGCGCTGGCCTGAACCCGGGCGACACGGTCGTGACCGCCGGCGTTCACACGCTTTCGCCAGGTCAGAAGGTCTCGCTGTATGCGGAGCCCAAGCCATGAGTGGTCCGCCCGATCATGCGCAGCGGCCGGTGCCCCCCGCTTCGAGCCCGGGTCAGCGCTCGCGCTTCAACATTTCCCGTTGGGCCCTGGAGCACGGGCCGCTGACTCGCTATCTGATGGTGGTGCTGCTGGCGCTGGGCGTTGCTGCCTATTTCCAGCTGGGCCAGGATGAGGATCCGCCCTTCACTTTCCGTGCGATGGTGGTGCAGGCCTGGTGGCCGGGCGCGACCGCGCAGGAAATGGCGGAGCAGGTCACCGACAAGATCGAGCGCCTGGCGCAGGAAGCGCCCTATGCGGACGTCATCCGCAGCTATACCAAGCCTGGCGAGTCGGTGACCATTTTGCAGATCAAGGATAGCTCGCCCCCTAAAGAGGTCGGTAACGTCTGGTATCAGGTCCGCAAGCGCATCAACGACGCACGGGGCACGCTGCCGGCGGGCGTGATCGGGCCATTTTTCAACGATGACTTCGGGGACGTCTACGGCTCGATGGTCGCGCTGTCGGCGCACGGTTTTTCCGAGGAGGAACTGAGAGTCTTCGCCGAGAGTGTGCGTTCGCGCCTGCTGCGCGTACCTGATGTGGCCAAGGTCGAACTGTTTGGTGTTCAGCCGGAAAAAATCTACGTCGAGATCGCGCAAAAACGTCTGGCCCAGCTCGGGCTGGACTTCAATCAGGTACTGGGACAGCTGGCGGCGCAGAACGCGGTTGAAGGCGCTGGCGTATTCGATGCCGGCGCACAGAACCTGCAGATTCGCGTACAGGGGGTGTTCAGGTCACTGGACGACTTAAGCCGCATGCCCATCCGTGCGGTCAACCCGGCCACTGGCCTGAGCAGCACACTGCAGTTGGGCGAAATCGCCGAGGTGCGCCGCGCGCCGGTAGACCCGCCGCAGGTGCTGGTTCGCCACCAGGGGCAGCAGGTCATTGCTGTCGGGGTGTCCATGGCCAAGGGCGGCGACATCATCGCGCTGGGCCAGCGACTGCGCTCGGAGATCGACGATATCCGCCGGACGCTGCCAGCTGGCGTCGCACTGGAACAGGTGCAGGACCAGCCGCAGGCTGTATCGAGCTCGGTCAGTGAATTCGTCAGGGTGCTGATCGAGGCTATCGCCATCGTACTGGTGGTGAGCTTCATCAGCCTGGGCCTTCACACCAGGCCGCTGCGTATCGACATATGGCCTGGCATGGTGGTGGCGCTGACCATCCCACTGGTGCTGGCGATCACCTTCGTCACCATGTACTACTGGGGCGTGGGCCTGCACAAGATCTCGCTGGGTTCGCTGATCATTGCGCTCGGCCTGCTGGTGGACGACGCGATCATTGCGGTGGAGATGATGGTACGCAAGTTGGAGGAGGGCTATGACAAAGTGTTCGCGGCCACCTACGCCTACGAGGTGACCTCCATGCCCATGCTGACAGGTACCTTGATCACGGCCGCGGGCTTTCTCCCGATCGGCCTCGCCAAGTCGGTGACAGGCGAGTACACCTTTGCCATTTTCGCTGTCACTTCCGCGGCGCTGGTCATCTCCTGGGCGGTCTCTGTGTACTTCGTACCCTGGATGGGCGCTGTTCTGCTGAGAAACCGGCCGCGTGCCGAGGGACAGGCACACGAGCTCTTCAATACGCCGTTTTACACGGCCTTAAGGGCTTTGGTGAACGCGTGCGTCCGTTATCGCTGGTGGACGATCGCTGCGACGATCGCGCTCTTCCTGGCGGGCCTGGTAGGCATGGGCAAGGTGCAGCAGCAGTTCTTTCCAGACTCGAGCCGGCCCGAGTTGCTGGTCGATCTGTGGCTGCCTGAAGGCAGCACGATTAGGGAAAGCGAAGCTCTGGCCAGGCGTTTCGAGGCGCGCCTGATGAAGGAACCGGGCGTGCAGACCGTCACCACCTGGGTGGGTAGCGGCGTGCCGAGGTTCTACCTGCCTCTGGACCAGATCTTTCCACAGACCAACGTGTCACAGGCAATCATCGTCCCACAGGACCTGAAGGCTCGTGGAGCGCTGCGGCAGCGACTGCCTGCGCTGCTGGCCCAGGAGTTCCCTGAAGCACGTAGCCGCGTCAAACTATTGCCCAACGGACCCCCGGTGCCGTACCCCGTGCAATTCCGCGTGGTGGGACCGCGGGCCGATCAGGTACAGGCCTGGGCCGAAGAGGCCAAGGCGGTGTTGCGCGCGCATCCTGGCATGCGCGGGGTCAACGACAACTGGAACGAAAAGATCAAGGTCTTGCGGCTGCAGGTGGACCAGGACAAGGCCCGGGCCCTTGGCGTCACCAGTCAATCCATCGCCCAGGCCTCGCGCACGTTGCTGTCGGGATCGACCATCGGGCAATACCGGGAGGGTGACCGTCTCATCGACATTGTGCTGCGCCAGCCGCTCAGCGAGCGCGAGGCGCTGTCCGATCTGAATAGCGCCTATCTGCCCACCCCTAGCGGCAAGGCGGTGCCATGGACGCAGGTGGCGCAGTTGAAACTGGACTGGGAACCGGGTGTGATGTGGCGCGAAGGGCGCCAGTTCGCAGTCACGGTCCAGGGCGATGTTGCCGAAGGCCTGCAGGGGCCCACGGTAACGCAGCAACTTTGGCCCACGCTTCAGAAACTGCAGGAGCGGATGCCTTTGGGCTACACCATCCAGGTGGCTGGTGCTCTGGAGGAGAGCAAGAAGGGACAGGGCTCGATCGCCGCCGGTGTGCCGGTGATGCTGTTCATCATCTTCACGCTGCTGATGCTGCAGCTGCAAAGCTTCTCGCGCGCCATGCTGGTCTTCCTCACAGGCCCGATGGGCGTGGCAGGCGTGGCTGCAGCGCTCCTGTTGTTCGACCGCCCATTCGGGTTCGTAGCGCTATTGGGTGTGATCGCGTTGATGGGCATGATCATGCGCAACTCGGTCATCCTGATCGATCAGATTGAGCAGGACCGCGACCGCGGTGTGCCAGCGTGGGAGGCGATTGTGGAGGCTGCGGTCAGGCGCTTTCGTCCTATCGTGCTCACGGCCGCCGCCGCGGTGTTGGCCATGATCCCGCTGACGCGCAGCGTCTTCTGGGGCCCGATGGCGGTTGCCATCATGGGCGGGCTGATCGTTGCCACCGCGCTGACGCTGTTATCGCTGCCGGCGATATACGCGGCTTGGTTCAGGGTAAAGAGGGGTGCCTGACCTACGCTCCCGCGCAGCGTTTGTATGGGGCGCAATCCATGGCGCCACCAAGTTGCGCAACGGAAGGAGCCAGCCACCCGATGCACGAACCTTCGAGCTGGACCTGCGCCCGGCGATGGAGCGGTGGTAGCGGTCATTGGCCGGTCCTCGTGTGCACGCTCAGTAGAAAGATACCGGGGCTGCGCTTGACGAGGGGAAAAACATTCGTGACCCGGTACAACATGGCCAACGTTAACCATGCTCTCTGTAACAAAGATAACGGTCGGGCACTGGGCGACGACAGCCCCAGCGTGTAGCTAGCTCGTGCTCATTGACCGCAATTCGCTGCGCGTCAGTGCTCAGGGTGGTTGAAGGTAGCCTGTATTCAGGTCGCTGGAAGCTATTGCCGCCGCCAAGGTCCGCGTAGCAGTCAGCCGGATGGCGCAGGGCAACCTGTCCAACGTCGAGTGGTTTCGCGGCATTGGAGAGTACAAGATCGATTGGGGGCCGGGCTTTCGGCAGACAGAGTAATGCGCGGAAACACGAGGAGAACATTTTCCCGCCGCGCGCTCCCTACCCGATCGCAACAGCGCCTCGGTGTGTCGCAATACTCCGAGAGCTGCGTTAGCTTTAGCCCCAAACTTCACCACCACTATTCAGCGCCCAACCCTCCTCGGTTGGGCGTTGTCATTTGCGCGAAACCCGCACCAGGCGGGGCTCTCCGCAATTCTGCGTGTGTAACGGCGCAGCGCTCTGGCCTTCGAAGGTGCGCAGTTTGAACCTCCTTCGCTCTCTGTCCTCTCCCTGTACTTTCGAACCGCTCTATTTTGCACACGCAGAACGCCTGCAAAATCAGGGGCTTATGCGTGTGTAACTTGAAGAGGTTCGCCAGGGCGATTGGTGGAGCGGAGGATGGGGAAAACTAGGCGGTGGAGTAGTGCGGGCGGGTGAACGCACTGGGGGGCCGCCTACCTCGGCAAGCCGGTCACCCCTGGACCAAGAAAGCTTCCCGGGTCTTTCCAGCGGCAATTTCGGCTGCAAGCCACTTCGGCGGCTTTCCTCGGCCTGTCCATGTCTCATTCGTCGAGGGATGCCGGTACTTGATAGCTACCGGCTTAGCCGATCCTGAACCGGTTATCTTCTTTGTCGCCCTAGGGGCACGCTTCGACGTTCCCTTCGCCCCGCTTGCCTCTAAATCAGCCGTTGATACGCCCAGTTTTTTCATCAGCGCTGTTACTTTTGCGACTGAGCGCTTCTTTGCGACCGATTCGGCGGCCTCCATTTTGGCAGCCTGCGCTTTCAGTTTGCTCAGCTGCTTTTTTATACTGTCGTAGGACATTTTGGGCATCAGTCGCTCTCCGTTTTTTTAATAGTACCCCTTGACCCCGCAAGACAAACTCGAAGCGCGGCAGGTGGCGCTGAGCTGCACGCAGTCGATGCTGATGGCGCTCGACCGGGAACAGCGCCTGGCCTACGTGATCGACACAGTCTTTGATCTCGATGCACGCGAGGCCGCTGCTGTGATGGGCATATCGCCAGAGGCCTATCGTCAACGCGTTTCCCGGGCGCGTGCCCGGCTCGACGCGTTCATGAGCCAATCTTGCGGTCTGGTTAACCCAGACGCCGCTTGCCGATGCGAACGGCAATTGCCTGCCGTACGCCATCTAACCAAGTTGAATGGCGTTGACCGAGGTGCTGTGGTTGCCCTGCACAAGCCCGAGATGGAGGAGGCCAAACGCCACTTCGCAGCCTTTACCCGTGTGGCGGAAGCAGCGGCCATTCTGCGAGCGCACCCCGACTACCAAGCCGCCGAGGCGCAGCGCGCCGCCATACTGACCGTGCTCAAACAGGAAGGTTTCATGCAGCCAAGTCAACTCCAATGACCGCGACAAGCATTGACGGCGATCCCGTCGTAATTCGAACCACCGATGGCACCGATCTTGAAGGTGTGTTGTACGCACCAAATGGGCACTGCCGCCGAGCGGTGCTGGTCTCGGGCGGCCTGGGCATCCCCCAGCGCTTCTATGCCCCTTTTGCCTCCTGGCTGGCACTACGCGGCCATCGGGTGCTGACCTTTGATCTGCGCGGCATGGGCGCCTCGCGCAGGCCCGAACACCGACGATCGCTTCGCGGTCTGGATGCCGACATGCTGACCTGGGCTCGCCAGGACTTCCCCGCTGCGGTTCAGGCCTTATCGGACCAGGCCGGTGTCGAGTCGATTGCGCTGATCGGACACAGCCTGGGCGTCCACCACGCTGCCATGACCGATGCCGACACCCAGAATCGCATCGATACGGTGGTGTCTGTGGCAGCAGGGGCGGGGTACTGGCGGGACTGGGCTGCTCCATCGCGCCGCCTTGCGCCCCTGATGCTTCACCTGGCTGCCCCACTGCTCACGCCCTTGCTCGGCTACTTTCCTGGCAAGGCTCTCCGCATGGTGGGTGACCTGCCTGGTCCTGCCATGAGACAGTGGACTCGATGGTGCCGGCATCCCGAATTCGCATGGGGCGCAGACCCCGATTTGGTGCAGCCAAGCCTGCTGTCAGCTCGCTTTCGGATCGAGGCTTTCAGCTTCACAGATGACGATGCAATGACAGCGAGCTGCACGCGCAAGCTCTTGGCAGCTATGCCAAATGCGCGGTCGAACCTAAAGGTGATTGAGCCGCAGACCCTGGGCTTGCTGGCGGTTGGGCATATTGGCGCCTTCAGACCTCAGGCATCGCGCACGCTTTGGCCACTGCTCGAACAAGCGATGGGCGACACCATAACGAGTGGCGGCTCTGAGGATGGACCGTGGTCATTCGCCTTGAAGAGGAGTTCCACATGAACACAGGAATTTACGCTGGTTTGTGCGGCGTTTTACTGGTGCTTCTGTACCTGCGCATCAGCCAGCGACGGCTGGCGACGAAGATCGGACTGGGTTCCGGCGGCGACGCTGATCTGGAGCGTCGAATCCGCGCCCACGGCAACTTCATTGAGTCGGTACCGATAGCTTTGATTCTGCTTTTTCTGTTCGAGCACGCTGGCGCTGACCCCATCTACATACACACGTTCGGACTCCTCCTGGTTATATCCAGGATCGCGCACGCCCAGGGGTTATCGAAGACGGCCGGCCGCTCCATTGGCCGGTTCTATGGCGCCATAGGCACGGTGCTCGTCATCGGAGGACTTTCAATTGCGTTACTGGCTAGAGCGCTGCAACCCTAAGCCCGTATCACACGAATGATTAGTAGCCTTGCGTTCAACACGAACTTGATGTTTCTAACAATTAGAAACGCCCCGCATAGGGAAAACGGCGATACGCTGCTGTCTGTTTCCGCGTATCGGGAGTTGCGATGAAACTGGCGTCTGCATTAATTGCTGCTGCGATAGCGCTATTGACTTCGGGCGCGCAGGCGCAATCGAATTTCTACGGCCCGACCGGTTCATTCCAAGGGCGAATGGATAGCCAGGGGAATCTTTTTGGCCCTACTGGTGCGTACCAAGGCCGAATCGACGCGCAAGGCAATACTTTTGGCGCGACCGGCAGCTATCAGGGGCGGGTCGACCAGCAAGGCAATATGTTCGGGCCTACCGGTGTCTATCAGGGGCGAACCGACAGCTAAGGAAATATGTTCGGGGCGACGGGCGCATATCAGGGTCGCATCGACGCGCAGGGCAACCTCTATGGCCCGACTGGCGCGTATCAGGGCAGAGTTTCCAGATAGGGTGAAATGACCGCTGGGGTGCTGTCTCGGTGCCCTTTGTGATTCATCGCACTCGCGTCAGTCGGCTCGCCCGATACTTTTCAATCTGCACACGTAGCGCCTGCATCATGATTGGTTTGGCCATGAAGTTCGTCGGGAAACGTTCGGCAAAGCGCCCAGTACGTCCCCTCCCGCCTGTTTGACTTCACCAGCGCCCGGTATGCGAAGAGCGGCCCCTCGTACTCCGGGTCTCCCTTGTAGCGCTGCTTCACCTTGAAGAGATCGTTGGGCTTTCCGCTCGATAGAGCTGCGCGTCGCATCACGCGATCGCCATCGACGGGGACGCCCCGGAACGACCACAGCGCCTGGAAGATTGCCGCCTGACCATCGGTACATCGAATCGGCCCATGTTCCCATTCGGGAAGCGTGACCCAGTGGAAGTCTGCCGAGAACGGGCCGTAGACGGGCGCCGACGCATTGCTGGGCGAGGGCTCCTCCGCATTGAGTCCAGACGATCCCGCGATGAGCGATATCCGGCCACCATAAAACATGAACCGCTCCTCCAGCGGTAACCACTCGATGCCGGATGGAAACGGCGCGCCCCGTGTTGCGGGCGAGTGCGGTGCGATGACGCGGATGCCTGCGCCAGCGATCCGGACGCGATCGAAGATCGCCGGTTCTGCCCATAAGCGCGCCAGACTTCGAGCAAGCAGCACCGGCTCCCGTCGCGCATCCCCCAGACGCCACACACCGTCGGCGATCTCAGTGACACCGTCGCGGCTTTCGATGTCGAGCGCCATTCGCAACCGCGATCGCAGCCAGTGCTCATCCAGCATGACCGCGCCGCGATCATTTGCCGTGATCGGAATCCGACCGCACTCCGGGCACAGACAGATCTGGCCCTCCTCGTCGGCGCTGAAGATCTGACCGTTTCGCAGCTGGCAATACGGACACAG
>JBDLQY010000257.1:0-4986 GCA_039800325.1 Pseudomonadota bacterium | reverse complement strand
TCTCGGCAAAGATGCCCTCGGGCCGTACCAGCAATACAAACAGCAACAGCACGAAGGGCATCGCGGGCTTGTAACCCGGACTGACCACCAGCAGAAAGAGATTTTCTGCAATGCCCACCAGAAGGCCGCCCAAGACGGCGCCAGGCAGACTTCCCGCCCCGCCAAAGATGGCAGCGGCAAACAGCGCCAGCAACAGATTAAAGCCGATCTCGGGGTGAATTTGCGGCGTAAGGCCCGTAAATACACCCGCCAACGCAGCCAGGGCACCGCACAGAATCCAGGTGGTACGCACCACCGACTCGACCCGCACGCCGCAGGCCTGAGCCAGTGCCGGACTCTCGGCCATGGCACGCATGGCGATGCCGGTGCGGCTGTAGGTAAGGAACAGATGCAGCCCAATCATCACCGCCACGGCCAGAAGCAGGATGAACACCTGATCGGGCATGATACGGATGCCCGGCGGCACCAGCACGGCCATCTGCAGCTCGCGGGTGTAGAAATACGAGTCGTGGCCCCATAACAAGACGATGACGTGCCGCATCACCAGCGCCGCGCCAAAGGCCGCGAACACCATCACCAGAGGCTGCGCGCCGTTTCGGCGCAGACGGCGAAAGACCAGGCGATCGAGCCCCCAGGCAATGAAGCCTGTGATGATCGCACCCAGCGCCGCTGCCACCACCAGCTGCCAGCCAAAGGTGAGACCCGCCGTTGGCGCACCCGCGCCAATAAGAGTCACCATGACCAAGCTCATGTAGGCGCCCCAAGTGAGAAACTCCGAGTGCGCGAAATTGGCAAATCGCATGATCTGCAGCGTGAACGACACCCCGATAGCACCCAGGGCAATGATGGCTCCGGTAAAGATGCCATCTGCAATGGCCTGTAACACCATCATGCGGCCCTCGCTCCGCCCAGGAAGGCCGCGCCGACAGATGGATCAGCCAGTAGCCGCGCAGCCGGCCCATCGGCAAAGTTGCGCCCCTCGACCAGCACATAAGCGCGATCGGAATTCCGCAGAGCCCCCTTCGCGTTCTGCTCAACCATCAGGACCGCCACCCCCGACGAGGCCAACACGCGCAGCCGATCAAACACATCCTGGACCACCTTGGGGGCCAGACCTGCCGTGGGCTCATCGAGCATGATCAAACCTGGGTCGGTCATCAGCGCCCGTGCAATGGCCAGCATCTGCCTCTGCCCACCCGACAAGGTACGGGCACGGTTGCGGCGCTTATCGGCCAGGATAGGGAACATGGCATATGCACGCTCAAGCCGAGCGCTCATCTCGCCGGCCTGTAAAAGATGCCCGCCCACACGAAGATTTTCGTGAATGCTTAAGGTTGTGAACACATTGCCAGTCTGCGGCACAAAGCCCAGCCCCGCCTGAACAATACGGTCGGGCTCAAGGCCTGCAATCGATTGACCGGCCAGGTGAATGCTGCCGGATTCCATGCGCACCAGGCCCGCAATGGCCTTCATAAATGTGCTCTTGCCAGCACCGTTAGGCCCGATGATGGTGACCACCTCTCCGCTGGATACGGTGATCGAAGCACCATGCACGATGGGCAGCCCGGGAACATAGCCCGCCACCACGGCGCTGGCCACCAGTAGCGGTGCGGAATCGACGCGGGGCACCGTCATGTTCAATGCACCTCGCCCAGGTAGGCATCGATCACCTGAGGGTCTTCACGCACATGTGCAGGTTTACCCTGAACCAGCACACGCCCCTGGGCCATCACGATGACGGGATCACACAGGCGCATGACCATATCCATATTGTGCTCAATCAGCAGGAAGGTGATGCCACGCTGATTGAGAAACCGTACCCGATCAATCAGGGTCTCGAGCAGTGCCGGGTTAACCCCTGCCGCGGGCTCGTCCAGAAGAATCATCTTTGGGTCGATCATCAGTACGCGCGCGAGTTCAAGCAGTTTTTGCTGCCCACCCGACAACGCCCCCGCCAGCTCGGACGCCTTGCTGGCCAATGCGCAGATGTCGAGCACCTCGGCTGCCCGCTCTCGCTGGATACGCTCTTGACGACGCACCGTACCCGGTCGAAACCAGTTGTTGGCGAATTGCTCTCCGGCCTGACGTTGCGGTGCCAGCATGAGGTTTTCAAGCACGGTCATGTTGGCAAACGGACGCGGCACCTGAAACGTGCGAGCAAGACCACGCCGAAAAATCTTGTCAGGCGACAGGCCGTGAATCGCCTGCCCGTCGAAGATAATTTCACCGTGGTCAGGCCGCTCGGTGCCCGCAATCAGGTTAAAGCTGGTGGTCTTACCTGCGCCGTTCGGGCCAATCAGGGCCGTGAGGCTGCCGCGGACAACGTCAAAGTCAACCCCGTCTACGGCGCGTAAACTGCCAAAGGCTTTCGCCACGCCACGCAGGCGCAGCAGGGGGCTTGTCGGCGCGTGGTCGTCGGTCTCCGGTGTCAGATCGGTCATCATTCTGTCTGCAGAATCTTCCTTTAAGTCTAAAGTAATTGTCAGGTTTACGCAGCGACAGCGACACGGGGGAGCCCCGCGAAGACCCTTACGCAGCGACCGTCATGCCTTCACTGCGTGTGGGTGTACGCGAGCTGTGTGAATTTGTCGTTCGCTCGGGTGATCTCGATCGACGATTCACACCCACGCCCACAGCGCAGCAGGGTATTGCGGGTCATCGACTGATTGCGCAGCGACGCGGGCCCGGCTGGGAGAGCGAGGTTGCCCTGGAAGGCCACTGGCACACGCTCACGGTGACAGGCCGCGCGGACGGACTCGATCGTGACCGGCAGGTGATCGACGAAGTCAAGACCCACCGCGGTCCAATTGAGGCAATGAGCCAGGGCCAGCGCGCCTTACATTGGGCCCAGGCGCGGCTTTACGGCTGGATGTTGTGCCAGGCTGAGGGCTTTGCAAAGCTCACCGTACGTCTGGTCTACCTGGACGTCTCAAGCCTGGACGAGACCCTTTTCAGCGAAACCGTGTCTGCGCAGTCGTTGGGCGAGTTTGCGCACAGTCTGTGCGAGCGTTACCTGAATTGGGCACGGCAGGAGCGCGCGCACCAGGACGCACGCATTCACTTCCTGCAGACTCTGAGCTTTCCGCTCAAGGACTACAGGCCCGGCCAGCAGGCCATGATTACAGCTGTTCGCGAGGCCTGTACCCAGTCTCAAACCCTACGCATTCAGGCTCCGACAGGTCTCGGGAAAACCCTGGGCGCTCTGTATCCGGCACTGAAGGCTATGCCCGAGCGGGGGCTTGACCGGGTTTATTGTCTGACCGCTCGCACCACGGGCCGCCAACTGGCCCTCGAAACACTGGCCCTGCTGATGAGTCAAGGGCAGTCGACGCGGTCTGCCGCTGAAATCGAACACGCACCGCCTGAGCCTTCGGTGCAGCCCAAGCCGACAGCGCCCCTGCGCGTGCTCGAGCTGGTGGCCCGCGAACGCGGTTGTGAGTACCCCGACCGGCAGTGCCATCCCCAGTCCTGCCATCTGGCTAAAGGCTTTTACGACCGCTTACCGGTTGCAAGACAAGCCGCGGTCAAGCTTGACTTGCTCGACTTCGGGCGGGTTCGCGCAATCGCGCTCGAGCATGAAATCTGCCCCTACTACCTGAGCCACGAATTACTGCGTCATGCTGACGTCGTGGTGGGCGACTTCAATCACTGGTTCGATCGCCATGCGCTGCTTTACTCCATCGCTGGACAACAGGACTGGCGAGTCAGTCTGCTGATTGACGAGGCGCATCACCTGGTCGACCGCGCCCGACAGAGTTACAGCGCCGAACTGGCCGAGCACGACGTGCTGGCGATTAAAGGCGCTCTGCCACCCAGCCTGCGAACCCACCTGGAGGTCTTTATCAACCAGTGGGACATTCTGAGGCTGACTCACGCGCAAAAGGCCGACGCCGCGGGCTGGCGGCTGTTGCAGGAGGTACCCGCCGACTGGCTTGCCAAACTGACTCGACTCAATTCAGCCATGGGTCAGTGGCTGGCTGAACAGGCCATCGATCCACCCAGAACTGTTCTTGACTTCTATTTTCGATGCCAATCATTCCAGGACATCGCCGATCGTTTTAGCGAGCACTCGCTGTGCGAGCTGCGCGCGAACCGCTCAGCGTCCTCACTGGCAGACGACTCCTTGGTATCAGGACTGAGTCTGGCCTTGCGCAATGTGGTGCCTGCCGACTTCATCGACGCAGCGCTTGCAGCGGCGGATTCGGTGGTGATGTTTTCGGCCACCTTGCAGCCAGAGCCCTTTGATCGGCATCTGCTGGGCTTACCCGAAACGACCCGCAGCCTGCATCTGCCGTCTCCCTTTAATCCACACCATCTGCAGGTCAGGGTCAAGCCGGTATCAACGCGGTTCGAGCGTCGGGCGCGTACGCTCAACACCATCGTCGACACCATTCTCGATCAATACCGCGCGCAGCCTGGCAACTATCTCGCGTTTTTCAGCAGCTTCGACTATCTGGATAGCGCCTTCGCGCGGCTACAAAACACACCCGACGCTCCGCCGATCTGGAAACAGGAGCGTCACATGACCGAGTCGCGTCGCCATACCTTTCTGGCGCGCTTTCAAACCGATGGGCAGGGCATCGGTTTCGCAGTGTTGGGCGGTGCGTTTGGCGAAGGCATCGATCTGCCCGGCACGCGGCTGATTGGCGCCTTCGTGGTCACTCTGGGTCTGCCGCAGGTCGATCCCCTGCAGGAGGCCATACGCGAACGACTGCAGACGCTGTTCGGTTTTGGCTTCGAATTTACGTATCTCTACCCCGGTCTGCAGAAAGTGGTTCAGGCGGCCGGTCGCGTTATTCGTTCGCCCAGCGACCGCGGCGTGCTGGTGTTGATGGATGAACGCTACACGCAGTCTCGCATCAGACGGCTACTGCCCGCGCACTGGGGTCTACAGGCGGACTGAGACCCGCCCACCGCTGCTGGCTGGCGATACAATCGCCCACCTAAAAACAATCGCCAACCTCAACAATTTCAGGGAGCACTGTG
>JBDLQY010000256.1:0-100304 GCA_039800325.1 Pseudomonadota bacterium | reverse complement strand
TGAGGGGCGCACTCACCAGGGCAGACACCACCAGGGTCGCGATTAGTTTCCAGTTAAGTCCCGCCAGAAAAATCACGAAACCGCCGCTTGCAGCCACCAGAAGCGCGGTGCCCAGGTCGGGCTGTCGCAGAATCAGCCAGACAGGAAGCGCCAGTAAGGCTCCGGCGAAAGCAAAATCGCGCCAGCTCGCCAACGCACCCCTTTTTTGAAAATACCAGGCCAGCAGCAGCGGCGTGGCGATCTTTAACAGCTCGGACGGCTGGATACGCATGAAGCCCAGATCAAGCCAGCGCCGCGCGCCCTTGGTGACATCACCAAACAAAGCCACCGCCACTAGTAGGGCAACGCCGGCCAGAAACAGGGGTACGGCGATGCGCTGCAGCCAGGCCAGAGGCACATTGGCGGCGGCCCACATCACAATAAAGGCAAGGGCAAGATTGCGCGCGTGGGTATCAAAGCGCCCAGGAAAATCGTTGGCGGCCGAGTACATCGTAACCAGGCTTACCGCACCCAGCGCCAGCAGAATCAGCAGAAGCACCGGATCAAACACAAAGACAAAGGGGCGCATCCGCGCCAACAGCTCATGCGGCTTGATCATGGCGGCGGTGCCTCGGTCAGATCCTGCTCGCTGGGCTCAATAACAGGCCCGGGCAGGGCCGGCGCTACTCCAGGCGGCGGACGCTCTGCCGGCACATCTCTGAGCTCTGCCTCGTCGATCTCAACCAGCACCGGAGCAGGCTGGCTTTTACGATCGGTCCGCACTCGACCCATGAGATAAAGATCGAGCACAGCACGCGCGATGGGTGCTGCTGCCTGCGCGCCGAAACCGCCATTTTCGACAATCAACGCCAGTGCGATCTTGGGCGAATCGGCTGGTGCATAGGCAACGAATAAGGAGTGGTCGCGGTGACGCTCGGCGATACGTCGCGCATCGTATTTTTCGTTCTGACCGATGCTGATCACCTGCGCAGTGCCGGTCTTGCCCGCCGCCACATATTCGGCATCAGCAAACACGGTCCGACTGGTGCCCTGTCGATTGACATCGATCAGCGCACGATTAACCAGACGCCAATGCGCAGGGTTCATGGTGACCTGCTCGCCGGGCTCTGGCGGCAGGGGCTTGCGTGCGCCCGTGACCGAGTCTTCAAGGGCCTGCACCAGCCGTGGCTTCATGGCCTGGCCGCTATTGGCCAGCGTCGCCGTCGCATGTGCAAGCTGCAGGATGGTAAACGCGTTATAGCCCTGGCCGATGCCCACCGACGGCGTCTCGCCGGGATACCACTTCTGCTTGAAGCGGCGCATTTTCCATTCAGAAGAGGGCAGCACTCCGGTCGCCTCGTGCCGCAGATCAATGCCCGTTCTCTGACCAAAGCCCCAGGGCTTCATCGCCGCATGGATACGGTCAACGCCCATTTCGAAAGCAAGCTTGTAATAGTACGTATCGCTTGAGACGACGATGGATTTGTGCAGGTCTACGGTGCCATGGCCGCCAGGCCGCGAGTCGCGGAATCGATGCTCACCCAGTTGGAAATAACCCGGGTCAATCGTGATGTCACCCGGTCGTCGCATTCCGCTTTCAAGCGCTGCCAGGGCCAGAAAGGGTTTGTAGGTGGAGCCTGGCGGGTAGGTGCCGCGCAGGGGTCGGTTGAGCAGCGGCCGGTCGGGATTTTCGTTAAGGGACTGCCAGGTCTGTGGATCGATACCATCGACAAACAGATTGGGGTCGTAACCGGGCCGCGAAACAAAGGCCAGAATATCTCCGGTGGCAGGCTCGATCGCCACCATCGCGCCGCGGCGGTCAGCGTACAACTGCTCGGCCAAGGCCTGAAGTCGCATGTCAATCGACAGCACCAGATTCTGTCCCGACACGGCGGGCGTGCGCGACAGCACCCGAACGACCTTGCCAGCGGCCGACACTTCAACCCGCTCGGCACCCGGCTCACCATGCAGAGTGCGTTCATAGGCCTGCTCAAGCCCGGTCTTGCCGGTATGGGTCGAGCCCGCATAGCGCGAGAGTTCGCCATTTTGTTCGAGCTTTTTTCGATCATCGGGCGAAATGCGCCCGATATAGCCCACAACATGCGCCGCCGATTCGCCCAATGGATAGTTGCGCAGTAATCGGGCCCGAATCTCAACGCCTGGGAGGCGGTAACGTTGCGCCGCCACCCGGGCTACCTCTGCATCGGTCAGACGCGATTTGAGGGGAACCGTCTCGAAGTTACGCGAGTCGTCGAGCAACCGGCGAAAACGTCGCAGATCGCGCGGTGTGATTTCGATCAGTTGGGCGAGTTCTGCCAGCACCGGTTCAAGACGTGTGTATCGGTCAGGCACCAGCTCCAGCGTGTAAAAGCCTACGTTCTCCGCCAGCCTTGTACCGTTGCGATCGAGAATGAGGCCCCGCGTGGGCGGTGCGGGTACCAGCGCGATTCGATTGTCTTCCGCCTGAGCACGGAAGTCGTCATAACGCTCAATCTGGAGGTAATAAAAACGCCAGCCCAATAGTGCAAAGCAGGCGGTAACGACCAGCATGGCCAACGCCAGTCGACGACGCAGGCGCGACTGCTCGAGCTTAGCCTGGGCAAGATCGATCATGCGGGCAGGCCGTCTGGATAAGGCATCTCAGAGAGGGCGGGTCTCATCACGCTCACCGGCGCGCCGCTGCGGCGCAAGCAGAACCCACTCGAGCACAGGCCACAAGGCGATGCCAACGACACTGCTGGCAAAAAACACCCAGCCGGGAAACTCAGCGCCAACCGCCATACGAATCAGCACCACGCAGGCCTGAGCTGCCAGCAGCAAAGGTAGAACGTGCAGCATGCGTCCCGGTAACCCAAACCAGGGTACCCGGCGGTGCATGGCAATGGCGCCATAAGCCAGCAGGCTGTAGGCCAGCGCGTGCTCGCCCAACAAAGCGCCGTTGTGGACGTCCATCAACAGTCCCAGCAGAAATCCCACACCGATACCGACCATACGTGGCTGCCTGACGCACCAGAACACCAGCACCAGCGCCACGAAATCGGGCGCCCACAAGGCCTCACCCCAGGGCAGCAGATTGAGAATGAAGGCAAGCCCCAGACTGAAGCCAATAAAGGCCCGACTGGCTGGCATCAGAACCGTTGTCTGAGGTCGGCTAGACACGGCGATACTCAACGGACCGCGCGCGTTCGCGCGCGTTGAGGTTCAGGCTGCGGCACCGGTTCGCGCGGCGGATCAAACAGCACCAGCAACAGCCGCGTGCGTTCGACACCAGCCGCGGGCTCTACCCGAGCCAGCGCAAATGAGGCGCTCGAGCGCGAAAGCTCGCTGACCTGCCCCACCGGCAGCCCAGCCGGAAACACGCCGTCCAGGCCTGAAGTAAACACCAGGTCTCCAAGTTGCACATCGCTGGCTGCAGGCAAGTAGCGCAGCTCAAGCCCACCTGCACGGCCGGCGCC
Source organism: Pseudomonadota bacterium (assembly GCA_039800325.1). Taxonomy (GTDB): domain Bacteria; phylum Pseudomonadota; class Gammaproteobacteria; order Burkholderiales; family Burkholderiaceae_E; genus SYIM01. Next base: position 96,870 of record JBDLQY010000256.1, on the reverse strand, counting down.
ATAAGCCACCGCCCGCAAGCCATTGCGACGTAGCTCCACTGCAAGCGTTGCGTCGCGATCAGTCAGCAACATCACCTCGCTGGTAAGCGGCATCACCCGCGCGACCTGCCCAATAACACCCTGCGCATCGATGACTGGCTGCCCCGCCCGCACCCCGTGACGAATACCGCGATCGATCACCAGACGGCGGCTAAACGGGTCCCTGGTCTCGTACAGAACTTCAGCTGCCACCGCACCGCCCGAGGACGGCTCGCGCATGCCCAGCAGCTGCCGCAGGCGGGCGTTTTCTTCAGCCAAATGCTGGGCCTGCTGTAATTCGCGTGCGCCATCAACCCGCTGCCGCCGCAGCCGGTCAAGTTCGTCATTGAGTGAATGCAGATCGGCAAAATACGACGACAGGGCCTCTGCGGACTCCTGAGGCACCAGCATCACGCGCTGAACTGGGTAGAGCACCGTACCGATGATGCGCCTGAGACCGTCGAGCGCATTCAGGCGCGCGTCGGCCACCAGTAGCGCAATGGCGAGCAGCGAAAACAGCGCCAAGCGCACGTCGGCCGAAACGCCTTGACGAAAAAAAGGCGGCGGTGTGCTGTCCATCGGTCATGCTGCGCTGGCGCCGCGCTGCGGCTACCAGCTTTAAGACGGGCGGTGGCCCTACTCGTTGGTGAAAATCTGGCTGAGCTTTTCGATACGGTCCAGCGCCATGCCACAACCGCGCACCACACAGGTCAGCGGATCTTCGGCAACCAAGACTGGCAGCCCCGTCTCTTCAATAAGCAGCCGATCGAGGTCACGCAGCAGGGCGCCGCCGCCTGTAAGCATGATGCCGCGCTCGGTGATGTCGGCACCGAGCTCGGGTGGGGTCTGCTCAAGAGCGATCTTTACCGATGACACGATCTGGTTCAGCGGGTCGGTAAGGGCCTCAAGAATCTCGTTGGAAGAAACCGTGAAACTGCGCGGTATGCCTTCCGACAGATTACGACCCTTAACTTCCATCTCGCGCACCTCAGAACCCGGGAAAGCCGAGCCTATGGTTTTCTTGATGGACTCAGCGGTAGGCTCGCCAATCAGCATGCCGTAGTTGCGGCGGATGTAGTTGATGATGGCCTCATCGAACTTGTCACCACCCACGCGAACCGAACCCTTGTAGACCATACCCCCCAGAGAGATCACACCGACCTCAGTGGTTCCACCACCGATATCGACCACCATGGAACCGGAAGGCTCGGACACCGGCAGACCCGCCCCGATGGCCGCTGCCATAGGCTCCTCGATGAGGAACACCTGCGACGCGCCAGCACCCAGGGCCGATTCGCGGATGGCGCGGCGCTCAACCTGGGTGGAGCCGCAGGGCACGCAGATGATGATGCGCGGGCTCGGGGAGAAAAGCCGTGACTCGTGCACCATGCGGATGAATTGCTTGAGCATCTGCTCGGTCACCGTAAAGTCGGCGATAACGCCGTCTTTCATGGGTCGGATCGCTTCAATGTTGCCAGGGACCTTGCCCAGCATCTGCTTGGCTTCGAGGCCTACGGCCGCAATGGTGCGCTTGCCGCTGGGGCCGCCTTCTTGGCGTATGGCCACCACAGAGGGCTCATCGAGCACGATGCCCCGCCCACGCACGTAAATGAGCGTGTTGGCGGTGCCAAGGTCGATGGCGAGGTCGTTGGAAAAATATTTACGCAGGAACCCGAACATGTGTCTTCCGTCCAGGGTCGGGGGTTGCAAGGCTCGGGTTGAGCAGATGTCTCGCCGAATAGAGTAGCGCGGATGATACCGTATAATTTCGGAGGAACAGACCAATCCGTTGCATGCCCACGCGAACCGGCCCGCGGCGCGTATTTAATGGTCAATGCCGCGGCCCGTGGCCGCATCACATTATCCGGTCCCCGTACCGCCTCCAGACGCTCATGGCCCTCTCCGCCCAAGACGTGCAGCGCATCGCGACGCTGGCCCGTATCGAATTAAGCGACGCTGAATTACCGCAGCTCCTCGACGAGCTTAATGCGGTTTTTACACTCATTGGCAAGCTGCAGGCGGTCGACACCTCGGGCGTTGAGCCCATGGCTCACGCGCAGGCCAGCCAGCTGCGTTTGCGCCCCGATGTGGTCACCGAGCTCGATCGGCGCGACGATTACCAACAGGTCGCACCCGCCGTTGAGGCAGGCCTGTACCTGGTCCCCCGCGTCATCGAATAAACGGGCGCCCTGTTCATGAATGATTGGCATACCTGGTCACTGGAGCGCATGGCCGCCGCGCTGGCAGCGCGCGAACTCTCGGCGCTCGAGCTGGCCGACCATTTCCTGGCGCGTATTCAGGCAAGCCCGCTCAACGCCTTTATCGATGTGCAGCCCGAACTCACGCGCGCGCAGGCACGCGCCGCCGACGCCCGACTGGCGGCAGGTGAGCGGGGGGCGCTGCTGGGTATTCCCATCGCGCACAAAGACATTTTCGTCACGCGCGGCTGGCGCTCTACGGCGGCCTCGCGCATGCTCGCCGACTACGTCAGCCCGTTTGACGCCCATGTCGTCGAACGGCTGGCGGCAGCGGGCGCCGTGTGCCTGGGCAAAACCAACTGCGATGAATTCGCCATGGGCGGGGCCAACGAAAACTCTCATTTTGGCCCGACCCGAAACCCCTGGCACCTTGACGCCATTCCGGGCGGCTCATCGGGTGGATCTGCTGCTGCGGTGGCCGCCGACCTCGCGCCCCTAGCCACTGGCACCGATACCGGCGGCTCGGTGCGCCAGCCCGCGGCCATGTGTGGCATCACCGGCATCAAGCCGACCTACGGTCGTGTCTCTCGGTTCGGCATGATCGCCTTCGCCTCCAGCCTCGATCAGGGCGGCGCCATGGGTCGCTCAGCCAGCGATTGTGCGCATCTGCTGGGTGCGATGATGGGCTTTGATGAGCGAGACGCAACCAGTCTTCAGCAGCCTGTTGAAGATCTTCATCGGGGCCTGCAACATAGCGCCGAGGCCGTGCTGCGGGGTTTGCGCATCGGCGTGCCGCGCGAATGCTTCGGCCAGGGCCTTGCCGACGACGTACGGCAGCCCGTGCGCGCCGCGCTCGATGTGTTGGCAGCCCAAGGCGCTGAGCTCGTTGAGATCTCACTACCCAAGACCGAGCTGGCTATTCCCGCCTACTATGTCATCGCGCCGGCAGAAGCCTCTAGCAATCTCAGTCGCTTTGACGGGGTGCGCTATGGTCACCGAGCGGCAACCCACCGCGATCTTGCCGACATGTACGCCAAGACCCGTGCAGAGGGCTTCGGGCCCGAGGTCAAACGTCGCATTCTCATCGGCACCTATGTGCTGTCGCACGGTTACTACGACGCCTACTACCTGCAGGCACAAAAATTACGTCGCCTCATCGCTGACGACTTCCGTCAGGCTTTCGGCCAGGTAGACCTGATCGCCAGCCCTGTTTCGCCCACGGTCGCATGGCAAATCGGGGCGCAGGCCCAAGACCCGGTCGCCAACTATCTGGCTGACGTGTTCACCCTGCCGGCCTCTCTGGCCGGACTGCCCGGATTGGCCATGCCTGCCGGCTTTGGTGCACGCGGGCTTCCCGTGGGCCTGCAACTAATCGGTAATTACCTGGACGAAGCGCGCTTGCTGGCCGCGGCACACGCCTTTCAGCAACTCACTGACTGGCACCTGCAGCGTCCGCCCGCTGCTCAGGCATGACGCCCCACATGCCTGCCCACCGGGTCCAGACCGTGCCTGTCCGAGTGCTGCTGCTGGGGCTGGCCCTTGCAGCCAGCGCCTGCAGCGGTCCGGCCAGAGCGCCCATCGCCGATCGACCCATCAATCTTGAGGGGCACTGCGAGCAGCGTGAGAGCGACGGCTTTCGCGAGCAAGCACATGTCAGCGTTCGCTCCAACCAGGTGCACAGCCTGTCCTGGCGGCTCTGGGTGGGTAGCCGCGGCAGCTGTCAGTTCGAGTTCGCCGACTTTCGACAAACCCGCAGTCGCCCGCATATCGAGCTTAACGCGCGTGACGGCAGCGGCTGCCGCCTGCTCATCTGGCAGGACGACCGCCGAATCACCCTGGGCCATGCCGGCTGTGCCAGCCGCTGTACCGGCAGCATTCTTGAAGAAGCCTGGCCGGTGATGTTCGACCCGCGCTCGGGTGCCTGTGCCCGCACGGCATCTTGATGATCCACACAAGTCCCTCTCACCGAACACCGCCATTCAACGATGAGCACTGAATCCAACGACAGCCTGCCCAGCTTTCTGATTTCGCGCCCGTCTGGCACCTGGGAAGTGGTCATCGGCTTTGAAACCCACGTTCAGCTGGCTACGCAGTCCAAGATGTTCTCAGCTGCGGCCACCGCCTTCGGCGCTCAACCCAACACGCAGGCCTGTCCGGTCGACCTTGCGCTACCGGGCGTGCTGCCCGTGGCCAACCGCGCTGCGGTGCAATGCGCGATCCGCCTCGGTCTGGCGGTCGGCGCCACCATCGCGCCACGCTCTGTATTCGCCCGCAAGAATTATTTCTATCCTGATTTGCCCAAGGGCTATCAAATCAGCCAATACGAAATACCCGTTGTTGCGGGTGGTGGTATTGCCATTGCCTGGGAACACCAGTCGGTCGCCTGCGAGCGCTTCGTGCGGCTCACCCGAGCCCATCTCGAAGAAGACGCCGGAAAGTCCCTGCACGAAGACTTTCACGGTATGACGGGCATAGACCTTAATCGGGCCGGAACGCCCCTGCTTGAAATCGTCACTGAACCCGATCTGCGCTCATCGCGTGAGGCGGTTGCCTATGCGCGGGCACTGCATGGTCTGGTGGTGTGGCTGGGCATCTGTGATGGCAACATGCAGGAAGGCTCTTTTCGCTGCGATGCCAATGTGTCGGTGCGCAAGGCGGGCGACACGCGCCTGGGCACGCGCTGCGAGATCAAGAACCTAAACAGTTTCCGCTTTCTAGAGCGTGCCATCGATTTCGAAGTGGCTCGCCAGATCGAGCTCATTGAAGACGGTGGCCAGGTCCGCCAGGAAACCCGCTTGTACGACCCCGACCGCGATGAGACACGTTCCATGCGCAGCAAAGAAGATGCACATGACTATCGCTATTTTCCAGACCCTGATCTGCCGCCGCTGTGCATCTCGGCAGACTGGATCGCGCAGGTGCAGGCCGATCTGCCCGAATTGCCCCAGACGCGACGTGAACGTTATCAGCGACAGCTGGGGCTACCCGCCTACGACGCCACCACGCTCACCGCCAGCCGCGCCATCTCCGATTACTTCGAGGCGGTGCTGACTGCGTTCGATACGAGTGCGGTTTCAGCCGCTCGCGCCAAGGCGGCTGCCAACTGGGTCATGGTTGATCTGGCGGCAGCACTTAACCGCGATGGCATTGAGGCCACAGCCAGCCCAGTCAGGCCAGGGCAGCTCGCAGTTCTTATCCGCCGCATCGAAGACGGCACCATTTCAGGCAAAATCGCCCGCGAGTTATTCAGCCTGCTCTGGGCTGAGCCCCAGGCTGACGATGCCGCACCTGACCAACTGATTGATGCTCAAGGCCTCAGACAGATCAGTGATAGCGGCGCACTGACCGCCATCATCGATGACATCATCAAGGCCAACCCGCGCTCGGTCGAAGAGTTTCGTGCCGGTAAAGACAAAGCCTTCAACGCATTGGTGGGTCAGGTGATGAAGGCCAGCCGAGGCAAAGCCAATCCGCAGCAGGTCAACACGCTGCTGCGCGAACGATTAGGCGCCGCCTCCTAGCCGCGATAGCGCTCGTCTAACTCGACCTGCGTACCGGCGGCAAATCGGTTGAGCTGATTGGCCAGTCCCACCACAGCCAGCATCTCTGAAAACTGCGCATCGCTCATGCCCTTGGCGCGAGCGGCTGCCGTATGGGTGTTGATGCAGTATTCGCAATCATTGGTGATCGAGGCCGCGAGATAAATCAGCTCTTTGGTGAGTGCATCTAGTGCCCCAGCAGACATGGTGGCGCGGGTCTGCTCCCAGGTGCGCCGCAGCAGCGCAGGATCATTGGCCAGCACTCGCCAAATATCGTTGACATAGTCGCTGCCTCGGGCTGCCCGAATTTGCGCAAACACCTCGCGCGCATCAGGATGCAGCTGATCGTCAGTGAGTTTGGGCATCAGGGGCATGGTGGTCTCCCGGATTGAATCGGTGCTCAGGTTGCTTGCTCGCCGTAGCGCGCCCGGTACTCAGCTACCCGCGCGCGATGCGCGGCCAGATCGCCACCAGTGCTCTGCAGATATTCAAGCAAGTCCGACAGGCTCGCAATGGCCAGTACCGGCAGCCCATGTCGGTGCAGTACATCCTGTGATGCGGAGCGCTCGCCCACGTGCTCTGCGTCACCACTGCGCTCCTGGCGATCGAGCGCGATCAGCACTGCCGCGGGCTGCGCACCGTGGGTGCGGATCAGTTCCACCGACTCATTGACCGAGGTGCCGGCACTGATCACGTCATCAATGATGACCACGCGACCCGTCAACGGCGCACCGATCAGGGTGCCTCCCTCGCCATGGTCCTTAGCCTCTTTGCGGTTGAATGCAAACGGCACATTGCAACCTCGAACAGCCAGCGCGACGGCCGTGGCCGAGGCCAGCGTGATGCCCTTGTAGGCGGGGCCAAAAAGCATGTCGAACTGAATCCGACCGCTCGCCTGCGCCGCCAGCAGCGTGCGGGCATAGAAATCTGCGACCGCGCCGAGCAGGCGACCATCGTTGAAGAGACCGGCGTTGAAAAAATAAGGCGAGAGTCTTCCGGCTTTGGTACGGAATTCGCCAAAGCGCAGAATGCCGGCCTCGAGCGAGAAACGGATAAACTGGGCGCGCACATCTTCAGTCAATGACATGGCCGTGAGATCAAGGTGGTGAAGTCGCGATGATACGGGTGCTCACGCTTAACCTGAACGGAATCCGCTCCGCTGCAAGCAAGGGATTCTTCGAGTGGCTTGGTACGCACAAGGCCGACTGGGCCGGGGTGCAGGAAGTGAAGGCGCAGGCCGAGCAGGTTAACGGCAGCTTTTGCACGGCTGGACCGCTGACGGGCCACTTTCACTATGCCGAGAAGAAGGGCTATTCGGGAGTGGGTCTTTATGCCCGACACGAACCCAGTGAGGTCATCACAGGCATTGGCGATGCCGAATTCGATGCCGAAGGGCGCTGGGTGGAGTTGCGCTATGACCGCCCAGGCCGCAAGCTGAGTCTGATCAGTTGCTATTTTCCCAGCGGCTCCAGTGGCGAAGAGCGGCAGCAGGCAAAGTTCAGATTTCTCGACCGAATCTACCCGGTACTGCAACACCTTAAAAGCCAGCGTGAGTTCATTCTGATGGGTGACCTGAACATCGCCCACACTGAGCGCGACCTCAAAAACTGGAAGAGCAATCAGAAAAACAGCGGTTTCTTGCCCGAAGAGCGCGCCTGGATGAGCCGCCTGCTGGGCGATCTCGGCCTGGTCGATGTCTACCGACAACGACAGCCCGAGGCCACCGACATCTGTTACACCTGGTGGAGTAACCGCGGTCAGGCGTACGCAAAAAATGTCGGCTGGCGACTCGATTACCAGATCGCCACGCCCGCGATCGCCGCCTGCGCCAAAGACACCCAGGTCTACAAGGCGCAGCGCTTTAGCGACCACGCGCCGCTTACCATCGACTACGCGCTCAAGCTCTGAGCCTGTAAACCAGTCGGCTCGACACCCCTGCGGCTGGCGGCCGGGAGTCTTCGTCCAGCCGATCAGGGCGCAGCCGCGTAAGGCGGCAGCTGGTCCAGACTCATGCCACGTGCCTGCGCATAGAGTGGCAGTACATCTTTCAGATGGGTGCGGATTTCTTCGATGCGCCGGTCATGCGACGGATGCGTGGACAGCCACTGCGGCGGCTGATCCTTGCCCAAGGCTTTCATCTTTTGCCAGAGGCTTACCGACGCCCGCGGGTCATAGCCCGCGCGCGCAGCGATGTCCATGCCGACCAGGTCGGCCTCGGTCTCGTCATCGCGCCCATACTTGAGCAGGGTGAGCTGAGCCGCACCTGAGGCCAGGTGACCACCCAGATCGCCAAAACCCAACAGCTGCGAAGCAATCGATGCGCCAAAGGTCAGCGCCTGGGCGGCGCGCTGCTTGCCCACCCGTTCGCGACCATGTTCGAGCAGTGCATGCGCGATTTCATGGCCCATGACCATAGCCACTTCATCATCGCTGAGCTTAAGGGTCTCGAGAATGCCAATGAAGAAAGCAATCTTGCCACCGGGCATACAGAAGGCGTTAACCTGCCGGGATCCGATCAGGTTGACCTCCCAGCGCCAACTGGCCGCCCGCTCGTTGACGCGTGGTGCAAAAACGATGATGTCTTTGGCGATTCGACGCAGACGCTGCAACTGCGGATGATGATCCGGAGCAAGTGCTCGCTTTTCTGAAGCCTCCCGTTTCAGGGTCTGATACTGCCGGTCGGCCTGCGACTCGACAGCCTCGGCGGAAGCCAGCGACAGCGCGCGGCTGCGCTCAACAGCCCGCACGCCGTCGGCAGCCCCAGGCGACTCGGCGCCGGCCGGCATCACCAGCCCCATCATGAGCAGGCAGACAATCAGCCTGGCAACCAGACCCTGCACCCATGAGGCTGGACGGCGTTTTTGGCGCAAGTAAGCGCCCACCCCGAACGCTACCGGGCGCTCAGTTTCAAAAAGGGGGACAGCACACTGGATGTTCATACCCCAATTTGCAGGCTGGCGGCAGTAAATGCAAGATGCCGGCGTGAGCACCAACCCCTACCTGCAGGTCTTTGCCAGCCGCCGCATTGCAGCGCTTCTGGTACTGGGTTTTGCCAGTGGTCTGCCGCTGGCCCTGTCGGCAGGCACCTTGCAGGCCTGGCTCACCGTCGAAGGGGTCGATCTGTCCACCATTGGATTCTTCGCGCTGGCGGGGCTTCCGTACACCTTCAAGTTCGTCTGGGCGCCCCTGGCTGACCGCTTCGAACCACCGCTGGTCGGTCGCCGGCGCAGCTGGCTGGTCATTACCCAGGCGAGTCTGGCAGCGCTGTGCCTGGCGATGTCGATGCTTGAGCCCAGCCAGCACATAGCCCTGATTGGCGTATGCGCAGTGGCTATCGCGTTCATGTCCGCTTCGCAGGACATTATTTTTGACGCCTACCGAACCGAGTTGCTGGGCGACCATGAGCGCGGTGCGGGCGCGGCGGTTTCGGTGCTGGGCTACCGGCTGGCCATGCTGGTGTCGGGTGGGCTGGCCCTCATCCTGGCCGACACCGTGCTGGGCTGGGCAGGCATGTATCGGCTCATGGCCCTGCTTTTCGCAGGCCTTGCGGTGTTCTCACTTCTGGCGCCCAGAACAGACACGGGCGCACCCCTGGCCAGCGATGTCAGGCGCGAATGGGTGGGCTTCGCGGCCATGCTGGCGACCGGCATTGGTCTGTGGCTCGTGCTGCGTGAGCTGCCGACCGGCCTGCTGGGCGATTCTCGTCTGGCCGCGCTTGCGCAAACTACGGTGATGATCATCGTGTGTCTGGCGGCGGCGATCGCAGCTGCCCGCAAGGCGGGTTTTCCGTCCTTTGTCGCCCCATGGGATGCCTTTTTCGCGCGTGAGCGAGCGCTCGCTCTCCTGGCGCTCATTGTGCTGTATAAGCTGGGTGATGCGTTCGCGGGAGCGCTATCCACCACCTTTCTCATTCGCGGCGCCGGCTTCAGCGCCGCCGAGGTCGGCGCGGTCAACAAAGTGTTGGGGCTGGCGGCAACCATCATCGGGGTGGTACTGGGCGGTGCCTGGCTTGCGCGACGCCCTCTTTACCAGGGGCTCATGCTGTTCGGCATCCTGCAGGCGGTCTCTAACCTGGGTTACTGGCTGATCGCAGTCGCTCCTAAAAGCTATGCCTTGATGGCGGCAGCGGTGGCGCTGGAAAATCTCTGTGGCGGCATGGGCACGGCGGCGTTTGTGGCCTTTCTGATGGCACTGACCGATCAGCGGTTTTCGGCGGCGCAATACGCGCTGCTATCGGCGCTGGCTGCTGTGGGCCGGGTCTACGTCGGGCCGGTTTCGGCCGCGCTCGTTCAGAGTCTGGGCTGGCCTATTTTTTTCGCGCTGACCGTGCTGACCGCCCTGCCAGGGCTCTTCATGCTGCGGTGGCTGCGCGTCCCTATTCTGAAACTGGCGCGCGACTGATGTCCCTTTCGCTTGACAGCACGGTGAGGGCCACGTGTAATCGCCGCCTCCCGGCACAGCCAAGGCTCGGTGCTTTCTGCGCTATCCGATGCCAACGCGTTCCGGCCGCTTCGTCACCCCACCTGCACAACCATGATCGACAAAACGCTGGCTACCGCTGCCGAGGCTTTGAAACCGCTGACCGACGGCGCAACGATCATGATCTCCGGCTTTGGCGGATCGGGGCAACCCAATCAACTCATCGACGCCCTGATTGAGCACGGCGCGCGCGATCTGGTCATCATCAACAATAATGCCGGCAACGGTGAAACCGGCATCGCCGCCCTGCTCAAAGCGGGGCGTGTTCGTAAGATCGTGTGCTCTTTCCCCCGCCAGGTTGACTCGCATGTCTTCGATGCACTGTACAAAGCCGGCAAGATCGAGATGGAACTGGTGCCGCAGGGCAATCTGGCCGAACGCATTCGCGCTGCCGGGGCCGGTGTGGGCGCGTTCTTCTCACCCACAGGCTACGGCACTGAGCTGGCCGCCGGCAAAGAAACTCGCGTGATAGACGGACGACCTTACGTACTCGAATACCCCATCAGAGCCGACTTCGCGCTGATCAAGGGTCTGCTCGGCGACCGTTGGGGCAACCTCACCTACCGTAAGGCGGCCCGCAATTTCGGGCCCATCATGGCCATGGCCGCGCGCGTCACGGTGGCGCAAGTCGACCGAGTCGTGTCCTTGGGCGAACTCGATCCCGAGCACGTCATCACGCCCGGCATCTTCGTGCAGCACGTCATCGCGGTAGGCGACACCGTCAGCCGAGGTCCACGCCCGGCACAAACCGCCCGCTAAGCGTCAAGGAATGCCTTCCATGAACCGACTGACCCGAGATCAGCTGGCCGCGCGAGTCGCGCGTGATATTCCCGAGGGTGCCTACGTCAATCTGGGCATTGGTCTGCCAACCCTGGTGGCCAACCACCTGCCCGCCGATCGCGAGGTATTTCTGCACAGTGAAAACGGCATCCTGGGTATGGGACCGGCCCCAGCCGCCGGCGATGAGGACTGGGACCTTATCAACGCTGGCAAACAACCGGTCACGCTGAAAACCGGTGGCGCGTTTTTTCATCATGCGGATTCATTCGCGATGATGCGGGGCGGCCATCTGGACATCTGCGTACTCGGAGCCTTTCAGGTATCGGCCCAGGGTGACCTGGCTAACTGGCATACCGGCGCACCCGATGCGATACCCGCGGTGGGCGGCGCCATGGACCTGGCGATCGGCGCCAAGCGCGTTTTCGTCATGATGGAGCATCAGACACGCTCAGGAGAAAGCAAGATCGTTCGCGAATGTGGCTACCCGCTGACCGGCATCGGCTGCGTCAGCCGCATCTACACCGACGTCGCAGTAATCGATGTCACCGCGCGGGGCCTCGTCGCGATGGAGTGGATCGCCGGACTTGATTTCCCAAGCCTGTGCTCTATGACGGCGGCACCCCTGCTGCCCCCTACTGCGGCGGCTGCCGCCTGACTTTTCAATACGGACCTATGCCATGAATGAAGTTTTCATCTGCGACGCGGTACGCACGCCAATCGGACGATACGGCGGCGCGTTGTCTTCGGTCCGCACCGACGATCTGGGCGCCATCCCACTCAAAGCGCTGCTGGCGCGCAATCCGGGGCTGGATGCCGCAGCGGTCGAGGAAGTGATTTACGGATGCGCCAACCAGGCCGGCGAAGATAATCGCAATGTAGCCCGCATGGCCAGCCTTCTGGCCGGCTTGCCCGAGGTCGTGCCGGCCGCCACCATCAACCGCTTGTGTGGCTCCGGGCTCGATGCGGTGGGCACCATCGCCCGGGCCATTCGCAGCGGCGAGATTGAATTAGGCATTGCCGGCGGTGTCGAAAGCATGTCGCGCGCGCCCTTCGTGATGCCCAAGGCCGAGAGCGCCTTCGCACGCGACAATGCGGTTTACGACACAACTATTGGCTGGCGCTTCGTCAACCCCAAGATGAAAGCGCAGTACGGCATTGACTCCATGCCAGAAACCGCCGAAAACGTCGCGGCTCAGTTCGCTATTTCTCGCGCTGATCAGGACGCCATGGCGCTGCGCAGCCAGGCCCGCGCAGCGGCCGCTCAGCGCGACGGTTTCTTTGATCGCGAAATCGTGCCGGTCTCCATCCCCAGTCGTAAGGGCGATCCCGTCATCGTCAATCGCGACGAACACCCCCGCGAAACCAGTCTAGAGGCTCTGGCCAAACTCAAGCCCATTGTGAAACCGGATGGCACGGTCACGGCCGGCAATGCCTCGGGCGTCAATGATGGCGCCGCGGCACTCATTCTGGCCAACGAAGCTTGCGCCCAACGCTTTGGCCTCAAGGCCCGCGCCCGGGTTATCGGCATGGCAACCGCCGGCGTCGCACCCCGCATCATGGGCATAGGCCCGGCACCAGCCACCCAGAAGCTACTGGCCCGAACCGGCATGCGCATCGAGAACATTGACGTTATCGAGCTCAATGAAGCCTTCGCGGCGCAAGGCCTTGCGGTGCTGCGCGAGTTGGGTGTAGCCGACGACTCGCCCAAGGTAAACCCCAACGGCGGCGCCATTGCGCTGGGCCACCCGCTGGGCATGTCCGGCGCGCGCCTGGTCATCACTGCCATCAACCAACTCGAGCGCAGTGGCGGGCGCTACGGTCTGGCTACCATGTGCATTGGCGTGGGCCAGGGTATTGCGCTACTTATCGAACGCGTCTAACAAAAGGGGACCCGAATGACCGATATCAAGACAGCTAGCACCGCAGTTGAGGCCGCCGAAGCCCGGCGCATTGCAGCCACACTGGCAGGCGACTTCGACACAGTGGCAGGCCTGATCGGCGACGACCTTCACTATATTCATTCGTCTGCCGTGTTTGAAGACAAACCCACTTATCTGCAGCGGCTGCGCGAAGGCTATTACCGGTACCAAGGCCTCACGGTAAAAAGCCGCTCAATTCGCGTTATGGGCGATGTGGTGCTGATCAATGGCGATATCCATATTGAGGTTGAGGTTCAGGGCTCACCTAAGGACGTCATGAGCCGTTACCTGCAGGTTTGGGCCAAGCGCGATGGTCGCTGGCTGATGGTGTCATGGCACTCAACACCCATGCCCAAGCAGGCCTGAATAACCCTCGATAGATTTACCCTGGAGCCCCCATGATCGATCAACACGCACTCGACGTACTGTTTCGCCAAGCTCGTACAGCCAACGGTTTTCTTCCGGGCGAGGTCAGCGACGCCCAGCTGCGCCAGGTCTTTGACCTGATGAAAATGGCACCTACATCGCTCAACTGCCAACCAGCCCGTTTCGTATTCCTGCGTAGCGCTGCCGCCAAGGAAAGACTGCGCCCTGCTCTGTCCCCCGGCAATCTCGATAAGACGATGAGCGCCCCTGTGGTCGCCATCATTGCGACCGACCAGCAGTTTCATGAGCACCTGCCGCGCCTGTTTCCGCACAACCCGGCTGCCAAAGGCTGGTTTGATGGCGACGCGGCACGCGCGGCCCGTGAAGCGGCCGCCTTCCGAAATACCACTTTGCAGGGCGCCTACTTCATGCTGGCAGCACGCGCAATTGGGCTGGACTGCGGACCAATGTCTGGTTTTGATGCGGCCAAAGTCGATGCCGAGTTCTTCCCCGACGGTCGCTTTCGCAGCAACTTTCTGTGCAACCTTGGCAAGGCCGATGCCTCCAAGGCCTTCGCACGCAGCCCGCGCTTTGACTTTGAGGAAGTCTGCCGCGTGCTCTGAACCCGGTCGCGCTGAGCCTGCCCGGCGCCGAGTCCGATCGGGCGGGGCGCACCCGCCCTGAGTGCGATGGCGCAGGGCTTGGACAGCCCTGCAGGCGCTGTGCGCTTACGGCTGAGGCAAAGCGCGCCTGCTCAATCGAGCAGGCGTCGGCCGATCACCTGGGCCTGAATTTCGCCGGCGCCCTCAAAAATATTGAGGATGCGGGCGTCGCAAAAAATACGGCTTGCCTCATACTCCAGCGCATAGCCATTGCCGCCGTGAATCTGCAGAGCGCTATCTGCATTACTCCAGGCCACACGAGCCGCCAGCAGCTTAGCCATGCCCGCCTCGAGATCACAGCGGCGCCCGGTATCTTTGGTGCGCGCTGCGAAGTAGGTCAGCTCGCGCGCAATGACGGTCTCCACCAGCATCATTGCCAGCTTGTCGTGTACGCGAGGAAACTCGGCAATCGCCCGTCCGAACTGCCGGCGCTGGCGGGCATAGCCGCTGGCTACATCCAGGGCGTCCCAGGCAACGCCCAATGAGCGGGCGGCAGTCTGAATTCGAGCGCTTTCGAAGGTCTGCATGAGCTGACGAAAACCCTGACCGGGCTGACCCCCCAGAAGCGCATCAGCCGGTACTTCAAAGTCTTCGAAGGCAATTTCATATTCCTTCATGCCACGATAGCCCAACACCGGGATTTCGCTGCCCCGCATACCCTTGGCTGGAAAGGGCAGGGCATCATTGCCCCGGGGCTTCGGAGCCAACATCATCGACAGCCCGTCATGGCCGGGGCGATCGGGCTCCGTGCGCACCAGCAGGGTCATCAGATCGCTGCGCGCACCATGCGTTGACCAGGTCTTGGCACCCTGGATGCGCCAGCTACCATCGGCTGCGCGCACGCCCCGCGTGCGCAGGCTGGCCAGATCCGAACCGGTGTCCGGCTCGGTGAAGACCGCACACGGCAGTACCGTGCCACCCGCGATACCTTCAAGCCAGGCCGCACGCTGCGCATCGGTGCCGCTGCTGCCAATGAGCTCGCCGGCGATCTCTGAGCGGGTGCCCAGCGAACCCACCGCCAGAAAACCGCGTGACAGCTCCTCAGAGACGACGCACATGGCGAGCTTGCCCAAACCCATGCCACCGTGGCTCTGCGCGATCGTGACACCAAACACACCAAGCTTGCCCATCTCGACGATGACTTCATCAGGAATGAGGGCGTCCCTCAGGTGCCAGCCGTGCGCATGCGGCCGAATCGCCTCCCGTGCAAAGCGGCGGAACTGTGCGCGAATGATGTCAAGGGTGTCATCGCCCAAGGACTCCCGCACGACATGGCCCGACTCGATCAGCGTATGCAGACGGATCCGATTTGCAGATGTGTTGCCGGTACGGATGGCCTGCGCAACAGCGGGATCAGCGGCCAGGCGAGCGGCCGCTTCATCAGCGCCCATATCGGCGGCTCGAACGATTTCGCTCTGCGACATGGGAATGCCACCGAGCAGCTGCGCCAGATATTCACCCGCCCCGATAGCGCCGATCAGGCTGGCGACTTCGTCGAGTTGGCCCTCGCGCGCAAGCCCTGCAAGCCAGTGATCGAGTTCGGTCAGAGCACGGGCATATGCCGCAGTCCACGCCAGCGCGTGCACAGCGCGCTGCTCACGCGCCATAGCGGCCGAGCTGACTCGTCCGGATGCATCCGAAACCCGCTTAAGCACGGCGCCGCGTGCCTCGATCAAATAACGTTCGAGCGCCGTCAGCGCCTCAATAAGCGGCCCCTTTCGTCGCGATTCAAGCTGCTGGGTGGGTTCAAACCCCGCGGAAACATCATTCATGATCAGTCCTCAGCCTGGGCAATGACGCCCTGTTCGAGCAGCATGCCAATCTCATGGTCAGCAAATCGGAGTATCTCGGACAGCACGGCAGCGGTGTGCTCGCCCAAGGCTGGCGCACGCTCAGGCGATACGCGCTCAAGACTGGCGTAGCGGGCAGGCGATCCGGGCGTGAGATAGGTCAGTGCACCCGGATGCGTGACCTGGCTCATCATGGGGTTGGCCTCGCTCAGCTCTGCCTCGAGCGCGAGCGCCTCCGATAGCGTGCGATATGGCGCCCAGCACACCTCATGCTCATCAAACACGATGCGCAGCTCGGCAAGTGGCCGGGCGGCGATCGCCCAGGCGACCAGGGGATCGAGACTTGCCCGGTGCTCAAACCGGGCACCCTCATCATGGTCAAAATTAACCCCCAGCTGCGACTGTAGCGTGGCCACCTGCTCGACCAGGCCCAGCGCCTTGAGCAACCCAGACCACTGCTTGCGCGTAATGGCGACGACGATCAGATAAGCACCATCGGCCGTCTTGAAGTCGCGACCAAACGCACCGAAAAGATTATTGCCAACGCGGGGCCTATCGGCTCCTGACAGCTGAACCTCAGCGATCTGGCCCAGGGCGCCCAGCGCCGAAAACGCCACCGATGACAAGGGCAACAGAATCTCACCCCCCTGACCTGTGAGTCGGCGGTGACGTTCGGCCGCCATCAGGTGAAAAGCGGCCAAGGCACCTGTGCTCAGATCCCAGGCGGGCAACACATGGTTGACGGGGCCCCGAGCATCAACCGGTCCGGTCATCATCGGCAGCCCCGTCACAGCGTTAACGGTGTAGTCCAGGCCGGATGAGCCATCAGCCCAGCCCTGCACGCGCAGCGTAATCAGGTCCGCGCGACGCTGCGCCAGATTGGCATGAGACAGAAAGCTTGTTGCCGGATAGTTGGTGAGGAAAAGGCCCGCCGTATCGCCGGGTGCCGCGATCAGCTCAAGTGCCAGTTCACGGCCACGGGGCGTTGCCAAATTGATCGCCACCGACTTCTTGCCTTTATTAAGTCCCTGCCAATAAAGGCTCTCACCACTGCCGGACAGCGGCCAACGGTGGCGATCGGGCCCGCCCCCCACCGGGTCAATGCGAATGACCTCCGCGCCCAGTTGCGCAAGGTGCAGCGCCGCGCTGGGCGCCGCCACAAACGAAGCGGCTTCAACAAGCCGCAGACCTTCCAGCAGTTGATACACAGCTCACACCTTTAAGAACACCGCTCGAACAATGCCACAATGCGAAGACCCTCGCGGCCACAGGCATTTCGACCCATGGATTTCTCCCCGATCACCAACCCTTGGTTTTACGCGGTGGCCATACCTGGCGTCATCCTCACCGGCATCTCCAAAGCGGGCTTTGGCGGAGCCGTGGGAGGCATCGCCGTGCCCTTAATGGTGCTGGTCATCGATGCCCCGCAGGCAGTCGCCATCATGCTGCCGATTCTGTGCGTGATGGATCTGCTGGGACTTTTCGCCTTTCGACGAAACGTGCTCTGGCCCGTGCTCAGAGTAGCCGTCATCGCAGGACTAGCGGGGTCACTACTGGGCTATCTGCTGTTTAACGTGGTGGACAGTCGTTGGATCAAGGCCCTGATCGGTGTGGAGTCGGTGCTCTTTGCACTGTTCTGGATGATGCAGGGCCGCCGCGGCGAACAAGCGCCGGCTTTGCCCTTCTCTGCCCAGCGCACCGCACTCTGGTCAAGCATCTCGGGGTTCACCAGCTTCATCTCGCACGCGGGTGGTCCGCCCATGATGCGCCTGCTGCTGCCCATGCGGCTTGCGCCCCGGGACATGGTAGGCACCATGGCCTGGTACTTCGCGGTGATCAACGCCGCCAAATGGCTTCCGTATGGCCTGATGGGAATGCTTAGCGCCCGCAACCTCGACACCTCCCTGGCTCTGCTGCCCGTCGTGCCGGTGGGCTATCTGATCGGCTTGTGGTTCTTGCGCTGGATCAAGCCGGCTGCGTTCAGCCGCGTGGCGGTGTGGGGTCTGCTCATCACGGGCTTGAAGCTGAGCTGGGATGCCTTCATGTAAGGGGTGTGGCGATCTGTTTGAAGACACTGAGTCAAAAGAACCGTATCGCCTGACCTCAACCCATTGATATGGAGCTCATCATGCCCCGATTGTCTGTTTACGATCCCTTCGCCGATGTTTTCCCCGAGCTTTTTCGCGGCTTTCTGCAGCCGGCTCGCGACGTTGAATCCGCCACGACCCAGGAGATGCGCATCGAGGTACGCGAGTCAGACAACGGATATCAGATATTTGCCGAACTCACCGGAGTTCGCAAAGACGATATCTCAGTGCAGATTGACGGCAACCGTGTGTCGATCTCGGCTGAAGTCAAGCGCGAAGCGGCTGCCGAGACCGCTGAACGGGTACTGCGCAATGAACGCTTTTACGGCACGCTAGCGCGCAGCTTTGCGCTGGCGCATGAGCTCGACGAAGCGGGTGCTCAGGCTCGCTTTGACAACGGTGTTCTGATCCTTACGCTACCCAAGGCCCAGGCGCCAACTGCTCACAAGCTGGTCATCAACTAGATCCTGCTTCAGGCTGTGCCGGATAGCCCGCCTCGACAATGGCGCGAGCCAGCGCGTCCGTCGAGGCGGTTGACTCCACCTGCACCCGCCCTTGCGCAAGGTCAACCTGCACCTTAGCCTGGGCATCAACGCTTTGGACTGCACGAGTGACACTGGCTGCGCAGTGCCCGCAGCTCATTGCCTCGACCTTGAATGTGTGCATACTCACGCCTCGCCAATGCTTCTTTGATCAAGGCGATGGTTTTAACACATGAGCGATGACGCCGTCGCGGCCGATAGCGCCGACAACAGTATCCGCCTTGATGTAGGCGGGATGACCTGTGCCGCCTGCGCGGGTCGTGTTGAGCGCGCGCTCATCAAGGTTCCGGGGGTAGGCGCCGCCGCGGTCAATCTGGCGACCGAAACTGCCTTTATCACCCTGTCCGATACCGCGACGCGCCCCAGTGAGCTGGTGGCAGCCGTGCAATCAGTCGGCTACGAGGCAAGGCTGCATGACACTTCTGTCAACACACCCCCCGATACAAAACACGAGGATCGCGAGCGCCTGAAGGTCATGATCGCGCTGGCGCTCAGTGCACCGCTTCTGGCGCCCATGCTGCTCGCGCCACTGGGTATCGAAACGATGCTGCCCGGCTGGTGGCAATTCGCACTGGCCACCCCAGTGCAGTTCTGGCTGGGGGCGCGGTTTTACAAGGCCGGATGGAATGCAGCACGTCACCTTGAGGGCAATATGGACCTGCTGGTGGCCATTGGCACCAGTGCAGCCTGGGGCCTGAGCACGCTCAACCTGTTTACTGGCCACGGGCAGCATGCCGAACATTTTTATTTCGAGGCCTCCAGCGTAGTGATTGCCCTGGTGCTGCTGGGCAAGTGGCTCGAAGCCCGTGCCCGTAAGGGTACGGCCCAAGCCATTCACGCCCTTCAGGCCCTACGGCCGACCAGTGCCCGCGTACTCAGTCAGGGTCGGGAAATCGAGATACCCTTGGCCCACGTTCGAGTGGGCGACGTACTGATCATCCGTCCGGGCGAACGCATTCCCCTGGACGGACGCGTGCTGGAGGGTAGCTCGGACGTCGATGAATCCATGCTCACGGGCGAGAGTCATCCGGTGACACGGTCGCCGGGCAGCGCTGTCACCGGTGGCAGCCTCAACGGCGAAGCGCTACTACAGGTCGAGGTCACAGCTATCGGAGCACAGACCGTACTGTCGCGAATCATCGAACTCGTCGAACGGGCACAGGCGGGCAAGGCGCCCATCCAGCGTCTGGTCGACCGCGTAAGCGCCGTCTTTGTGCCCACCGTATTGATCATTGGTGCAATCACCGCGCTTGGCTGGGGTCTGGCCTTCGGCGACTGGGCTGCCGCCGCTTTGCATGCAGTGGCGGTGCTGGTGATTGCCTGTCCGTGCGCTCTGGGTCTGGCTACACCAGCCGCTGTCATGGCTGGTACCGGTGCAGCCGCCCGAGCTGGCATTCTCATTCAGGATGCGCCGGCGCTGGAAACCGCCCATGCCCTGCGCGTCATTGCCTTCGACAAGACCGGCACCCTCACCGTGGGTAAGCCCACCCTGCAGGCGCTCGAGCTCGCATCGGGGGTGTCCGCCGACGCGCTCATCGCAATGGTAGCGGCCGTTCAGTCGGGCAGTGAACATCCGCTGGCCCGCGCGGTTCGCAACGCCGCACAATCCTACAAACCCGCGCCAGTACCCGTACTGGCTGAGGTTAAGGCCCACCCCGGCCGAGGTATATCGGCCCGTCTGCGCGGCCAGGGCGTCAATGGCGATACCGAGATACTCATCGGCTCGGGCTCCTGGATCGAATCCTGCGGCGGCTCTCTGGAAGCGTTTGCTGCCCCAGCCGAGGCACACCGCGCCCAGGGTCTTACGCTGGCCTATGTGGCGACGCGTACCGCTGTAGCCGACCCACAGGCAGACCCCGCGCCCCGATCCCCCGTCAGTGTTCTGGGTCTGCTGGCCTTCGGTGATGCGATCCGCCCCGACGCGGCGCAAGCCATGGCACGACTACGCAGACTGGGCGTGCGCACCGTACTCATTTCAGGCGACCACGAACGTGCCGCACAGCGCGTGGCCCGTGAGCTTGGCATCGATGAGGTGCATGCCGGCGTATTGCCGGACGGAAAGGCTGCCCTTATCGCCCAGTTGCGAAAAGATCTTGGCTCAGGCGGTACTGTGGGTATGGTGGGCGACGGCCTTAACGATGCGCCCGCGCTGGCAGCCGCTGATATCGGCATTGCCATGGGCTCAGGTACTGATGTGGCCATGCATGCAGCTGGCATCACGCTGATGCGCAATGAGCTGTCATTGATCGCGGCCGCCATCGATATTGCGCGGCGCACCCGCGCCAAGATCCGGCAAAATCTTTTCTGGGCATTTATCTACAACGTCATCGGAATCCCACTGGCGGCGCTGGGCACCCTGAGTCCGGTGATTGCGGGTGCTGCCATGGCGTTCTCATCAGTCAGCGTGGTCGCTAATGCCCTGCTACTGCGTCGCTGGCGCGCACATTGAAGCCGGCAAGCAGCTATCATCGCCAAGCAGTCATTTTTACAACACGGCAGACCTCGCGTTTACAGACTCGGACTGCCCACAATCGCCTGGAGACTTTCATGACGCTTCGTAAAACGCTGATCGCCAGCGCCATCACAGCCTTCGGTATGGTCGCCTGTGCCACCAGCCACGCCCAGCAACTCACCTTCATGACCGGCCCCCAGGGCGGTGCCTGGATTCCACTGGGCGGCGCACTTAAAGGTCTGTGGGAAAAAGCCATTCCGGGCCTGCAGATCCAGGCCTCGCCTGGTGCCGGTATCGCCAATGTACGCGGCATCGATGAGGGCAAGGCCCATATAGGCATGGCTAATTCATCCACCACGGTTGACGGCGTCGAGGGTCGGGCCCCCTATCCGCGCAAAGTCACCAAGGTCTGCCAGCTGGCCAATCTGTATCCGCAGTATTTTCAAGTGGTGGCCCTGGCCGATGCCAAGATCAATTCCTTCGCTGATCTCAAGGGCAAGTCGGTGGTGACCCAGCCCAAAGGCAATACGGCTGAAATCCTCACCGCACAGGTGCTTAAGATCAACGGCATGGAATACAACGCACTGTCACGTATCAGCTACCAGGCCAGCTATACCGATGCGGTCTCCATGATCAAGGATGGTCATGCGCAGGCCTTCACGCTGGGTACGACCGCACCGGCCTCGTCAGTTATGGATCTGGCCAGCGCTCGCGATGTCAAGCTGGTGCCGGTCGATGACAAAACCATGGCCGAGCTCAACCGCCAAAACCCCGGTTACACCCGTCAAATCATCAAGGCTGGCACCTACCCCAAACAAATCACCGATGTTCCGGTCATCGGCTATCTCACACATGTGGTTGTAGCCTGTGATCTGCCTGAAGATCAGGTCTACACCATGACCAAGGTCATGGCCACGAACATCGATGCTATGGCCACCGTGGTCAAGCCCATTACCGGGCTTACCGCAAAAGACATGGCGGCCGACATTGGAGTGCCGCTGCACAAAGGCGCTGCTAAGTACTACCGCGAGGCCGGCGCGCTCTGAGCATGATCGGGCAGCGCAAACTCGCCTGTCCGATCTGACGATATCCAGGGGCGGGCTCAGCCCTTACCCGGTAAGCCTGCGCTTGCCGGGTGCGCCCGGCCTGATTGCAGCGAGGCTTTCATGTCCGAAGAAAACGCCGCTACCCTGCCGCAGGCCCGGCCACTGAAGGCAGCTATCTGGCTGCTGGCAGTTGCTATGTCGGTCTATCACATCTATGTGGCTGCCTTCGGTCCGCCTGATGCTGTGATCTTTCGCGGCATCCACCTGATGTTTGCGATCGCCCTGGTTTTTTTGCTGTATCCCAGTCGCGCGCGCGGGGGTGCGGGATGGCGGGCCTTTGACTTACTGCTGCTGCTGCTGGGCCTGGGCTCAGTCATGCATATCCTGGGTAACTACAGCTATTTCACCAACCGGATCATTTACATCGACGATCTGACACCCGCCGATATGTTTTGGACGGTGGCTGCAGTCGCCATCGTGCTTGAGGGAACACGCCGGGTCATCGGCTGGGCGCTACCCCTGACCGCAATCGCTTTCATGATCTATGCCGCCGTCTTCAGCCAGGTAAAGCTGCCCGTGCTGATGGAGCAGCTCTACCTGTCTACTGAGGGCATTTTTGGTTCAACCCTCGGTGTGTCTGCATCCTACGTAATGCTGTTTGTGCTGTTCGGTTCCTTCATGGAACGAAGCGGTACCGGACAGCTGTTCATGGATTTCGCCATGTCCATCACCGGTCACACCGCCGGTGGCCCGGGTAAGGTTGCCGTGGTGAGTTCATCGCTCTTTGGCACCGTTTCGGGCAGTGCCGTGGCCAATGTCATGGTCGACGGTCCCATGACTATTCCGCTCATGAAGCGCACTGGCTTTCGACCTCCTTTCGCGGCAGCCGTCGAGGCGGTTGCTTCCACGGGAGGCCAGCTTATGCCGCCGATCATGGGAGCGGCGGCCTTTGTCATGGCAGAGTTCATTGCCGTGCCCTATGCGCAGGTTGCGCTATGGGCACTGGTGCCGGCCGGGTTGTACTACCTGGCCGTCTTTTTTGCTGTGCACTTTGAGGCCAAGCGCTATGGCCTCGCCGGGGTACCACGGGCAGAGCTGCCTCGGTTGGCGCAGGTCATGCGCGAACGCGGCCACCTGTTCATTCCCATCCTCATCATTCTGCTCGGACTGACAGCAGGCTACTCGGCACCGCTGTGTGCGCTGGTGGGGGCACTGGCCTGCATTCCGGTGGCGCTTTTACGTGCCTCGACGCGTGCGGGCATCCGCTGGCAAACCGTATTCGAGGCGCTGGTTGATGGCGCGCGAAACACCTTATCGGTTGCCATGGCCTGTGCCTGCGCAGGACTGGTCATCGGCAGCGTCACCATCACAGGTCTTGGCATCAACTTTACCCAGGCGGTGATCGCACTTGCGCAGGACTGGCTAGTGGCGGCCCTGATGCTGACGGCTTTGGCCGGTATTATTTTGGGCATGGGTATGCCGACCACACCCGCCTACATTGTGATGGTGTCGCTACTGGTGCCGGCCATCATCAAGCTGGGTGCGGTCGTGCCCGCCGCACACATGTTTGCGCTGTATTTTGCGATTCTGTCAGCGATAACACCTCCGGTTGCATTGGCGGTCTTCGCCGCAGCGGGCCTGGCCAAGGCCGATATGTGGCAATCTGGCTTTGCCGCCATGAGGGCCGCCGCCCCGGCCTACATCGTGCCCTTTATGTTTGTGTACGAGCCGATGCTGCTTCTCATCGTTAAAGACTGGAGTGCCCAGTGGCTGGAGGTCTTGCTGGCGGTTCTAAGCGCGTCGATCGGAGTGATTGCGCTGGCCGGTGGCTTCTTCGGCTGGTTCATAGGGCTGGCTAACGGCTGGCAGCGCGCAGCCCTCATAGTCGCCGCCCTGCTACTCATCAAACCGGGGCTTTGGACCGATCTCGGTGGGCTCGCACTGCTGGCGCTGGTTGTGGTGTCGCAGCGCGCACAGGAACGTGCCCGGTCTGGCTGAGGCAGGCTTGCGGCTGAAACCTTGCCTTGGATGAGGCGAACAGACCACCGGCATGTCGCCGGAACCGAGGCGAGGTCGCCGTAGACGCCGTATGTGGACCAAGGCCAGGTGACCGCGGATGCGCCGCCTGATCGGCCGCGTTGAAAACCTCGACGACGATCAGGACGGTCGATGAACACCCCAGTCCATCGCGTCAAACGCTGCGATGAACCGCGTCCATTCAGAGGGCGCAAGTCTCTCAATCGCTGCCGACGCGGCACGTCCCTCGCCGCCAAACCGTCGGGCCAGGCGATCAGCCCCTGAGCGCTGCACAAGCGGCGCTCGAATACTGACGGTGATCAGCCCGTCTGCCCGCAGGCGCGCCACCGCATGCGCTCGACCCGGATCGCGCTGGGCCAGCGAGTTGGCCCAGGGACCGATAACCCGTCGCGTCCAGGCGCCATCGCCCAGTTGAAACACGCGCACGCGTGCGCTTTCATAGGTCGCAGCCACGGCCTGCGCCTGCGACACATCCGAGCGCAGGCGTGCCTGCATGTCATCAATGAGCGCCTGATCGGCGTCCATCTGCAGCGGGTCTGTGTGCGTGATCAGCACTCGATACAAGTCGGCCGGATGTATCAGGACGTCGTCCACATGATCACCGTACGCGTTGTAATTCACAGCCTCACCCAACTGACGCAGGCGCGTACGCTGATCAGGCGAATACCCGCACTGTGCTGCCAGTTGCTCAGCGGTGGCCGCGAGGTTATCGCCATAGGCAGCCGCAATTGCCCAGGCACGATGGCGTCCCCGCAGAAAACGGTCGACCAGCACGCTGGTACACACCTCAGCTGAGGTGTCTATAAACGCCTGCAGGTTCACATGCTGCGGAATGTCGCCCGCATGATGATGATCAAAATATCGGACTCTGGCGCCCGCATCCAGCACACGCCGTAATGCGGTCTGGTTTCGGGACATCGCCAGATCAAAGACATTCACCTCATCACCCGGGTTTGCATGCACACGCTCGAGTAGTTCGATGTCGTGCTTGAGTCCGGTAACAAGCTGAGCGGTTCCGGGGTAGGCCAGGCGCCACTGAATAAGCGCAAATAGTCCATCGGCATCGCCGTTACAGACATCGTAGGCGTTCATAGGGTCCTGGCGATGAATGGTTTAAGTGCGATGAACCTACAGCGAACAGGCTAGCAGGATCCGCCACCTCACAGTTTGCCTCATCGCAGCCCGCGCGCGATCACGCCATGCCAGGATCAGTGCCCTCACCACGACCAAGACGCGCAGCAATGGCTCATGAAACCACGACGCTCTTTGCCCTCGACCAAACCACGCAGCAGACGCTGGCACTGGCTGTCACACTGAACATTCTGGCTGGCACCCATGAAGAGCGACGATTTCCCGACGGGGAATTCAAACTGCGTCCAACCAGCGATCCACTAGGTACACATGCCGTTGTGCTGGCGAGCCTTAATGGCGTTGATAGATCGCTATCACCGCATGACCGCTTGTGTCGCCTGCTTTTCATGACCGCCACGCTACTCGACCACGGCGCCTGTCGAGTCAGCCTTGCCATCCCGTATTTAATCTATCTGCGCAAAGACCGGCGAACCCAGCCGCTGGACCCCGCCAGCTTTCGCTACCTTGCGCAATGCATTGAAGCCAGTGGCGCTTGCGCGCTCGCCACGCTAGAGCCGCACAATCCGGCGGCCTTTGATTGCGGCTTGCGCATGCGCGCGCTGGCCATCTCATCGCATGCCTTACTGCTGGACACCGTGTTGGACGTGATGCAACACCAAACTAGCCAAGGCTTCTCGCAGAACGATGGTGTCGATATGGGCTGGACCGTGGTGTCGCCAGACTTGGGCGGCGCTAAACGAGCACAGGCCTGGTGCGACGCCATCGAAGCCCGCGGGATGACCGGCTCATTGCTCGCCGTGTTCAACAAGCGGCGCGCAGGTGGCGTTCTAACCGCATCGCGCGAGGTATGGGGCGATGTACTCGACCGTCATGTATTGCTCATCGATGACCTGATCGGCAGCGGACGAACCCTTCTGAGTGCCGCGCAAGCCGTGAAGCAGGCTGGCGCTCGCCGCGTACTGGCCTGCGTTGCGCATGGCTTTTTTGAGGGGGATGCCCTAGCCCGTCTGATGGACAGTCCGATCGAGTGCCTCATCGTCAGCGACAGTACCGGATGGATACCACCTAACCCGGAAACAGCCTCGCGAATTCGCTGCGTTAGCGCACACACCTCGCTAGTACGAAGCCTGATTGCACATCGATGATCAGCCAAGTGCGAGAGACTGTTCGGCGGCGACCCACGCCTCGGCAGCATACCGACCACAGAGCGCAGCCCAGTCGCGCCGGCGATGGCCGCGCGAGGCGTCAAGATGGGCAAGCGCCAGACGCGCTCTGACCACAGCATGATGCGCCCGATAGTACGCATTGATCGCGCCGCCCGGATACGCCAACTGTAATGGGGCTAACTGCCCATAACACCGGCCCAGGCGCTCGCTCACCCAGGCAGCGCCAGACAGCGCACATTCCAGTCCCAGCAGGGCCAGATCCTCCCAGGGGTCGAGCTGTCTGAGCACAGCATTCCCGTCCAGAGCATCGATAATGCGTGGCTCGGCCTGAAGGCATACATGGGCAGGCCGCAGATCACCGTGTGCCTGAATAATCGCACCTTGCCCGAATCTCTCTTTGAGTGCCTGCTGTAGACGCCGACCCGCCTGCTCAGTCAGCGCCAGCGCCTGCAGTTCAAGACGTTTTTCATGAGCCGAGAACAGCGCCCGACAGCGCCGTTGCTCGCGCTCAAAACGCGCCAGCCACGCCAAAGTACCGATACGTGTGGGTCGCGCTGCCGAGTGAGCCAGTAACAGGCTCTTGGCCAGACCATCGATCTGCTCCGGGGATAGGTGCCCGCGCCGTATCAGCTGATCGAGCATTCTGGACTGTGGCAATCGTCGCATCAGAACGAACCAGTCCATGGGCTCATCGTCATCGCGCAGCGCACCGGGTTCAATCATCCTGAGTCCGCCGCGACGCCTCCTGCACGCGACGCGAAGGCTCAGATACACATCGGGCGAAAAAACCTGATTAATCGCCAGTTCACGCCTCGCATTGCGTTCTCGCGCAGCCAGCGTGGTGAGATCGATCACCCGGCCGGCAACCGGTTTTTTCTGCTTGAGCACATACCCTCGAAGCAGATAGACCCAGGACGCGCTGGTCTCGATCAATCGCACAGGGCCCGCAGGATCGAGCCCCGGCGCGCCCGCCTGCAACAATCTCAAGACCTGCCGCGGCGCAAGCGACTGGTCAGCCGGCATAGCCCTGTCTGCCCGGCTCGGCCGCGCGTGCCTCGGGTGCCCAGCCTCGTTTAAATCAGCGGATTGCATGGCTTCATTGAACGCTGCCCGCGGCGCGACCGCACTGACGCTGAACAAGGGTACCCATCGCGTAGCCGGTACCAAGAAAATCAGCCGTGCGGTCGGCCTTGCGCTGAACCGCCATGCCTGATCGAATGCGGTCTGTACGCCAATTCGCGGATCCGACGATGAATACACCACTGACCACTCGCCCGGGCGCTTACTTTTGCTTTGGCTCCCAAGGCCCCTGGGTGGTGCTGTCGCACTCGCTGGCGACCGACCATACCTTCTGGGAGCCACAGATCAATGCCCTGGTGAGGTCGGGTTGGCGTGTGCTCGCCTATGACACGCGCGGACACGGAACCAGCCCGTGCCCGCCTGGTCCATGGTCTCTGGACGATCTGGCCGACGATGCCCTGGCGCTACTTGATCAATTAAACATCGACCGGGCTCACTTCGTAGGGCTTTCAATGGGCGGCATGATTGGGCAACATCTCGCCCTAAAGGCTCCCCAGCGTCTGGCATCGCTGGTGCTGTCCTGCACGAGTAGCGCTTACCCGCCCGGAGCGCGTGCCATGTGGGATGAACGCATCGCTTTGGTCCGCGGCCAGGGCATGCAGGCCGTGGTTGCGGGCACGTTAGAGCGCTGGTTCACGCCCACCTATCGTGCCGAAAACCCCGGCATGATGGCCCGAATCGCCCACATGATCCGGCGCACGCCGGTTGAGGGCTATGCGGCTTGTGCACAAGCAATCGTTGCCCTCAACACCACTGACCGATTGGGCGGTATCCGCTGTCCGGTTCTGGTGATCAGTGCGCAGGACGATCCAGGCACCCCGCCCGCCATGCATGACATCATCGAGGCGGCCATCCCAGGCGCACGTCGGGCACGACTTTCTGGAGCACATCTGTGTAACATCGAGTCGGCTGACGCCTACAATCAGGCCTTAACCGGTTTTCTCACCAGCCTTCACTGAGGCACGCGCATGATCCCTTTGTCGATTCTCGATCTTGTTCCCATCCGACGCGGCGACACCGCCGGGCAGGCACTGGCCAATGCGCTCAGCCTTGCCCAGCACGCTGAAAAAATGGGCTATCAGCGCTTTTGGGTGGCCGAGCATCACAACATGACCGGTATCGCCAGTGCCGCGACCTCGGTCGTCATCGGCTACCTGGCGCAGGGCACGCGCAGTATTCGGGTGGGCTCGGGCGGCATCATGCTGCCCAATCATTCGCCGCTGGTGATTGCTGAGCAATTTGGCACCCTGGCGTCGCTCTATCCAGGGCGTATTGAACTAGGCCTGGGTCGCGCGCCCGGCACCGACATGGAAACCCTGCTGGCTATGCGCAGAGATGCGCACGCTGCCGAGCGCTTTCCCGACGACATTGTTGAACTGCAGCAGCTTCTAGGACCTGTGCAGCCCGGCCAGCGTATCCGCGCGGTGCCTGGCGCCGATACCAACGTACCGTTGTGGATTCTGGGCTCAAGTCTGTACGGCGCTCAGGTCGCCGCGCATTTCGGCCTGCCTTATGCATTTGCCTCGCACTTCGCACCGGCAGCGCTCGACCATGCCCTCAACGTATATCGCGCGCAATTTCAGCCTTCGGCGCAGCTGCAGTCGCCCCAGGCCATGCCCTGTGTCAACGTCGTTGTAGCCGATACCGACGCCGAGGCCCGACGTCTTTTCACCAGCCATCAGCAGCGCGTCACTGACATGCTGCGCAATGCCCGGGGCCAACTCGCGCCGCCTATTGACGATATCAATACCTACTGGACACCCGCCGAGCGGGTTCAGGCCATGCGCATGATGGAGTGCTCGGTGGTCGGTTCGCAGCACACGGTCGTGCAGGGACTACAGGCATTTGTCGATCGCACGCAGGCCGATGAGCTCATCGTCAATTGCACCGTGTTCGACCACGAAGCGCGACTGAAATCGCTGACCCTGCTGGCCGAGCTATCTGAAGCACTAAGGCCGGCCGAGTTCGCTGTCCAGGCGGCCTAAGTAGCCGCCAGGGCACGACGCGCGCGCCGAAGCCGCTCCCGCGCTGCACCATAAGCCACGACATGGCCTGGGCACCAGCGGGCTTACTTACATGCTGCGACGATACTGTCCGCCGACCTCAAACAGGGCCTGCGTGATCTGACCCAATGAGCAGACTCGTACCGCATCCATGAGCACCTCAAAAACATTGCCGTTGTTGATAACCGTGCGGCGAAGCCTCTCGAGCATGGCGGGCGCCTGCGCATGATGCTGCTGGTGAAACCGCGAAAGTCGCTCGAGCTGCGACTGTTTTTCTTCTTCGGTTGAACGGGCGAGCTCGAGTTTTTCGGGAATCGGGTCGCCCGCAGGATTGCGAAACGTATTCACGCCGATGATGGGATGTTCACCGGTGTGTTTAAGCATTTCGTAATGCATGCTCTCATCCTGAATCTTGCCGCGCTGATAGCCGGTTTCCATAGCGCCCAGAACACCCCCCCGCTCACTGATGCGCTCAAACTCGGCCAGCACCGCTTCTTCGACCAGCTCGGTAAGTTCGTCGATGATGAAGCTGCCCTGGTTCGGGTTCTCGTTTTTGGCGAGTCCCCATTCGCGATTGATGATCAGCTGAATCGCCATCGCCCGTCGCACGCTCTCTTCAGTGGGCGTGGTGATCGCCTCGTCATAGGCATTGGTATGCAGGCTGTTTGCATTGTCGTAGGTCGCAATGAGCGCCTGCAGCGTGGTTCGGATGTCGTTAAAGGCGATTTCCTGAGCGTGTAGTGAACGACCGCTGGTCTGGCAGTGATACTTAAGCTTTTGGCTGCGCTCACCCGCACAGTAGCGTTCGCGCATGGCCAAAGCCCAAATGCGCCGAGCTACGCGCCCAAGGACGGTGTACTCAGGGTCCATCCCGTTAGAAAAGAAAAACGAGAGATTGGGCGCGAAGTCGTCAATCTTCATGCCACGTGCCAGATAGGCCTCAACAAAGGTAAAGCCATTGGCCAGCGTAAAGGCGAGTTGGCTAATTGGGTTGGCGCCCGCCTCCGCGATGTGATAGCCAGAAATCGAGACGGAATAGAAATTGCGCACCTTGTTACGGACGAAATATTCCTGGATATCGCCCATGACCTTTAGGCTGAACTCGGTCGAGAAGATGCAGGTATTCTGGCCCTGATCTTCTTTAAGAATGTCGGCTTGCACCGTACCCCTGACGCTGGCGAGCGTGTGGGCCCTGAGCGCTGCGATCTCGCCCGCATCGGGCTCTCGGCCCTTTTGCGCACGAAACGCGTCGAGCTGCTGATCAACGGCCGTGTTCATGAACATAGCCAAAATAGTGGGCGCAGGCCCATTGATCGTCATCGACACACTGGTAGACGGGTCGCACAAGTCAAAACCCGCATAGAGCTCTCTCATGTCATCCAAAGTGGCAATGGACACACCCGAATTACCGACCTTGCCATAGATATCAGGGCGCAGATCGGGATCGTGTCCATACAGCGTGACTGAATCGAAAGCTGTGGACAATCGTTTGGCCGGCATGCCTTGCGACAAAAGCTTGAAGCGCCGATTGGTTCGGAAGGGATCGCCTTCGCCAGCAAACATTCGCGTGGGGTCTTCATTTTCGCGTTTGAAAGCAAACACCCCCGCTGTAAACGGAAATCGTCCCGGGAGGTTTTCAAGCAGCAGCCAGCGCAAAAGCTCTCCGTGATCTTCGTAAGCGGGCAGTGCCACCTTGGGAATGCGCGTGCCTGATAGGCTGGTGTACGTGAGTGCGCTGCGCTGCTCGCGGTCGCGTACCTTGACCACGAGTTCATCGGCCCCATAGGTCTCACGCGTTTTGGGCCAGTCAGCCAGCAATTCGCGCGATTCACGATTCAATTCACGCTCGCGCTCTTGTGCCAGCTCTTCGAGCGCCTCGCGTGCCTTGGATTTTTCAGGAACAGCTTCAAACAACATGCGCTGCGATGCGCGTAACTGCTGAACCTCGCGCGCTAGCCGGCTCTGCTCGCGTGCCTGCGCCTTGTAATGTCGAACCGACTGTGCAACATCAGCCAGGTAACGCACTCGCGTTGGTGGAACGATCACGGTCTGGCTTGAGCTGTGGCGCACGCTGATAAGCGGAAGGCGCCCGGCACCCGCCTGTGACAGTCCCAGCTCGCGAAGCCT
Source organism: Pseudomonadota bacterium (assembly GCA_039800325.1). GTDB lineage: Bacteria > Pseudomonadota > Gammaproteobacteria > Burkholderiales > Burkholderiaceae_E > SYIM01. The sequence continues at coordinate 65,487 of JBDLQY010000256.1, read as the reverse complement.
GGGCAGCATGGCCTGGTAGAGCGCCGTGACACCATCATCATTAAAGCGCGAAGCCTGCGTACCGAAGACTGGCATGTCTTCCAGACGACTACTCCAGCGCTCGTGATTGCGCTGGAACTGTTTAGACACATCGCGAAGCGCATCGAGCGCGCCACGTCGGTCAAACTTGTTGATGGCCACGAAATCGGCAAAGTCGAGCATGTCGATTTTTTCGAGTTGGCTGGCGGCGCCGAACTCGGGGGTCATGACATACAAGGATGCATCGACCAGGGGCACAATCGCAGCATCACCCTGGCCAATGCCCGAGGTCTCGACAACGATCAGATCGAAGCCTGCCACCTTACAGGCGGCGATAACGTCTGGCAGCGCCTGACTGATCTCTTTGCCGGCCTCACGCGTCGCCAGCGAGCGCATGAAGATATTGCGATGGCTGATGGCGTTCATGCGAATGCGGTCACCCAGTAGCGCACCGCCAGAGCGCCGCCGCGTCGGGTCCACCGACAACACGGCGATTCGCAAATTCTCGTTGTAGTCAAGCCTCATGCGGCGCACGAGCTCATCGGTGAGCGAGCTCTTGCCAGCGCCGCCCGTACCAGTGATGCCCAGGGTAGGCACTGTTCTCTGGGCGGCCATTTCATGCAGCCGTGCACGCGCGGCGGGATCGGCTTCACCGTTATCGAGTACGGTCAAAAGGTGAGCAAGCCCGCGAATATGGGAATAGGCCGCCTCGTCTTGGGCAGGCATGCGGCGTGCACAATCGGCTACCGCGTCGATATTGACCGTCGATAGTCGTGCAAGGTTGATGTCACAGCGACTGATCATGTCGCCAATCATGCCTTGCAGGCCCATGCGCTGGCCGTCTTCAGGCGAATAGATCCGCGTCACACCGTAGGCTTCGAGCTCGCGGATTTCGGCCGGTATGATCACGCCACCACCGCCGCCGAACACCTTGACGTGAGCGGCGCCGCCCTGGCGCAGCAGGTCTATCATGTACTTGAAGTACTCAACATGCCCGCCCTGATAGGACGAGACCGCGATACCCTGCACGTCTTCCTGAAGCGCACAGTTAACGACGTCTTGAACCGACCGATTGTGTCCCAGGTGGATCACCTCGCATCCCATGCTTTGCAAGATGCGTCGCATGATGTTGATCGAGGCATCGTGGCCGTCGAACAGCGAAGCAGCGGTGACGAAACGAACCCGGTTGGTGGCCCGGTACTGGGCTAGGCGAGTGGCGTCTGATAAATCGGCCATGGCAATTCCTTGCAGGGATTGGCGCTGAGCCGATCAATATACGACATCAAGCGCATACTGTTCAGAAAGCCAGCGGCCATAGGCTTGCATATCGACTCGACCCGCCAACGTGGCTCGCCCGTCGGCGCCGCGCAGCCGGTACGGAAAGTGGCTGATCATGGCCTGACTGGCTGCCCAGGTCATACCGCTGACCGAAGCGTCACGCTGCCGCACCTCACTAAGCGTAGTGCCGCGCTCGTCGCGCGTGCGCAAAACCCGATCACTTGCCGGCGAAATTAAGGCACGCGCATCGTGCAGAAGGGGATTGGAGATCGTTCGCCACTCGCTTGAGAGCCCTGCCAGCGGCAGACCCGCCGCAAGTGCCTGATCGTACATCCAGGATAGGGCAAGGTCTGACAGATCTCCATCGGAGTGGCTGCCGCCAATGTCGGCATGATCCCCGATGAAACCGCGCTCGAGGCGCCGAGTCTTACCCGGATCTTGTCCGGTCGCCGCCAGGATGGACTCGCCCGGAAACAGCGCGCGATGCTCATTGACAGCCACCGCATGAACAACCACATGGGCCTCCGGCGGAATCGAGAGATTCCATCGATCGTTGGCCTGACCGTCCAGACCGAATTGCGCGACCGTATCCCAAAGACCGATGAAATTGAGCGAAATACAGCGTTGCAACGCGGTGTAGTGACCTGACCGGATTCTCTGAGCGACGGTGTTGGCAAAATCACGCGCCATCGCAGCCCCCCGAGAAAACCCGATGACATCGACCTGAATACGCGATCCTGCAGCGCGTTGATGAACATCATGATTCAAGCGCTCGAGCATGAGGTCGACTCGCTGCCGCGCGGACCCGGCGTCCAGCACATCCAGACGGCCGCCGCCGATACCGTGATCCGCCACTGGAATGCCGACTCCGCTCATGTAATGCCGCTGACTCGCGTCGTAGAGACTGTATAGACGAGCGACGTTCGACAGCGTATCGGGCGCACGCGCAGGATCGGAGTTACCGGTACCGTCGAAGGCAAACAGAATCAGACCCAGAGGATCGGTTGCCAAAACCGGATTGCCGCTGGCATAGGCGTAACGATTCCATCCGCCAGCAAGTCCCATCGGATCGGGCTCAAGGTAGCGCCCGGTTCGCGGGTCAAAGCTGCGCTGATAGTTGTCGTGCAGCCCACTTTCAGGGTCGAAGTACTGCCCAGGAAACCGAAGCGCAAAGTCGAACTGTCCGTGTATCTTGGCCGTACCACCATAAAGGTCTGTGTCGACCCGCCACACCAGCGAACCATCCGCGTTGACGACCGATCGCGGTGTGCCCAGATGATCTCCCAGCACAAAGTAGATACGCTCTCCTGTGCCTTGATCATCGGGCTCGATGATGGCCGCTATGCGACCAGCCCAGTAAACATAGTGGCGGCGAATACTCCCCTGGTTGCCTAGCTCGGCAACCAGCTGTCGGTTGTGATAGAGGTAATGCGTCGTCTGTACAGATCCGCCGCGTACCGTCCGTGTCTTACTGACTCGCTCTCCGAGCGCGTTGTAGCGATACTGGGCGATGCGCTGGTCGGGCTGCCCGGCGCGGGTGATGGTCTCAATTCGATCGGACAGCCCGTAATGAAGCACCAGATCGTCGAGCTGCGCGCGCTCGCCTGACCCGACAGTCGTGGGGCGTGCGTACTGATGCGTCTGGCCGTTGCGGTCAAGCCGGCGGAGCAAATGGCCCGCGGGAGAGTAGTCAAAAAACTCGCGATGCAGCGTCCGCGTCTGCAGAGGTCCGCGCCCAAAGACTGGCCCTGCCGCAGCTGGTTCGTGACGCTCACGCACCACGATGCGGCCCCAGGCGTCGAAACCGTAACGATCCTCTAGCTGTCCGCGCGCAATCGCAGCAATACGTCCGTAGCTATCCCATTGCAGGGTCCAGTCTTCAAGCGGCGCGCGCAGAACACCGCCGGCACCCATGAATCCCGGTCGACCGCTCAGACCTGCGCTGGCTCGACCGAGTAGTCCCTGCGTTTGCCAGCTCAGGCGGATCAGGCGGCCTTGCTCGTCGTACTGGCGCTCTGAAAGGACCGCTTTGCCCAGCGACTCGCCGCCGGGAAGACCATCCGCACGGTAGTTCACGCGCAGCAATTCAATGGGGCGTCCTGAACCTCTTGGCTGCAGAACCAGAGACTGCGCGCGACCCTGCGAGTCATAGCCATAGAGAAGCGACCTTCCATCACCGAGATCGCGTCGTACCAGCCGACCCTGCGCGTCATGGTGCTGCGCAAGGCGTACCGAATGCCCGGCCAGGGTGTGCTCCAGGTGCATGATTCGGCCGTCTGGATCGCTGAGCAGACGGGTGGACTGGTGTGGATGCTGCAAAGCCTGCAGCCTGAGGCCTTGCCATTCAAACAGCGTCAACTCACTATGCCCGCGGCCACGTCGCTCGCGTTCGCGCAGTCTTCCCGCGGCATCGAAGCGCAGGAACTCTTCGATGCCTCCGGCACGAGTCAGCTCAGCAGGCCTGCCCGCTGAGTCGTAGCGCACACGGCGCCACAGCGCCCCGTCGATGCGTTCCTCGACAATGCGACCAAAGTCGTCCAGCCGCTGCACGGTGTGCTGGCCATCGACATCCACGAAGTGTCGGACTCCGCCCGCCTGCACACTCAGGCCGATCGGAAGTGGTTTGATCGGCCATGCTGGCTGAGCAGCCGACGCTGTCTGCGAAGCAACCTGCTCGACAAGCGCCCGCCGCGTATGTCCGCTGCTCGCGACGATCTCTACCTTAACTGCCTCGGGCGCCCATGCGGCATCGTAATGCCAGCGCCGCTCTCGAAGATCAGGCAGGCGCTCCAGCACAGGCCGGGCGAGATCGTCGCGCTCAATCTGGTGGCGAACATCATCGCCATACTCGACCGATGTCAGGCGCCGTCGCTCATCCCACTGATACCGGTGCAAGGCTGCAGGCGGCAGACTGATCGCCTCACGATAACGACCCGTCATCAAGCGGAAGCCTTTGTCGCGCGAATTCAACGCGAGCTTTGTATCCGCACCTGCAGCGAGCCCGCTGTTAGGGGGTGGCCATGGTCCCTCGACCAGCGAGATGCTGGCGGGCTTGCCGCGCGCAGGGCCGCTGTCGACATAATCGATGCGCACCGCACGAAAGCGCTCATGCGAACGATCGCCCTCTGGCACATGACCACGTTCGATACGCAAGACGGTCTGATCTCGGTCGTTATGCTGGAATTCAGTGACCCGACGATGGCCGGCGATGACACTGGGCGCCTCGATGCGTGCAGGACTCGCCAGCGGATCATTGCCGCCGTAGGACAGGCGCCATTGAAGCGGGTCGTGAGCGATGCCCTGCGAAGGCTGCTTAAGCCCATGCGAGAGCTCAATGAGTCTGCCCAGCGCGTCGTAACGGAGCACCCAGTCGCCCAGCTCAAGCGGCTTGCCTGCTTCACTCCAGCGCATTCGCCAGCCCACCGGCGGGCACTGGGCACAGCCGGGGCCGCTCGACTCGGTTAACACCAGCCGTCCCGAAGCCAGGCGACGCCACTGATACTGGCCGTGCCCCTGAGCCGACCTGAGGATGGTCAGGCCGGTATCGGTCTGTGAATCTGCGCGATATTCCAGATCGACGCGACTGCGCGAATCGCGCTCGTCGGCCTGCGTGCTGATAACCCGACCGTGTGCGTCGTAGCGATGACGACTACGGCGTCCATCGGGATAGGTGGTGCCGGTCAGTCGGTAAGGATGTAGGTTGTCATCATAGTGATGCCTGATCAGGTCGCCACCGGGGTAGCGCACACTCACCAGGCGCCCACGCCCGTCATAGTCGTAGAGCACCTCGGCACCATCGGGCAATTGCAAAGACCGCAGGCGCTCGCCAGCGTAGCTCAGTCTGAATTGCCGCCCGTGCCGGTCGGTCAGCAGGCTTAGGCGCGCCTGTGAGTCGTAGCTCAGTTCGATGGCATCAAGATCAGATGCCACAAGGCGGGCCAGGCGTCCCTGCCGGTCAAAGTAAAGCTGGCGACCGCCGGGCCAGCGCCAGACCCAGGGTCGGACTTCAGAGCCGCTTGCTACCGCACCCTGAGTCGACGATAGATCAGCCGTACCCGTTCGACCGGGCAAGCGTTCCTCGACGAGCCCGTCGGCAAGGTCGCCACTGGCGTAGCGAATCGTTCCGTCAGCAAGCCTGGCAAGAGGGCTGAAGGCCAAGCGGCGGCCATCGGCCTGCAGAATCTGGATTTCATAAGGTGGAAGAGAGCCTCCGCTGGGTGGCGGCTCGCGCCGCAGACGGGCCAGGCGCGTGTCATAACTGTGGCTCCAGCCCACGCCAAAGCTCAGCGCAAACTCCGCACCGCTGTTGTAGTGACGCACAAAATTCATCACCAGACTGTCGCCGGCCAGTACGGCCGCGGCGACTCCAGTGGGTAGCCCGATGGCGTCAAGGTGCGTCATGGCGTCAGGTCGGGCAAGCCGTACGTCGTTGACCTGCTCATACTTATGGCCACTGGCCACATTGACCGGATTGCCCGCTGACAGCGAGGGTGCGGCGCTGGGCAGGCTTGCGGGCTCGGCGGACTGAGGCAGCGCCGCGCAGACGGATTGCTCACCCGTAGCGATACCTGACGCGCTGGCAGCGCCCGCTGCAGAACCAGCCTGCGGGCTGGGGGAAGACGCACCAAGCCCGCCAAACCCCGGTATGCGTTCGGAGATTAACGCTGGCAGGGGTCCGGGGGCGCCACCGGGCGCCGGGCAGACGGCCGCCACAGCAGCGCTGTGCGCTAGCACCAAAGAACACAGCAGGAGCAGATGCGAAACGGCCGGCCGGCCGGATAGCGTCATCTTCATGATTCGAACCTCGGGAAAGACTTGAGCGGGCTGCACAGCATGGCGACCGACTCAGGGGCGCAGCAATCGGGCGCTTAGCCTAGGCAAACCTGCTGAGGTGTTACGGGGCCATACGGGCGCACGTCTGGGCCGTGGGAACACGCGGCGCGGTTGCTATAAAGCGCAGCGCGGTCGAATGAAACCGCAGACCGAGTTCTACCGACCTACCCGGTATGCTTGACAGATGGCACGACGACCCCCTCACCCGGCAGAGCCGCCGGGCGATTCCATCGGCTCACCACGCGACGAAACCCTCGAGGTGCCGTCGCTCGAAACCCTGTTGTTGCGGGCGGCACGGGCTCCCCGGCTAGCGTCGCATTCAGGCGCTCCACGCATGTTGCGTGAAGGTCGCTACGCATGTCTGATACTGGATCGGCCCGATGAGCATAACCGGCTCGATCCGGCCGACGTTTCAGCCCTTATTGACTGCTTCGAGGATCTGGCGCAAAGCCACGCCGAGTCTGCCTGGCCTCGCGCGCTGGTGATCAGTGGCGTCGGAGAACGCAGTTTCTGCTCGGGCTTTACGCTGCAGTCCATCATCGAATCGCTTCAGGGCGGCTTCGAACACATGCTCGACGCGCTTGAGCAGCTACCCTTCACCACCATCGCCGCACTGAACGGCAGTGCCTACGGTGGCGCAACCGATCTGGCGTTGGCGTGTGATCTTCGCATTGGCGTAAGCGACATGCGCTTGTTCATGCCCGCGGCCAGAATCGGTCTGCATTACTACCCGGGCGGGCTGCGACGCTATGTCACCCGATTAGGGTTAGCAGCGGCGAGCCGCCTGATGCTCACCGGTACAACCATCGAGTCCGACGAAATTCTTCGCATCGGATTCGTATCGCAACTGTGCGAGCGCGAAGCCCTGGGCAGAACGGTTGCGACCCTGCTGGAGGCGATCGCGCAAACCGATCCGGGGGTTGTCGCCAGCATGAAGCGCGACCTCCTGGCGCTTGCCCACGCGGGCATGACACCCGCCCTGCAGGACCCGATACAGAAAGCCTATGAGGCGTCGCTGCGCTCGCCCGAGTTGGCACGGCGGCTGGATGAATTGCGACGAAAACGATAAATGGCCTGCGTTGCGCGCCAACCAGCGAGCCAGTGCACGGCCTTGCCGTCGGCCAGAAAAGCCCGCTGGGTAATAACCAGCCCCAACTGCGCCAGTAGGTCTTCAAAATCTGAGACCGTGGCCAGATGCAGATTGGGCGTGTTGTACCACTGGTAGGGCATCTCGCGAGAGACCGGCATGCGCCCGCGTAACAGCGACCAGGCGTGGTACCAGTGACCGAAATTTGGAATCGAGACGATTCCCTCGGCTGCAACCTGGCTCATCTCGGCGAGTACCTGTTCAGTGCGGTGCGTGGCCTGCACCGCCATGGACAACACCGCCACATCGAATGCATCGGCGCCAAACATACCCAGACCAGCCTCGATGTCGCGCTGAATGACTTCTACACCGCGCTGCACACAGGCAAGCACGCTGGCATCGTCGATTTCAACGCCATAGGCGCGGCAGCGCCGCTCGCGCTGAAGATAATCAAGCAGCTGACCGTCGCCGCAGCCGAGGTCAAGTACGCGCGACTGCGGCTCGACCCAGGTCGCGATCAGCGCCAGGTCGGGGCGAAGGGCGCCAGGAAGCCGGGGCTGAGGCAGACTCATCAAAGGGTCTCCAGCGACGCGACGCCGACGGCTGCAGCTATCCGCTCGAAATACGCTTTAACCAGCGCATGGTACTGAGGGTGCTCAAGCAAAAAAGCATCATGCCCATGCGGCGCATCGATTTCCGCATAGGTGACAGGTTTGCCCGCCTTCAGCAGCGCCTGAACGATCTCGCGACTGCGCTCAGGCGCAAAACGCCAGTCGGTGGTGAACGACGCGATCAGAAAGCTGGCGCTTGCAGGCGCAAGTGCAGCCGATAAATCATCGCCCAAGGCTCGTGCCGGATCAAAATAATCGAGGGCCCGCGTAATGAGCAGATAGGTGTTGGCATCGAAATAACGCGAGAATTTTTCGCCTTGGTAGCGAAGATACGACTCGATCTCAAACTCGATATCGAAGGTAAAGCGATAGTCGCTGCGCGGATCGGACTGGGGTGATTGTGGACGCAGCACACGGCCGAATTTTTCGGCCATGGAATCATCAGACAGATACGTGATGTGGCCAATCATACGAGCCACCTGCAGGCCCCGTTTAGGCACCACGCCGTGATCATAAAAGCGGCCGCCATGAAAATCGGGATCGGTCAGAATGGCTCTGCGGGCGACCTCATTGAAGGCGATGTTCTGCGCGGACAGCTTGGGCGTGCTGGCAATAGCCAGGCAGTGCGCAATTCGGCCGGGATAAAGATAAGACCAGGCCAGCGCCTGCATGCCGCCCAGACTTCCCCCCATGACCGCCGCAAATCGCTCGATACCCAGGCGGTCGGCCAGGCGGGCCTGTGTATGCACCCAGTCCTCAACCGTCACCACCGGAAAATCGGGCCCATACGCTCGGCCGGTGGCGGGATTGACCGACATGGGCCCGGTCGAACCAAAGCAGCTTCCCAGGTTGTTGATACCAATCACAAAAAAACGCCGGGTATCGACTGGCTTGCCAGGCCCCACCATGTTGTCCCACCAACCCAGCTCGTGTGGCGGCTCGGCCGAAACACCCGCTACATGGTGCGATGCATTTAATGCGTGACAGATGAGCACTGCGTTGGACCGATCGGCGTTGAGTTCGCCGTGGGTCTCATACACCAGCTCGTAGTCGGAAATGCTCGCACCGCTGGCCAAAGCCAGTGGTTGTTCGAAGCGCATCCGGTAAGCGCTAACCCGCGAATCCGTCATGGACACCAGAATGAAAAAGCCCGACCGGCTTGGCAAGCGGATCGGGCTTGGGACCTGGGCCCACGCCGCTTTAGCCGTACTTGTTGCGCGCCCGCAAGCTAGTCGTCAAATCGGCGCGAATACCTGAAGGAAGTTTAGCGCAGGCGCCGCCTGTGTCAAATAGCAAACCTACAGGCCGCGCAGTGCGGAGCGGACTTCATCGACTTCCTGCGGCGTCTGAGCGCGTAACAGTCGTCGGGCGACCGGCAGCAGACGCCGCCGGTCGGCGCGAATGATCTCGCGCTTAACCCGTAGAAGACTGGCCGCCTGCATGGAAAACTGCGTCAGGCCCAGTCCGAGCAACACACGAGTAGCCTCGCAGTCACCGGCCATCTCGCCGCACACCGCTACCGGTTTGTCAGCCCGCCGCGCTGCCCTGAGCGTATGCGCGATCAGCCTAAGAACCGCTGGATGAAAGGGTTCGTACAGCGAGGCCACCTCGTGATCGGCGCGATCAATGGCCAGCGTGTACTGGGTGAGGTCGTTGGTGCCAATAGACAGAAAATCGAGGCGACGAGCAAAGTAGTCCGCGCACAGTGCCGCCGCAGGCACTTCGATCATGCCGCCCACAGGCAGTTGGCTGTCGAAAGGCTGTCCACGATGACGCAATTGATCGCAAGCCTGCTCGATCAAAGAAAGGCTGGCGTCTATTTCATGACCATGCGCAAGCATGGGCAGCAGTAAGCGCACCGGACCATAGTGCGAGGCACGCAGGATCGCCCGCAGCTGCACCAGAAAACGTTCGGGGCGAGCCAGACTATATCGGATGGCCCGAAGACCCAGCGCAGGGTTGGGCGCATTGACGCTGGCGTGCGGCTCTATCACCTTGTCCGCGCCAACATCAATGGTACGGATGGTCACCGGCCGACCCTCCATACCCACCACCACCGAGCGATACGCCTCAAATTGCTCATCCTCTGAGGGCTCGAGCCCGCGGTTCATAAACAAAAACTCTGTTCGGAACAGGCCCACGCCGGCCGCACCGACTTCATTGGCCTGGTCAACCTCATCGGGATGCTCAAGATTGGCCATCAGCTCAACTTCACAGTCGTCAAGCGTGCGAGAAGCGACTCGAACGAGTTCACGAAGCAGTTCGGTCTGCTGTCTATCCTGGGCCTGCCGAGCCCGGTACTGCTGCAGTACGGACGGCTCGGGCGATACGATGAGTCGACCCGCGTCACCATCCAGAATGAGCCAATCATCATCTCGAATTTGATCACGCGCCGCGCCCAGGGCGAGAACGGCTGGCACATTCATGCTGCGCGCCAGAATGGCCGTATGTGAGGTAACCCCGCCCAGGTCGATGGCAAAGCCTGCGGCGTGGCGAAGACCCAGCATATCGGCCGGGGCAATGTCTTCCGCACAATAAATGACAGGCTCAGCAGCCTCAGGCGGCTTGCTCGATCGGCTGCCAGACAGGGCGCGCATCACGCGGTCAGCAACCTGAAGTACGTCGCGGCCGCGCTCACGGAAGTAGTCTTCATCGAGCTCAGCGAATTGGTCGGCGAGTTGACTCGCACAATGCCATACCGCCCATTCGGCATTCCAAGCCTGTGCTGCAATACCGTCATGGGCAGCGCGGGCGAGTGCAGGGTCATCGAGAATCATGCGATGAACTTCAAGCAGTGCTCCGGCCTCGGCGGGTGCATCAACCGGCAGATGCGCCAGCAGTTGGGCAAATTCATTGCGCACTTGGGCGAGCGCCTTCTCAAGTCGAGCCTGCTCGGTGGCCAACCCTTCGCCGTGAACCCGATAGCGGGGCACGTCCACGCGGCTGGACTCGAGCACACGCGCACGACCAATAGCGATGCCACCGCCGATACCGAGTCCGTCAAAGCTCAGCATGGGTATCCCAGGTTGCCGATGAAGCGCATGTCTCAGGCTCCGAACTCTTCGCCGAACCCATCAGCGATCAGGGCCGTAATTGTTTGAACGGCCTCCTGCTCGTCAGGGCCGTCGGCCTCAACGACCACGGTGGAGCCACAAGCGGCTGCCAGCATCATGACGCCCATGATGCTTTTAGCATTAACCCTGCGGGCACCACGCGACAACCATACCTCGGCCCGAAAGCGTCCGGCGGTGGCCGTAAGCTTTGCCGAGGGCCTGGCATGCAGACCTAGTTTGTTCACCACCACTGCTTCAGCTCGATACATGCTCTTTTGCTTTTACCGGTGCTTCAGGCTCAATGATCTGAATGGCATTTTGCCCCGACTGCACAAGACTGACCAGAACCTCTTCGAGGGGCCCACGACGGTTACCAAGCGCCTTGATGAGGATGGGCAGATTGACGCCGGCAATCACGCTGACCCGATTAGGTTCATGGAGCGCCAATGCAATGCGTGATGGTGTGGCCCCAAACACATCGGTTAACACGATGACGCCACTGCCATCGTTGATGCGCGAGAGCAGCTCGCGCGCCGCGTCAATCGCGACCGTGGGGTCTTCATCAGGAATCACATCGAGCGCCGCAAGCTGCACAGGCAAGCGCCCAAAGATATGACGCGTGCAATTAAGAAGCGCCGTACCCAATGGCTCGTGAGAAACCACCATGATGCCGATCATGAGACGCTCCACCGGGCAAGACTGGCGGCCGCAGGCGCCGGACTGGATGCATTCGAGAAAGCAGCCGCCAAGCCTGAGCCCTCTTACTTATCCGGCCTTTGCGGGCGACGCGACCGCCATTTGCAGCGCGTCAATGAAGAGACCCGCCACCGAGAAACCCGTCTGCTGAGTAATTTCCTGAAAACAGGTCGGGCTGGTGACATTAATCTCGGTAACGTATCGGCCGATGACATCAAGCCCTACCAGTAACAAGCCGCGCGCGGCGAGGACAGGCGCCAAAGACTCGGCAATTTCGCGGTCGCGTGCATCGAGCGCTCGAGCCACGCCCCGACCGCCCGCGGCGAGGTTGCCTCGCGACTCGCCCGCCAAAGGGATTCGGGCAAGACTGTAAGGCACCACGCTGCCACCGATGAGCAGGATTCGCTTGTCCCCTTCGGTGATCTCGGGCAGGTAACGCTGGGCCATGACGCTTCGTTCACCAAACCGGTTCATGGTCTCGATGATGACCGACAGATTGGGGTCGCCCGCGCGCACTCTGAAAATGGACATACCGCCCATGCCATCGAGTAACTTGAAGACCGTGTCCTGGTGCTCGGCAACAAAGGCCCGCAGCTCAGACGCGCTTCGGGTGACCAGAGTTGGCGCCGTAAACTGCGGAAACTGCAGAATGGCGAGCTTTTCGTTGTGGTCGCGTACCGCATCGGGCGCGTTAAACACGCGCGCGCCCTCGCGCACGGCCTGCTCAAGCAGCCAGGTGGAGGCCACGTATTCCATGTCAAAGGGCGGATCTTTGCGCATCAAGACGGCGTCAAAGGCCGTCAGTGCAGCCTGCTCACGCGGCGCAGCCTGCCACCAGTCGCTTCGCTGGCCGGTGGTGTCGGTAAGCTGTAATCGACTGACCTGCGCGCGCACACCACTCATAGATGACAGCTCGCCCTGCTCGCAGAACCACAGCTCATGCCCGCGTTGAGCAGCCTCGACCATCATGGCGTAAGTGGAGTCCTTATAAGGCTTAAGCGATTCGATAGGGTCGATGATGAAAAGCAGTCGCATTGTCGGCCTCTCAACCGTATCGGGCCTGATCGGGGTCGGTCTGCTCGAGCTCAATCGAGGCCGCCAGCAACGCCAGCCGGGCAACCACTCCGTACGCGTAGAAACGATTGGGGGCGCAATCAGGCTCGCCTTTGGAGTCGGGCAAATTGCAGCTGGAGGCAAAAGGAAGGGGTACGAAATGCATGCCCGGCGCGTTTAGGTTTTCGTCCTTGCCGCGCGTCGTATGCACTCGGTAAAACCCACCCACCACGTAGCGGTCGATCATGTAGACCACAGGCTCAGCCACCCCGGATTCGACCGTCTCAAAGGTATGGACGCCTTCCTGCAGGATGACATCACTGACCTGCAGACCCTCTTTGACCACCGCCATCTTGTTGCGCTGCTTGCGGTTGAGATTACGGACCTCTTCAGCATCTTTGACCGACATAACGCCCATGCCATAGGTGCCGGCATCTGCTTTGACGATCACAAAAGGGGTTTCGGTGATGCCGTACTCACGGTACTTCAGGCGAATCTGCTTAAGCAGCGAGTCCACATTGGAGGCCAGACACTCCTCGCCCTCTCGTTCGTGAAAATCGATACCACCACACGCCGCGAAATAGGGGTTGATCAGCCAAGGGTCGATATCGATCAGCTTAGCGAATCGCTTGACGACTTCGTTGTAGGCGGCAAAGTGCCTCGTCTTGCGGCGGACCGCCCACCCCGCATGCAAGGGCGGCAGCAGCACCTGCTCATGCACATCGGTCAGGATGGCGGGCAGCCCTGCCGAGAGGTCATTGTTTAGCAGGATCGAGCACGGATCGAAACCCTCAAGCATGACGCGCTTACCTTTACGCACCAGGGGCTCAAGCACCAGTTGCTCGCCATCGGGCAGCTCGAGCGTGGTGGGCTCGGTGATCTCTGGATTCAGCGAACCCAGCCGCACGTTAAGCCCGGTCTGACGCAGAATCATCGATAGCCGGTGGACATTGCGCAGGTAGTAGGTGTTTCGGGTGTGATTCTCGGGGATAAGCAGCAGATTGCGCGCATCTGGACAGTATTTTTCAATCGCAGCCATCGCTGCCTGAACCGCCAGCGGCAGCATAGGCTCAGATAAATTGTTGAAGCCGCCGGGAAACAGATTGGTATCAACCGGCGCGAGTTTAAAGCCCGCATTACGCAGGTCTACCGACCCGTAGAAGGGCGGCGTGTGGTCCTGCCACTCGAGGCGGAACCAGCGCTCGATCTGCGGCGTGGCATCCAGCATACGGCGCTCGATGTCGTGCAGCGGACCTTGCATGGCGGTGACAAGATGGGGAACCATGGGCGGCAGGCAATTTAAGGGTCGGGCAGGGCCTTCCATTGTACGCCGCGACCATATCCTCGATTGAGTCCGCTCAATCCGCGCCGAAATCCAGCCTGCCTCAAACAAACGGGGCACCCGCAGGCGCCCCGTTTAGCTCAGAGAAGCGGTCGCTTAGTTGCGGTAAGCCGATTCACCGTGCGAAACGATGTCAAGACCCTCGCGCTCCTCGTCTTCCGCCACTCGCAGCCCGACCATCATGTCGACGATCTTGAAGGCAATGAAGGCAACGATGGCAGACCACGCAATCGTGATCAGCACGCCCTGCAACTGCACCCACACCTGGGCGCCAATCGCATAGTCGGGGTTCGCGGCGTTTTTCACGTAGTCGAAGATGCCCGTTCCGCCTAGCGAGGGCGCAGCAAACACGCCGGTCAAAAGCGCCCCAACGATACCGCCCACGCCATGCACGCCAAACACGTCCAGCGAGTCATCAGCACCCAGCATGCGCTTGAGACCATTGACGCCCCACAAACACAGCATGCCCGAAACCAGACCGATGATGATCGCGCCCATCGGACCGACGAAGCCGCAGGCGGGCGTGATGGCCACGAGGCCCGCAACCGCGCCGGACGCTGCGCCCAGCATCGAAGGCTTACCCTTGGCCATCCACTCGCCAAGCATCCAGGACATGGTCGCCGCAGCCGTCGCCACCAGGGTGTTCACGAACGCCAGCGCAGTCACGCCATTGGCCTCGAGATTGGAGCCCGCGTTGAACCCAAACCAGCCCACCCACAACAGCGAAGCGCCGATCATGGTCATCACCAGCGAGTGAGGTGCCATCGCCTCGCGACCATAACCCACCCGCTTGCCGATGACATACGCACCCACCAGACCTGCCACACCCGCGTTGATGTGCACCACTGTGCCGCCGGCGAAATCAAGTGCACCCTTGGCCCAGAGAAAACCGGCGGCGGCGGTTACGGCCTCGAGCGATTTCTCATCAGTGATGGCGTCCGGACCGGCCCAGTACCAGACCATGTGCGCCAGGGGGATGTAGCAGAAGGTGAACCACAGCACGCAAAACAACAGAACTGCCGAGAAACGCGCGCGCTCTGCGAAGCCGCCCACGATCAGGGCGCAGGTAATTGCAGCAAACGTGGCCTGGAAGGCTACAAAGCTCAGCTCAGGAATCACCACGCCCTTGCTGAAGGTGGCGGCTACCGAGTCGGGCGTAATGCCTTTCAAAAAGAGCTTGTCGAAGGTGCCGTAAAAGCTGCCATCGCCGCCGAAGGCTAGCGTGTAGCCATAGACTGCCCAGAGCACCACAATCATCGAGAAAATCACGAAGATCTGCATCAAAACAGACAGCATATTCTTCGCACGGACCAGGCCACCATAAAACAGGGCGAGGCCAGGAATGGTCATCAAAATCACCAGCAGTGTGGCAACCGTCATCCAGGCCGTATCGCCCTTGTTCGGCACGGGCGCATCGCCCGCGAAAGCGGCGCCTAAAGGGGCCAGCGCCATCAGCGCAGCGCCGCCCAGATTTTTGATTAAGCGAGTCATCATCATTACTCCGTGTCGGTGTAGCGCCTCAGAGCGCCTCATTGCCGGTTTCTCCGGTACGAATCCGGATCACTTGTTCAAGGTCGTAAATAAAGATCTTTCCATCACCGATTTTGCCGGTGCGCGCTGACGACTCAATCGCCTCCACCACGCGCTCGGCGAGATCGTCCGCGACGGCCGCCTCGATCTTGACCTTGGGCAGAAAATCGACGACGTATTCAGCGCCTCGATAGAGTTCGGTATGGCCTTTCTGTCGGCCGAAGCCTTTAACTTCGGTAACGGTGACGCCCTGCACGCCGATGGCCGATAGGGCTTCACGCACCTCATCGAGCTTGAAGGGTTTGATAACGGCTGTAATCAGCTTCATGGCGATTGCTCCATAGGGACGCCATACTTGGACGGCGTCCGGGTTGCTCAGAAAGTTTTGCTCAGGGAGACCAAAAGTCGCGGGTCACCGTCAGGCTTCAAATCGCCGGTGGGGAAGTAGTCCTTCTTGCTGGTCGTGACGTACGCAGCACCCAAGACCCAGCCCGAGATGTCCCGGCTGATGCCCAGCTTGTAGTCAGTCACCGAGCTGGCATAGCCATTGGAGGCGGCGTTCTTCATACTGAGAACGCCCGCGTGCGCAGTACCCGACCAACCGCTGCCTAGATCTACTGTTGCCGTCACGTCCAGGTAAGTGGTGCCGTCGGTGGACAGCCCGTTTCTGGCGGCCAGCGTCTTGGTGTCAAAGTAATCGGTCAACGCGTAATACAGCTTGGCGCTCACCGGCCCCACACTTGCGCCAACATAAGCTTCGGTATTGTCGATCTTGGTGATCGTCAGACCCGAGCCCGGATACGCGTAATGAATCACGCCCACGTCATAGGTGATGGCGCCCATGGCTTTTTTAAAACCGCCATATACGTCCATCTCCAGGCTGGCCCCGTCAAATAGCGACTGTTCCACGTTGCTATTCCAGTTGCCTACATAAAAACCTGAGCTGTGTGCGAAATCAAAACCACCCTGCAGCGCAGGCTTGTAGCGGGTCTGGGTGAAACCGCGAAACTTATAGTCGCTGGCGAGCATGACGTTACCGGTCAAGGGGGCCGGATCAGCGGCTAGGGCAGAGCCGCACGTGAGCGAGACAGCGAGGCAAGACATCAGATGCCTAAACATGGAGGAGCTCCCGTATCGAGGATTAGGAGGAAAGAGGCTTTATGTTGAGAGTCGGAGCAGTGCATTTCCCGTGCCACCGTGCCGATTGCAGATTTGCGCTCATCAGGCGCACCGCCAGAGGGTTGCAAGCCACGAACGCGCACCACATCGGTGCATTCGTCGGCCCGCTCATCTGGCTTTGCACCAAAGTCGGGCGGTCGAATGCCCAAACGATCGCGTGTTAGACTCGTTTTCTATGGTGAGTCCCAATCCTCAAGAGCTTCTTGCGCAGGCTCAGGCTCGTCTAAGCGAGCTGCTGCGCAACAGTCCTGCAGCTGATCTCGAGCGCAACCTGCGCGCCCTGCTGGCCCAGAGCTTTCAAAAGCTTGAGCTGGTTACGCGCGAAGAATTCGAGCTCGAGCGCGAGCGCC
Organism: Pseudomonadota bacterium; assembly: GCA_039800325.1. Lineage (GTDB taxonomy): Bacteria > Pseudomonadota > Gammaproteobacteria > Burkholderiales > Burkholderiaceae_E > SYIM01. Next base: position 48,457 of record JBDLQY010000256.1, on the reverse strand, counting down.
TAGCCCTTCTTGAGGCTCGCCTCCGCGCGCTTGAGACGCGCGAGCGTTAGCGTTTGATCGACGCCACGATTCCGGCCACAATCAATACAAACGACAGCGCGTGATACGCCTGTGGGGCTTCGCCCAGCAGGCCGGAGCCCATAACGGCCGCAAACAGCGGCGTCAGATTGGCAAACAATCCCGCCAGCGCCGGGCCCGCCCTGGGTACCGCCAGACCCCATACTCGGTAGGCAATCACCGACGGACCGATCGCGATGAAGGCCAGCCCCAACAGGACAGCGGGCGACCACCGAATTGAAGCCTCACCCAGGGCAAGCTCCCCGATGGCGGCACCGCCCGCCCAAAGCATCCCGAACAAGGCTTGCACCAGCAGAAAACCAGCCCAGTTCCAGTCGGGGCGCGAGCCCGGGGCGAGTGACGGATGTGGCCGTGCCAACAACCAGCTGTAGCAGGCCCAGCCCAAGACTGCGAGCAGCATCAGGCCATCGCCGGGGGCTGGCCTGAGCAATACCAGTTGCGCCCAATCACCGCGCGCGATCACCACGGCGACCCCCGCCAGCGAGATACCCGCCCCCAACAGTTCGCGCCGGCTGGGACGCACACCAAACGCCGCTACACCCAGCGCGAGCATCCACACCGGAAGGCTTGCGGCGATCAGCGTGACATTGAGAGCAGTCGAGGTTTCCAGCGCCCAATACTGCAGGGCGTTGTAGGCGCCCACGCCCAACAAGCCCAGCACAGACAAAGGCCGCCAGCGCTGCCAGATCTCAGCTCGCGCCTGAGCAGTGGCCACCGCCTGCCAACCCAGAGGCAGCAGAATCAGAATCGCGATCAGCCAGCGCAGGGCATTGAGCACAAAGGGGGGTACCTCACCGGCCAGCAGACGGCCCGCGACGGCGTTACCCGCCCACATCAGTGGCGGCACCGCCAGCAGTAGTGCCAGACGCAGCGTCAGGGGCGCACTCAAGCGGGGCGCCGCCTCATCAGTAGGTCTCCAGGTGCAGACGGGCTTCGCTGCGCAGGCGAGAGGCCAGCGTCTGCCAGTCGAGCTGCGCCTGCTCAGCAATGTCACGAAGTGCAAGCACGACACCCTCTTCCATGGCTTTCAGTCCGCAGACATAGAAAAACGCATTCGGATCGCTGAGCAGCGCGGCCAGATCGGCTGCCCGCTCACGCATAAGGTCCTGCACATACCGGCGCGGACGCCCGGGTATCCGCGAAAACGCAAAGTTGATGTCAATGAAGTCATGCGGCAGGCTTTGCAGCGGGCCGAAATAAGGCAGGTCTTCGGATGTTCGCGCGCCGAAAAACAGCATCAGCTTTCCGCTCTCAAATTTGCCCGATCGCCTGAGACGCCGGCGCCATTCGGTCATCGCGCGCATCGGCGCACTACCGGTACCGGTACAGATCATGACAATGTGCGAGCGCGGATGATTTGGCATCAGAAACGACGCGCCAAAGGGCCCTATCACCTCGACGGTATCGCCCACCTGGGTATCGCACAGATAGTTAGAGGCGACTCCGCGGACCGGACGTCCCTGATGATCTTCAAGGACACGCTTTACCGTGAGCGCAAGATTGTTGTAGCCCGGTCGCTCGCCGTTTCGCGCACTGGCCACCGAGTACTGTCGAGCATGATGCGGACGTCCCTGCGCATCGACGCCAGGCGGCACGATGCCCACCGACTGACCCTCAAGCACCGGAAACGGGGTGTTACCAAAATCCAGCACGATATGGTGCGTATCGTAGTCACGGCCCATGGCGGTTACGCGCACATTGCCGACAACTGTGGCACGAACGCTGGCTTTGGCCGACCTGGGTCCATATAGATTGGTGTAAGCGTGGGCTGCTGACCAGGGGGGCAGTACCGCGCCCACCTGGTTTGCCAGTGCCGGAACGGCTGTGACAGCAACGGACTCGGGCTGGCCGCCCACCGCAGGCTCCAGCGCATTCGTCAGGCCGGGTGCGCCTTCCGCGGACACCTGCAAGCCCGCCGCGTCGAGCTCAGCGGGCAGTTCATCCCAGCCCAATTGCTCATCAACCGTGTAGGCGCGCTCGCGCGGCATGATTCGCCAGTTGTCGATCGAGCCTGTAGGGCAGGGCGGCACGCAGGCCATGCAACTGTTGCACTTATCGGCGTCGACCACGTAGTTGCGCGAGTCATGCGTGATCGCCCCAAGCGGACAGGTGGCTTCGCAGGTATTGCAGCGAATACAGATTTCCGGGTCGATCAGATGCTGCCGCACGACCGCAGCCGACGAAGCTTGCATGGCCTTTCTCCAGCTGCGTTCAGTTGAAACGAATGTACTCGAAGTTGGCAGGCTGTCGGTTGATACCCATGGCCGGCGGCGCAATCCAGTTGGCAAAGCGACCCGGCTCGGTGACACGGCCCATCAGCGACGCCACGAAAGCGCGATCTTCTGGGGTAGGCAGCCACTGCGTCTCATTGAGCGCCCAGTCGATGGGGCTTATGAACTGTCCGTCTGGGCTCACATGGACGCTGGCAAGCGCGCCGATCTTGCGATGGAAAGCCTTATGAGGAAGCTTAAGCCGGAAGGGGATTGCCGCCTTTTCAATGACACGATTCCAGCGCTCTACACCGCCCGCTGAGTCGCGAATGTAATCATCGCGCAGCACTTCGTTGAGCGCGTTCAGCATGGGCACTTCCCGTTCAACGAGACGACCGTCGCGAACTGCAAGCACCTTGTAGGTGTCGCCGCGCAGCACATGGTCATCGTTACGTTTGCCTTCCTCAAAGCGGCCCTTGAGACCCGCGCTGTAGAAATTCGCGGCATTACTCGATTCATCAGCGCCGAACAGATCGACGGTGACCGAAAAATGGAAGTTGAGATACCGCTGCAGGGTCGGTAAGTCAATGACACCGGCTGCACGAATCTTTGCGGGGTCGTCTGTCTTGAGTTCGTTCATGACCTGACAGGTTCGCTGAATGACCCGAGAAACACCAGACTCGCCCACAAACATGTGGTGCGCCTCTTCGGTCAACATGAATCGCGTCGTGCGGGCCAGCGGATCAAAGCTGCTTTCAGCCAGCGCGCATAGCTGAAACTTGCCATCGCGGTCAGTGAAGTAAGTGAACATATAGAACGACAGCCAGTCTGGAGTGCGCTCATTGAAGGCGCCCAGAATGCGCGGGTTGTCCTGATCGCCCGAACGGCGCTCAAGCAGGGCTTCGGCTTCTTCGCGCCCATCGCGGCCGAAATGCTTATGCAGCAGATACACCATGGCCCACAGGTGGCGGCCTTCCTCGACATTGACCTGGAAGAGGTTGCGCAGATCGTACTGGCTGGGGCACGTCAGTCCCAGGTGGCGTTGCTGTTCAACCGAGGCGGGCTCGGTGTCGCCCTGGGTCACGATGATGCGACGCAGGTTGGCGCGGTGCTCGCCCGGTACTTCCTGCCAGGCGTCTTCGCCCTTGTGATCGCCAAAATGAACCTTGCGTCCTGCCTCAGCTGGGTTCATGAAAATTCCCCAGCGGTAGTCCGGCATCTTCACATGACCGAATTGAGCCCAACCCTGGGGATCGACACTGACCGCCGTCCGCAGATACACATCAAAGTTTTGCGAGCCATCAGGGCCCATGTCCTGCCACCAGCTCAAATAATTAGGCTGCCAGTGCTCAAGGGCGCGCTGTAGGGTGCGGTCCTCGGCAAGGTTGACATTGTTGGGGATTTTCTCGCTGTAGTTGATCGAGCTCATCAGAAGATTCCTTGGATAAGAGATGCTGCAGATAGGATTCGTCGAATGGAATGGTATTCAGACACGGTTGAAATCGAAGGCCGCTTTCTCGCCCTTGCCGTAGACCTTAAGCGCGCCGCGATCACCGACGGCATTAGGACGCTGAAATATCCAGTTCTGCCATGCAGAAAGACGCCCGAACACTCGGGTAAACAGGGTTTCGACCCCGTTGAATCGAAGATTCGCCTCGAGTCCGGTGAGTGAGTCCGGCGACATCGCTGCGCGCGCTTCCAGCGCCAGGCGTACTTCATCGGCAAAGTCCAGTTCGTCAGGCGCGGCTGTCACCAGGCCCAGTGCCAGCGCCTGCTGCGCTGACAGGGTTTGCTTCAATTGTGCGCGAATGGCGTTCAACGCGTCCTGCTCATCGTAAAAGCGGCGACTCAGACGGCTTTGACCAGTAGCCATGGGGTACCAGCCAAAGTTGGATTCAGCCACCACCAAATGGGTCGCCTGCTGGGGGTTTTCCACAGCGTCAAGCTGGTAGCTACGATCGCAGGCCAGTGCAAGTTCAAGCAGTGTGCCGGCAAAGCACGAGCCGGGCTCTATCAGCGCAAAAAGCGATCGCGACGAAACATCAAGTCGGCTGAAGGTTCGGCGCAGATATGCGATGGTCTCGCGCACCAGCCAGTGCTCTCGATGCGCTGCCAGCTGCGCATCCATGGCCAGCACATGGGCACTCTCGCCTTCGGTCTTGATGAGCCAGGTTCCGATCTCGGGCTCGTTGGTACGCATCTCGAGAATCGCATCGTCAAGCTCACGCGCCAGCGCGAGCGGATACCAGGATGCGCCCTGCGCGAGCATGCCGTCAGGCGTGCCGGGTAAGTCAGCCGACGGGCCGCGCACCGTCCAGGTGGCCAGGCGACGGCTGTGGTCAATGTCGACGCTGACATGGCGATAGCGAAGACTATCGGCGGCGATGTCGCGCTCCAGCGTCGCAAGCGCCACGCCCTGCGCCGCATCGGGGCGCTGGCTTCGTTCGGCCAGCTGCAGGGCACACTCGCGCACACGCTGGGTAAACACGGCGGGTTTGGCGATCTCGTCGACCAGACGCCAGTCTTTGGCCCGCTGACCACGCACGCCCTCGGTCGTGGTGCAGAAAATATCGGCGAGGTCATGACGGACGCGCCGCTTGTCGGTAACGCGGGTCAGACCCCCGGTGCCCGGCAGGACGCCCAGCAACGGCACCTCGGGCAGGCTGACCGCCGAGTTGCGATCGTCGATCAGCAGAATTTCATCGCAGGCCAGGGCTAACTCGTAGCCCCCGCCGGCGCAGGCACCGTTAACGGCCGCCAAGAACTTGAGCCCGTCATGCGCGGATGAATCCTCCATGCCGTTACGCGTCTCATTGGTGAATTTGCAGAAGTTCACCTTCCATGCATGGCTGGAGGTGCCAAGCATGAAGATATTGGCGCCCGAGCAAAACACTTTGTCGCGACCGCTGGTGATGACCACCGTCTTCACGGCGGGATGTTCAAAGCGAATCCGGTTGAGTGCGTCGTTGAGTTCAATGTCCACGCCGAGGTCGTAACTATTGAGCTTGAGTTTGTACCCGGGGCGCAGCCCCGCGTCCTCGTCGATTGAGAGCGTGATGGTTGCGATGGCGCCATCAATGGCAAGGCCCAGATGGCGGTAGCGGCTGGGCTGCGTCTGATAGTTCACGCGATCCTGAGGGCTCATAAGGGCGTCTCCAAGGGATGTGCTGCCAGTTCTTTGCCGGAAGAAACATGTGACGGGATGGTTTGTCCCTACCCGATTTCCGGCATAATAATGCATGCAAACGCCTTATGCAAGCATTTTCTTGCATGTTTGGTCGGATCGAATTGTTCCCGATGATCGAGGTCCAGGTCTTTGCGGACAACCGGATGCCCATGAGCGCTTGCGGCGCTCTCGCACGCCCGCAGGGCCGCATCTCAGCCGACAAGCTGAAGCCAATGGGTCGAGGCAATTCAGACCGCGCCCCGCAACACGGTTCACGATGGCGGCGCCCGGTCCGGTCAACATCCTGCCCGTGCCGCGACTTAGCGTCCGAACCCAGGAGGCCCATTTTTCATGTCTTTGGCCGTTGTTCATTCCCGCGCCCTGCTCGGCCTGCAGGCGCCTGAGGTCCGTGTCGAAGTTCACGTAGCCAATGGCCTGCCAGCCTTTCATATTGTTGGCCTGCCGGAGGCCGCCGTGCGCGAAAGTCGCGAGCGGGTACGCGCAGCCATCGTGCAAAGCGGGCTCGACTTTCCGAATCGAAGACTCACCGTCAATCTGGCGCCGGCCGACCTGCCCAAAGATTCCGGCCGCTTCGATCTTCCGATCGCCATCGGAGTTCTGGTGGCAGCCGGCCAGCTGCCTCCCGACCATCTGACTGAGCTCGAACTGGTTGGTGAGCTCTCACTTACGGGCGATCTTCGACCCATTCGGGGGGCGCTGGCCATGGCCTTGGCGGTCCGCCAGGGCGGGCGCCGTCTGGTGCTACCGACAGCCTGCAGCGCCGAAGCCGCACTGGACACCGAGGTTGACGCCCTGGCCGCCGCACACCTGATCGATGTGTGTGCTCACCTTCGCGGTGAATCCACGATGACCCGGGTTCATCATGAATCACCCGCTCTCTCAGAGGTCAGCTCACTGGCGGACTTCTGCGACGTGCAGGCCCACGAAGAGGCCAGGCGCACACTAGAGGTGGCAGCCGCCGGCGCCCACTCGGTCCTGATGGTGGGCCCACCCGGCGCGGGTAAATCCATGCTGGCCAGTCGCCTGCCGTCGATTCTGCCAGCGCCGCTGGCCAGCGAGTCTCTTGAAATCGCAGCCATTCAGGCTCTCGCGGGCCGCTTCGAAGCCCGGCACTGGGGCGTTCGTCCATTCCGAAGCCCGCACCATACGGCCTCGACGGCGGCACTGGTCGGGGGCGGCAGCAACCCTCGTCCCGGCGAAATCAGCCTGGCTCATCGCGGCGTGCTCTTTCTGGACGAACTGGCCGAGTTCAGTCGCTCGGCCCTGGAGGCCTTACGCGAACCCCTTGAGACCGGCCGAATCACGGTCTCAAGAGCCCATGCCCGAATCGACTTCCCGGCACGTTTTCAACTGGTCGCCGCGATGAACCCCTGCCCCTGTGGCCTGGCCCCCAGCGCGCGCTGTCGCTGCTCGCGCGAGCAGATCAGCCGTTATCAGCAACGCATCTCGGGCCCGGTGCTTGACCGTGTCGATATTCATATACGAGTGGATCCCATCGACGAGCGGCGCCTCCTGGCTGCGCACAAGGCAGAGTCCAGTGCGCTCATCCAGGCTCGGGTGCAATCGGCCTGGGAGCGACAACTGCACCGCCAGGCCATGCCCAACGCACATCTGCAGGCGGCCGACATCGAACAGCATTGCCCGCTCACTGACACCGCACGCGAGTTACTTGCACGGGCAGCTGCGCGTCTTCGCTGGTCCGCTCGCGCGGTACACCGCGCGCTGCGCGTGGCTCGCAGCCTGGCCGATCTGGACGCCTGCGAGCGGCTGGACGACGAGCATGTGGCGCAGGCCATTTCCATGCGTCGTGCGCTGCTGCACAACCTGACCCCTGACTAAAGCGCAGGCAGGTCCGTCGCACCCAGCGGCCGCGGGGGTGGCCGGGACGGGCAGACCGGCTGGCCGCGGCACCCGCATCGCTCGGCACCCGCATCGCTCGGCACCCGCATCGCCCGGCACCCGCATCGCCCGGCACCTGGGCGTCTAACCAGCGCGCACGCGCTCGCCTGCGACAATAGCGGCTGCCGTCGGAGAACCGCACCATGCAAGAACAAGCCCTGGCCGGACTAAAAGTCATTGAGTTGCATGCCATTGGCCCCGTGCCCTTTGCAGGCATGATCCTGCAATCACTGGGCGCGCAGGTCACACGCGTATCGCCTCCCAACGATCCAGGGCTGGGACTGGGCCTGGATCCGCGCTTTGATGTGCTCAATACCGGCAAGACGGTCTGCAGACTCGACCTGAAGGCGCCCGAGCAGCGGGCTCAACTTCATCAACAACTGGCCGACACCGATCTGCTTCTGGAGGGCTTCCGGCCTGGCGTGCTTGAGCGGCTTGAGCTCGCGCCCCAGGATTTGCTGCGCACACACCCACGATTGGTCATTGGACGTCTGTCCGGCTGGGGCGACCAGGGCGAACTGGCCCTGCGGGCGGGTCACGACATCAACTACCTTGCTCTCTCGGGAGCACTGGCGGCGATTGGACCAGCCGATCATCCTGTTGCGCCGCTGAACCTGGTGGCCGACTTCGGTGGCGGCGCCATGCATCTGCTGGTGGGCGCGCTCGCGCAGCTGGTTCAGCGTGGCATCACCGGACGCGGCGGTGTGGTCACCACCAGCATTCTGGCGGGCACGATCGGTCTGCTACCGATGTTCTACGGCATGCTGGCTGGCGGCCGCTGGCGGCTGGCCCGAAGCGCCAATCTGCTCGACGGCGGCGCACCGTTTTACCGCGTATATGCCTGCGCTGACGGCCGACATGTGGCGGTGGGCGCGATTGAACCCAAGTTTTATCGAGAGCTCCTAGAACTCACGGAGCTGACCGGCAGCCTGCGGGTCGACGATCAGTACCGCGAGTCCAGCTGGCCACAGGCGGCAACGGTACTTGCGGGCGCATTTATCCGCCGCACTCGCGATGAATGGGCGCAGCTTGCTGCCGCACGCGACTGCTGCGTATCCCCAGTGCTCGACCTCACGGAGGCCGCCGCGCACGACCACAATCGAGCCAACCGACTGTTCACTGAACACGAGTTCACCCTGCCCGATCGCATCATTCGCAGCGAAACCATGATGACGCTGATGCCATCAGACCCTTCGACTCCATCAGCCTGAACCCGGCGCTTCAATGCCTTCATTGCGCTGTTCGGTCTGCATCTGTCTATGAATCCGGGCAATAAACCCCCGGCACTCGCCGCGGGGGTCATGTGCGCCGTGGGCGCGGGACTGGTCTGGGGACTGGTCTTCGTTGCGCCTTTGATGCTGGCCGATTACCCGGCAGCCGCCCTGTCCATCGGCCGCTATCTCGCCTTTGGGCTGATCGCCTTGCCGCTGGCGGTCCTTCAAAGGCGGGAACTGGCGCGACTGGCGCGCGCCGATTGGCTGGAAGCCCTTCGCCTGGCGCTGGTGGGCAATCTGATGTACTACGCCAGCCTGGCCGCAGCCATCCAGCTTGCCGGCGGCGCGCTGCCGACCCTGATCATCGGTACCCTTCCTCTGGTGATCAGCGTCGTCTCAAATCTGGGCACGCGCGAGCTGCCCTGGCGCTCACTGGGCTGGGCTCTCGCTCTAATCGCCACAGGTCTGCTGTGCGTGCATGGTCGCGAATGGCCTGTCGCCTCAGAGGCGCTTTCAAACTCCACCTCGGCGGCCTCCACAGACCCGGTGCTCGGCCTGCTACTGGCCCTGCTCGCGCTGGCCTGCTGGACCTGGTACCCGATCCGCAACGCGCGCTGGCTCAGGCATCGTGGGGTGGTCAGTGCCAGCGCCTGGGCGACCGCACAGGGACTGGCCACGCTGCCATTGGCGGTTACCGCGGCGCTGCTGAGTCTGGCGTGGCTACATGGCGATCAGACCGTGCACGCGAATCGCTACGATTGGCCTCTGGGCCCCAGACCAGCAGACTTTCTTGCGGCCATGTTTGCGATGGGGCTGCTGGCCTCCTGGTTGGGAACATGGCTGTGGAATCGCGCGGCGGAACGTCTACCCACTGCCTTGAGCGGGCAGCTGATCGTGTTTGAAACCATCGCCGCGCTGGTCTATGTGTTCGTGCTGCGCGGCCAGGCGCCTGACGCCATAACGCTACTGGGTATCGCGCTGCTGCTGATCGGCGTCCTGGCGGGCATTCGTGCCGTTGTTTCGCGCTAGCGGGTGACATCAGCCTCATTGGCCGGCTGCACGCGCCAGCCCAACATCACAGCAAAAGCACCCAGCTGCACCATGACCCACAAGAACAGCGCCACCCGAAAAGCGGGCGGTCCTGCGCCTATAGCGGGTACGGTCGACAGCGCATCGACCAGTACGCCGAAAAGCCACTGAATCGCGAACATACCCACGAACAACATGAGATTGAACGCGGAGAAGGCACGGCCGGTCAGCTCGCTGGGGAAGGTAAGACTCACATGCGTTTGCACCAGCGTGTAGGTGGTGACCCCCAAGGCTAGGCACAACCACAGCAGCCAGGCACTCGCGCCGTGCGCAAAAACAATGGCCAGCTGCGCAACCAGCGTCAGCGCGGTTCCCCAGCCAACAGTTCGCAAGGTGCTCCATCCCGCGCTGGCCAGCCTGGGCGCCGCCCAACCCAAGAACAGATAGCCCAGCATCAGCACGAAGTTAAACACCAGTAGCGCCTGCGCCGACTGTGCCGATGACAAACCCAAGACCTGCGTAAACCAGGGCCCCATCCACAGACTCTGGTAGGCAACGAAGCCAGAGTGAAAAGCGACCGCCGCAATGGCGAACCGCCAAAAATAAGCGGACCGAAAGACCCGCAGATAGCCAGCCCACTGCGATGATAGTGACTGAACGGGGCGGGCGGGCTCGCGTGGAACCAGCCAGAAAATGGCTGCACTCGAACAGGTCAGCAGCAAGGCGACAAGCCCGAACACCCCGCGCCACCCGATGCTGGTCATGGCCCACTGCACTGGCACCGTCGCCGATAGCGCACCCAGGGACCCGATCACGAGCATCCATGCTGCAAGCTGCTGCTGCCGCTCTTGCGCATACCAGAATCGGAACACCCGAAGCGAGGCCATAAGTGCTCCGCAAACCCCCGCCCCTATCAGAGCACGGCCCACCCACAGAACATGCCGGTCAGGCGCCAACGCAAATACCAGGCACCCAACGGCGGCGATCAGCAACAGCGCCGCGTCGGTATTGCGTGATCCGTAGCGGTCGAGCCAAACACCCAACGGCAATTGCAGGGCCGCAAAGGCCAGAAAGTAGGCGCTCGAAAGCGCCCCCAGTTGCGCATTGCTCAGCCCAAACTGATTGACCAGCTCGGGTGCGATGACGGCGTTAACCGAACGCAGGGCGTACGACAGCAGATACCCCGAGGCGAAACAGAAAAACACTCGAATGGCCAATGCCCGAGGAAGAAGATCTGTGCGCGCAACTGTGTTCAACGAGACTCCCCAACCATTCGAAAAGCTTCAAAAAGCGTCTGCGCCTGAAGAGCGTCGATGCGCTCGCCAATCACGACCACCTGCCAGACATGGTCGCCACGAGCAACAAACATCGCTTCCATGAACTGTGGGTTGTCATTGGCCCGGCCCTGGGCACTGACACACTGGGCTGCAACGCGGGTCAGGGCTTGCCCCGAGGCATTCATCACAGACGCCTCGCACGCACGATCACGATGGGTATGGGCAGCGATATTGCGCAACATCGCCGTTCGCATGGCCGCCAGCACATGATCGCGCTGACCCTCCTCTTTTAGCCGCACCATACCGACTGCAAACCGAGTGGAATCGACCAGCGCACCGCTCATGCTCATGGGCAGTACGACGCCGTCCAGATTGATCTCACGGCTGAGCTCAGCCACCCGGCCTGGCATCAGGACCCGGTAAGCGCCATCGGGATCGCGGTATTCGCGCCAGTTGTAGGTCGGACTACAGCCCGACTGCAGCGCAGCAAAGGACGCAAGCATCACGCCTGTGAGCGCAGTCAACAAGCGTCGCCACGCGGCACGCTCTAACCGGCAGCCGCGGTGGTTCAAAGTGACTGTCATGGGCTAATGTTATCAAGCCTGTCGACAGACAATGAGGAGCGATCATGATCTATGAGTTCAAATGCCGGGCCACCGGGTCTGTGGTGATGACCCAGGCCGTTGGCGAACGCATCCTTCAGACCATCGGAAAACCCGCCGAACCCAAAGGCATCATTACGCTGGCGCAGATGGACGCGGCCCTTGCGGCGCTGCGACAGGCCGTCGCGGCCGAACGTGCAGCCATGGCACAGGATCGTGCTCAGGCCCGCGCCGAACAAAGTCGCCCAGACAAGGACGTCGATGCGCATACCGAAGAGGGCCGCCTGCCCGGCATCTCATTTTCGCAGCGGGCACAACCCTTTATCGAGATGCTCGAACGCGCCCAGGCCGGGGGCCGCGACATCACCTGGGGGGTTTGAAATACCGGCCGCGATCAAGTCGGGATGAATCTCGTGGCACACTCAGGTTTGCCGCGCAACGCGCCGGGCTCGCGAGGCCCGGCGCCCGTTTTTCGTGTTTCACCCCGGCAAGGACATCGGTTTGGCCCAACTTATCAGCGCCGACGGCGCCGCACGACTTATCCAGGATCGGTGGACCCTTGCGTGCGCCGGCTTCGTGGGCGCGGGTCACGCCGAAGCGGTCAGTGCTGCGCTTGAGCGGCGCTTCGTCACCAGCGGTTCGCCACGCGATCTCACCCTCATCTACTCCGCGGGTCAGGGCGATCGGGGTCGGCGCGGGGTCAATCATTTCGGCCATGCGGGACTGACCGCCTGCATCATCGGCGGGCATTGGCGATCCGCGCCGGCACTGTCCTCACTCGCACTCAATGAGCAGGCAGACGCCTACAACCTGCCACAGGGCGTTATCTCACAACTGTACCGGGCCGTTGCAGGCGGCAAGCCTGGCGTCATCACCCGCACAGGGCTGCACACGTTTGTTGACCCCCGACATGGCGGGGCACGCCTGAACCAGCGCAGCCCCGCCAATCGCGTCGAGCTTCTGCAGCTGGGTAACGACGAGTACCTCCGCTATCTGCCCCTGGCAATCGACTGCGCGCTGGTTCGCGGCACCACCGCCGACGACCAGGGCAACATCACCGGCGAACACGAACCCTTTCATCACGAGATGCTTGCCATCGCGCAGGCCGCCCGCAACAGTGGCGGTATCGTTATTGCTCAAGTCAAGCGACTGTCGCGCGAGCCCGCCCCCGCACAGGCCGTAAAGCTTCCGGGCATTTTGGTGGACTATGTCGTGGTCTGTGGCGAAGACCCCCTTAACCATGCGATGACCTTCGCCGAGTACTTCAATCCGCGCTATGTCGCTGGTGCCTCGCGGGTACCACAACGCGCCTCAAAACCCACCACACCGGGCAGTGAGACTGTTTCCCCCGCCCGTCTGGATGCCCGGCGTATTATCCAGCGGCGCGCCCTGCTTGAGCTGGTTCAGTCTGGCGCCCGTGTTGTCAACCTGGGCGTGGGCATGCCGGCAGGCATCGGTCCCATCGCGCGTGAGGAAGGCGTCGATTCGTTTGTTCTGACCGTCGAAGCTGGACCGATTGGCGGCATACCAGCCGATGGGCTTTCGTTTGGCGCAGCTGAATTCGCACAGGCCGTGGTCGATCAGCCGGCGCAATTTGATTTTTATGACGGCGGCGGCATCGACCTCGCCTGCCTGGGGCTGGCCGAATTTGACCTGAATGGAAACGTCAATGTCAGCCTGTTCGGCGAGGGGCGCACACGCGTCATCGCAGGCGTCGGCGGCTTTATCAACATCACGCAGGCCACACGCCGTCTGGTGTTCACCGGAACGCTCACCGCGGGCGGACTCAGCGTCCAAGCGCAGGCGGGCCAGCTTCGCATCTGTCGCGAGGGCCGCCATCGCAAGCTTTTGCCCACGGTCACCCACTTATCTTTCAATGGTCAGTACGCAAGCCGCCAAGGCACCACTGCGTTGTATGTAACCGAGCGCGCCGTGTTTGCCCTGTGTGAGGGTGTGCTTGAACTCATCGAAATCGCGCCTGGCATTGACCTTGAGCGCGATGTTCTCAGCGTATGCCCAAGCGGTCTGCGTGTGTCGCCCTCATTGCGCACCATGGACGCCCGTATCTTCGAGCCGGGTCCCATGCTGCGTCGGACCTGAGCATCGTGTTCTCGCTAGAGCGTCCATACCCCACGCGCACGGGCCTGCTACAGCTCGCGCGGGATTTCGGTCCAACGTATGCCGGCAGCGGACTCATCGGGTTCATTTTTGCCGCGACCGGCCCAGTGGCCATCGTATTGGCTGTGGGCAGTCGCGGGGGCTTGAGCGAGGCGCAGCTTGCGTCCTGGCTGTTTGGCTCCTTTTTCATTAACGGACTGCTTACCCTGACGCTCAGCTGGCTCTACCGAAGCCCGCTGGTATTTTTCTGGACCATACCGGGCACCGTACTGGTCGGGCCCGCTCTGACCCACCTGAGTTTTGCGGAGGTCTGTGGCGCGTTCATCATGACGGGTGCGCTCATGACGCTGCTAGGACTCACCGGCTGGTTCGCGCGTCTCATGCGATGGATCCCCATGCCGATCGTCATGGCCATGGTGGCCGGGGTGTTCCTCAAGTTTGGACTGGACGTGGTCTACGCGCTGCGTGATGACCTGGCTGTAGCGGCTCCGATGGTGGTGATGTTTGTGCTGTTGTCGGCACGGCCGGCACTGGCCCGCTTTATGCCGCCCGTTATCGGCGCCCTGCTGGCCGGTGCATTGGCCAGTGCACTGAACGCCCAACCCGGTAGCCTGAGGCTGCCTGCGCTTGAACTGGCGGCCCCCGTTTTTTCAGCACCTGAACTGTCCTGGCAGGCCATGGTCGAGCTGGTGGTGCCACTGGCCATCACCGTTTTAGTCGTACAGAACGGCCAGGGAGTTGCCGTACTCTCCGCGGCCGGTCACAAACCGCCCGTCAATTCGGTCACGGTCGCCTGCGGGCTGTGGTCCATGCTGGCCGGACTGGTTGGCACCGCCTGTACCTGCCTTACCGGGCCCACCAACGCAATCGTCGTGGGTAGTGGCGAGCGGGCACGCCACTACACTGCGGCGCTCTTCGTCGGCCTGCTGGCCCTCTTTTTCGGACTTTTCTCGACCTCGTTCACGCAACTCATGCTGGCGGCGCCCAGCGCCTTCGTTGCCACGCTGGCCGGATTGGCCATGCTGAAGGTTTTGCAGGGCGCCTTTGTCGCCTCATTTCGTACCCGCTTTACCCTCGGAGCCCTGGTGTCCTTCGTTGTGACCGTGGCGAACGTACCGATTGCCGGCGTGGGCGCGCCCTTCTGGGGTCTGGTCTTTGGCTTTGCTGCATCGTGGCTTTTGGAGCGTGATGATTTTCGACAGGAGAAGGCCGGTGGCCGCTGAATTTGATCTATTCGTGATCGGCGCGGGATCGGGCGGCGTTCGCGCCGCGCGCGTTGCTGCCTCACACGGTGCCCGCGTGGCCATCGCTGAAGAATCGCGCTTTGGCGGCACCTGCGTCATCCGAGGCTGCGTACCCAAGAAGCTATTCGTTCTGGCCAGTCGCTTTGCCGACGCCTTCGAGCGCGCACCGGGCTACGGCTGGACCATAGACCACCCGAGCTTTGACTGGCCACGATTGCGCGAGGCGAAAGATCAAGAGATCAGCCGGCTTGAAGGCATTTATCGACGTAACCTCGAATCGTCCGGGGTGAAGACCCTGGCTTCGCGCGCGGTCATTGAAGACGCGCACGCGGTAAGACTGCTCGCTGATGACTCCCTCATCAGCGCGCGACATATACTGATTGCCACCGGCGGGCGCGCAGCCCGAACCGCCATACCAGGCGCCGAATTAGCGCTTATCTCTGATGACCTGTTCGAGCTGTCCAAGCTGCCGCAAACCCTGTTGATCGAGGGTGGCGGATTTATTGCGGTGGAGTTTGCCTGTCTGCTAGCGCGACTAGGTGTGGGTGTCACCCTGGTTTACCGCGGCGAGCGAATCCTGCGCGGCTTTGATGATGATTGTCGCGCCCATCTCCAGGCCGCCATGCAAGACCACGGTATTCGCATCATCACCGGATGCACCCTGCAATCAATCAAAGCGCAGGGCGCAGGGCGCGAAGTGCGGTTGTCAGACGGGCGGGTTCTGGAGGCGGATGCCGTGCTGATGGCCACCGGCCGTGTACCGAATACCCAGGGACTGGGCCTTGAGCGTGTCGGTGTCTCCACCGACGCACGCGGTGCGGTCAAGGTCGACGCAGACTCAAGAAGCTCGCAAGCCTCTATCTGGGCGGTGGGCGACGTCACTGATCGACTGGCGCTTACGCCGGTAGCCATCCGTGAGGGCCATGCCTTTGCCGACACGGTATTCGGTTCAAAGCCTTGGCGCGTCGATCACCGCGACGTCCCGGTAGCGGTTTTTGCAACCCCGGAGCTGGCCTCGGTCGGACTGACCGAAACACAGGCACGCGAGCAGGTGGGTGACATCAAGATTTTTCGCACCAGCTTCCGTCCCATGTCGAGCGTGCTCAGTACCCGTCTTGAGCGCACGCTGATGAAGCTGGTGGTCGATGCGCGCAGCGACCGGGTGCTGGGCGTACATGTGTGCGGCGAAGACGCCGCCGAAATTGTTCAGATGGCCGCAATCGCCGTAAAAATGGGCGCCACCAAGGCACAGTTCGATGCCACCGTGGCCCTGCATCCCAGTGCCGCCGAAGAACTCGTCACACTGCGCACACCGGTCGCCTGAACGGGCACTAGCCGGCCAGCACGGGGGCCAGGGCGCGGCGTAAGTCTTCCGTGCTTCGGCCGCTTCGATGCACCAGATCGGCAAGCTGATCCTCACCAATCGGGCCGACGTTGAAATACTCGGCCTGCGGATGCGACAGATAAAAGCCACACACGCTGGCGGCCGGATCCATGGCCAGGCTTTCGGTCAGGGTGAGTCCGATATCGTCGCAGCCTAAAACCCGGAACATGTCGGCTTTTACCGTGTGCTCTGGGCAGGCCGGATAGCCAGGCGCCGGGCGTATACCCTGATAGCGCTCGGCGATCATGTCCTCAACGGACAGCTGCTCAGCGGGCGCATAGCCCCATAGATCGGTGCGAACACGCTGATGCAGGCACTCTGCAAAGGCTTCGGCCAGGCGATCAGCGATCGCCTTGAGCATGATGCCGGAGTAATCATCCAGCAGTGCGGCAAACTCGCGCTCTTTAGCCTGCACACCAAAGCCCGTGCTGACGGCGAACACCCCGATGTAGTCATCAATGCCCGAGGGACGGCCGTCCAGCGTCTTTGGCGCGATGAAGTCGGCCAGGCATTTATTGGCCACGCCTTCGCGTTTGGCGGTTTGCTGGCGCAGATTGCGCCACACAAACGCGGTTTCGCGGCGTGAATCGTCTGCGTAAATCTCGATATCGTCATCGTTGATGGTATTGGCCGGCAAAAATGCCACCACCGCATGCGCACTGAGCCAGCGGCCATCAATCACGCGCTTAAGCATGGCCTTGCCGTCTGAGAACACCCGCCGCGCTGACTCGCCCACCACCTCATCATTAAGAATGGCTGGGAACGCGCCGTGCAGATCCCAGGTCTGAAAAAATGGCTGCCAGTCGATGTACTGCGCGATGGTCGCCAGGTCATAGTTGCGAAATACCCTGCGGCCTATGAACTTGGGCCGCGGTGGATGGTAGTGCGCCAACGGATGAGGGCCTTCGCCGGGATGGTCATCAGCCTGAACAACCCAGTCAATCGGCGCGCGACGACTGCGCGCCTCCAGCAGCGACACCAGTTGCGGGCCCTTTTTGGCTGCATGCTGCACGCGAATGCGCTCATACTCGGCCTCGAGCTCGACCACAAAGCGCTCTCGCGACTCGGGCGAGACCAGGCTTTGCGCCACTGGTACCGAGCGAGAAGCATCCGCCACGTAAACGACCGGGCCGCTGTAGCGCGGCGCAATTTTGACCGCGGTATGCACCCGCGACGTGGTGGCCCCGCCAATCAGGAGCGGTATCTTGCGCATACGAAAATAATCATCGCGCTCCATCTCAGCCGCGACATAGGCCATTTCTTCCAGAGAAGGGGTGATCAGACCCGAGAGTCCGATGATGTCCGCACCCTCGACCCGGGCGCGCGACAAAATCTCAGAGCACGGCACCATGACGCCCATGTTGACCACTTCAAAGTTGTTGCATTGAAGCACCACGGTCACGATGTTCTTGCCAATGTCATGGACGTCGCCCTTGACGGTGGCGATAACGATGCGTCCCCTGGGGGCCGCTTCGCCCCCAGCCGCGGCCATTGCGCGCTTTTCTTCCTCGATGAAAGGCACCAGATGAGCCACAGCCTGCTTCATGACACGAGCTGACTTCACCACCTGGGGCAGAAACATCTTGCCGGCACCGAACAGATCGCCCACGATGTTCATTCCATCCATGAGCGGGCCTTCGATGACCTCAATCGGACGGCCTCCGCGCTCGGAAACCTCCAGACGCATGGCCTCGGTATCGTCCACAATCCATTGCGTGATACCGTGAATCAGAGCGTGCGCCAGGCGCTTGGACACAGGCTCGTCGCGCCAGGCCAGGTTCTCTTCACGACGCGCACCGCCCGCTTTCAGCGAAGCCGCGAATTCGATCATGCGCTCAGTGGCGGTTTTGCCTGACTCCTGATCAAGAATCGCCTGGCAGCGCGCGCGCTCCGCCTCATCGCGGGCCGCCGCCAGTGCTGCATGCTCGGCACTCAGAGCCGGCTTACGATGCAGCACGATATCTTCGACCCGTTCGCGCAGCTCAGGCGCGATCTCATCGTAAACACCGACCATGCCGGCGTTGACGATGCCCATGCTCAGTCCGGACCGAATGGCGTGATACAGGAACACCGTATGGATGGCTTCTCGGGCTGGATCATTGCCCCGGAATGAGAAAGACACGTTAGAGACGCCACCCGAGACTTTGGCGTGCGGCAGGTTCTCTCGAATCCAGCGCGTAGCCTCGATAAAGTCCACGGCATAGTGATCGTGTTCATCAATACCGGTGGCGATGGCGAAAATATTCGGGTCGAAAATGATGTCTTCTGCGGGCATGCCGACTTGCTCAACCAGGATGCGATAGGCACGCGCACAAATTTCAGTCTTGCGCGAAAAGCTGTCGGCCTGCCCTTTTTCGTCAAAAGCCATGACCACCGCGGCTGCGCCGTACCGGCGGCACAGCGTGGCTTGCCGAATAAATTCGGCTTCGCCCTCCTTAAGCGAAATCGAATTGACGATTGACTTGCCCTGCACGCAGCGCAGGCCCGCTTCGATGACGCTCCATTTAGAGCTGTCTATCATCACCGGCACCCGCGCAATATCGGGCTCTGCAGCCAACAGATTCAAAAACCGCGCCATAGCCGCGACCGAGTCCAGCATGGCCTCGTCCATATTGATATCGATAACCTGGGCGCCGTTTTCCACCTGCTGACGCGCCACCGTAAGCGCCTCGTCATACTGGCCGGCGATGATCAGGCGGGCAAACGCCTTGGACCCGGTCACGTTGGTGCGCTCGCCCACATTGACGAACAGCGACTGCTCATCAACATTGACCGCTTCAAGACCTGAAAGCCGCAGCGCCGGTTTAATCTGAGGAATACGCCGTGGCGGCAGACCTTCAATGGCACGGGCGATCGCCGCGATGTGCTCGGGCGTGGTGCCGCAGCAGCCGCCCGCCATATTGACCAGGCCCGCCTGGGCAAACTCACCCAGCAGCGCCGACGTAATGGCCGGGGTCTCGTCAAAACCCGTATCCGACATGGGATTGGGCAATCCGGCGTTGGGGTAGACGCAGACAAAGGTGTCGCATTTAGCCGATAGCTCAGCCACGTAAGGTCGCATGAGAGCCGCACCGAGCGCGCAATTAAGCCCGATGGTGAGCGGGCGCGCGTGGCGCACGGAGTTCCAGAATGCTTCGACCGTCTGCCCGGACAAAATTCGCCCAGAGGCATCAGTGACAGTACCGGAAATCATGATGGGCAGACGCACGCCACGCTGCGCGAACACCTCATCAATGGCAAAAAGCGCCGCCTTGGCATTGAGGGTGTCAAAGACCGTCTCAACCAGCAATAGGTCGACCCCGGCGTCAATCAGCGCCCCAACCTGCTCATAATAGGTCTCGCGCAACTCCTCGAAGCTGATATTGCGCGCACCCGGATCATTGACATCAGGCGAAATCGACGCTGTTTTGGGCTGCGGCCCCAGGGCACCCGCAACATAGCGCGGCTTATCGGGCGTGCTGTAGCGATCACAGGCCTGGCGAGCCAATCGGCCTGCTGCAAGGTTCATCTCGCGGGCCCACTCGGACATACCGTAGTCGGCCTGAGCAACCGTCGTGGCGCCAAAGGTGTTGGTCTCTACGATGTCAGCACCTGCAGCCAGGTACGCATCATGAATCGCCTCAATGATCTGCGGCTGCGTGAGCGATAAAAGCTCATTGTTACCCTTCACATCGCGCCCAAAATCAGCGAAACGCTCGCCGCGATACTGCGCCTCGCTCAGGCGATACTGCTGGATCATGGTGCCCATCGCACCGTCCAGAATCAGAATCCGTCGCTCGAGCTGCTCGCGCAGCCTGGCCTCTACTAGGGTTTGGCTCATGATGAAGTCAGGCCGCGCAATTGCGCAGCGTTTCAATTAAGGGATAGAAGCGCCGGACTGCGCAGTGGCGCCCGGACGGTTACAGCAGCTCTTCATTTCAGGTTTCGATTTTACAGGCAGCTTCAGCTACCCTGACGATTCGCCGTTAGCGCAACGGGGCCTCCTGAGAGCCCCTCTTCTGTCATGATGATGGGCGTGCCACACGGCCGCTACGTGGTCCAGGCACACGCGTCACCGCGGCAACCCCTGAACCCTCAACCTGAACGAGAGCTTGCGATGAACCCAGTGTTTGCCCCGCCACCACCGGTGCTTGTACCGGTAGCAGGCACCCAGTCCGCCTTCCCCGTGCGTCGCGTCTATTGCGTGGGGCGAAACTACGTTGAACACGCCAAAGAAATGGGCTTCACCGGCCGCGAACCGCCGTTCTTTTTCATGAAGCCGGCCGATGCCATCGTCGTCGTTCCGGAGGGCAGTACCGGGAAAATCGCCTACCCGCAAGGCACCCGGGATCTGCACCACGAGATGGAACTGGTTGTCGCCATTGGCAAAGGCGGTAAAGATATCTTGGCTGCCCACGCGAGCGAGCACATTTTTGGTTATGCCATGGGTCTGGATATGACGCGTCGCGATCTTCAGGGCGAGGCCAAAAAACTCGGAAGGCCCTGGGAGGTTGGCAAGGCCTTTGACGAAAGCGCACCCATCGGCCCCATTCACCGATCCAGTGGTGGCGCCGCCTGGGCCAGTGGCGCGATCTCACTTGAGGTCAATGGCGCGACGCGGCAGTCCAGCGACATCTCCAAGCTGATCTGGAATATCGGCGAGATCATCGAGCATCTTTCAGCGCTATGGGCGCTGGCTGCGGGCGATCTCATTTATACCGGCACACCCGAGGGTGTAGCCGCGGTCGTCAAAGGCGATCTCATGGTGGGTCGAATCGCACAATTAGGCGAACTTCGGGTGGAGGTTATCTAACATGGCAGATCATCTATTACCCACAAACGCCTTACACAACTGGGTGGTCGACCTGTTCAGGGCAGCAGCCTCCACCGAGCGCGAAGCCCGGCTGACCGCCGACCATCTGGTAGGCGCCAATCTGGCAGGTCATGACTCACATGGCGTGGGCATGATCCCCAAGTACGTAAGCTCCCTCCTCAGCGACGAGCTGCAACTCAATCAGCAGGTTCAGATCGTGCAGGATGCGGGTGCCCTCATCGTGGTCGATGGCAAGCGCGGCATGGGGCAATCGGTGACATGGCAGGCCATGGATATAGCCATTGGTCGAGCCCGCGAGCACGGCAGCTGCGTGATGGCGCTGCGCAACTCGCATCACCTGGGTCGTGTGGGCCACTGGGCTGAGCAGGCGGTCGCCGCTGGCATGGTGTCCATTCACTTCACCAACGCCATCAGTCACATGTCTATGGTGGCGCCCTTCGGTGGCGGCGAGTCTCGCTACCTCACCAACCCTTTTACTGTGGGCATACCCATGCCCGGCGGAGAGCCTATCGTGCTCGATTTCGCCACCAGCGCCATTGCGCACGGTAAAGCGCGTGTGGCCTACAACAAGCGGGTCGCTGTCCCTGCAGGTAGCCTCATCGATGCGCAAGGCCGCAACACCAATGATCCGGCGGTGATGTTTGAGCCACCCGAGGGCCCGTTTGGCGCCCTACTGACCGCAGCCGGGCACAAGGGTCACGCGCTTGCGGTGGTCTGCGAGCTGCTGGGCGCGGCCCTGGCGGGCGGAGAGACCTTTCACCCTGGCACCCGCCTGCCCGTCAATGGGGTCTGGAACAACATGCTTACCATCGTGTTTGATCCACAACGCCTGGGCACGGGCGCTTGGTTTGAGACCCACGCCCGCGAGTTCGTCCAGTGGGTGCGCTCTGCGCGTCCCGGCGAGGGCTTTTCGCCCGGTGACGTCATGATGCCGGGCGATCCAGAGCGGCGCGCACGCAAAGCCCGTGCACAGGCTATTCCGGTCGATTCCGGCACGCTCGCACAACTCGACCAGGCCTCGGCCGCCATTTCGGCACGGTTTGGACAGTCACCGGGGCCAGCATCGGCGCTTGAACGTGGCTGCTGATAACACGGCAAGTTCTGCATCTGCACCCTCGCACCGGATATTTTGCTATCCGGTGCGCATCAGCTTTGGCGACTGCGACCCGGCTGGCATCGTGTTTTATCCCAACTTCTTTCGCTGGTTCGATGCCGCCACGCACGCCTTGTTCGCATCGGTCGGGCAGGACACGGCGCAAATCGCCCGAGAACACGGGCTGGTGGCCTGGCCTTTGGTCGATGCGGGCGCCAAGTTTCGAGCGCCTGCGCGTCACGGTGAAACGGTGGAAGTCCAGACCCGCATCACCGAGTGGCGCGACAAAACCTTCGTGCTTGAGCACCGCATCGTGCGCGCTGAAACCCTCATCGCCGAGGGCTGGGAAATCCGTTTTGTAGGCCAGACGGTGAACGACTCACCGCCCCGATTGCGCGCGGTCAGCATCCCGGCCTGGATGCGTCAGGCGCTCGACTGACCGCAGGTTCATCGGCAATGACCCGACCATTGCTATTGCTGGACTCGATCGCCGAAATTGGCGCCACCGGCACCGTGAGCGCAGATGCCTGCATTGTCTCGGGTTCACACGGTGGGCGTTCAGCGGCAGGTTTTGTACTCGGTCATTCGCACAAACCGTATGCCGTGTTCTTCAACGACGCCGGAATCGGCAAAGATCGTGCGGGCATCGTGGGTCTGGACCTGCTTCAGAACATTGGGGTTGCCTGCTGCGCCTACGCACATGACTCAGCGCGAATCGGTGAGGCAGCCGATGGTGTGGCCAATGGCGTGCTCACGCACTGCAATGCGCGCGCTGCGCAGCTGGGTTTAAGCCCGGGGCTTACAGTGGGCCAGGCGCTTCGCCTGATCGGCGTAGCGGTACGCTAAGCCCTATCGGCCCACCGCCAGCGCCACCACGCCGGCAGCAATCAGCGCCGCACCCAGAACGCGTCGACGCACGCTGCCCTCGCCCAGAAGGCGCGCCCCAAAGAACGCCGCAACCAGCATCGATACCTCGCGGGCTGGGGCCACCAGACTGATGGGCGCCAGCGTCATCGCATAGAGCACCAGAATGTAGGCAAGCGGTGACATCAGACCCACGGCCAGCATAGGTCGCCAGGCCGTGGTAATCGACTGCCGCACCGACGCGCGTTGCAGCATGGCCGCTGGGGTCAGCAAGGCTGCACGCACCGCGATACTCAGCCAGTCGAAAAGCAGCGGCGCCACACCCAGAATTCTGACTGCGTAACCGTCATTGACCGTGTAGCTTGCGATGAGCAGCCCAGTAAGACTGCCCCAGTAAAGCCCCTGAGACAGTCGCTCAGAGCGCGCGCCACGCAGCATGGCGAGTCCCCCGCCGATGGTGAAGGTGCCCAGAACAATCAGCGCCAGACCTGAAAGGCCACCCACACTGGCCGATTCGCCCAAAAACACGATGGCAGCCACCGATGCAAAAAGCGGACCGCTACCGCGCGCCACGGGATACACCACCGACAGGTCAGCACGCTCATAACCACGTCTAAGACACAAAAAGTAGGCAATGTGAATCACCGCGCTCGCCACAATCGTCAACCAGGCCGTCGAGCTAATAAGAGTCAGCGCCTGCCCATGCGCCCACAGCGCAATCGGCGCGTAGGCAATCACGCTAACCATAGAGCAGGCCCAGACAAACGCTACCCCGGTCGTCTTGGCCTGCTTGGCCAGCAGATTCCAGGTCGCATGAATGACGGCTGCCACCAGAACCAGTGCTAAAGCGGAGATGGACATGCGGGTTTGGGGGATCGAGCCAGGCCAAGATTCACGTTTGCGGCATCATACGGGCCTTGCCCAATCTGGCCGGAGTCTTTTCATGTTGCAGCACCCTTTTCATCTGGCATTTCCCGTTCACGATCTAAGCGCCGCGCGCGCCTTCTATGGCGGGCTTTTGGGTTGCCCAGAAGGTCGAAGCAGCAGCGAATGGATCGATTTCAATCTGTATGGTCACCAGGTGGTTGCCCATCTGGCGCCCGACCAGACTGGCTTGGCAACTACCAATGCGGTCGACGGTGACAACGTGCCGGTTCGTCATTTTGGCGTAGTACTCTCAATGGTTGAATGGCAAGCGCTGGCAGACAAACTTAAGAATGCCGGGCAAAATTTCATCATTGAACCGCATGTGCGCTTCAGAGGCCAGGTCGGCGAACAGGCCACCATGTTCTTTCTGGATCCCTCAGGCAATGCACTCGAGTTCAAGGCTTTTAAAGACATGAACTCGCTGTTTGCCAAATAATTGGTCCCACAGTTTCGTCATACGCACTCATACCGCCGCCCGCATCATGCAGCCACTTCTGCCTCAAGAGGCTCATCATTTCATACGCGACAATCCCGACGCCTTGTTTATCGACTGTCGTAGTGATGCCGAGTTCTTTTTTGTCGGTCATGCCACGGGCGCCATTCATGTGGCGTGGTATGAAGCGCCCGATTGGGAGATCAATCCACACTTTGTCAGCGAAGTCCGAAAGCTTTCCGCCCACGTTAATGAGCGTCCCGTCGTGCTCATCTGCCGCAGCGGAAAACGGTCAGCTGAAGCGGCAGTGGCGTTAGAGCAGGCGGGTTTTTCGCGCGTCTATAACGTCACGCACGGCTTTGAGGGCGACCTCAACCATGAGCGCCAGCGCGGCAAAATCAACGGCTGGCGCCACGATGGGCTGCCCTGGGAACAGTTCTAGCCTGTGCAACTGTTAAGCGCCTGAGCCCAGACTGGATCAGGCTCATCGCCGGTCAGAAAAATATCCAGACGACTGTCACGCCGCCAGAAGCTGGGCTCCCACCGTCCGTCCAGATTCCACGCATACCACTCGCGCTCAGTGCGAAGTACACCCCGGGCAGCACTGACTGGTAAAGCTCGAACCAAGTCTGCCAGCACGGCCTGAACGCGGGGTCGGCTCATCAGCCGGTCGGGTGGTACGCACCAGCGCCACCATGCGCCGCGATCGCGACGCGCAATACGCATCCAGCGCTCATCAAAGCGCCCCTCTGTCGCTGTGCTGCCCGGGTCCCCATCGCGCGCACCAGGTAGCCGCCAGTCGGGGGGACTGAGTCCCTCGGCGAGAATGGCTTCATTCCAATACCGCTCACCCAGGTACTGGGCAAGACCCGGCAGTTGCTCCGAATCGGCAAGCCACAGCCGGTCTGCCGTGGCGATCATCTGCTGGGTACGCACATCATCTGGCGCTGAATGCCAGTGCGGTCGGGCATGCCATACCGAACGCAGGACAAGCCCACTTGAACGCAGCGCCGGGTTGCGCAGCACATCCACCATCGCGCAGACATGGGCCTGCGCATCGAGCTCGATAATCAGCCCCGACAGCGGTCCATGCAAGCGATGAAGTTTTCCGTAAGCCGCCAGGAGCGCGGCCGAACCCATACAGCAGGCGCATGACCCAAGCTGCGTCTGCACAGCGTCAACAACATCGAGGCCGCCCGCCGTGAGCCGTGGGCTGCGGATAAGCCCCCAGCCATGCGCGGCCGGTTCGCCTGCCAGCGTCTGCCTGACTAGCGCCTCACGAAGGGCTGACTGCGGCCCGCTCACCAACAAAACGGGTACCTGAGCGGGGTCGTCCCCGGCATGGCCAAGACGCCTGCGGGCTATCACGGCCAGACCCCTAGCGACGCCAGAACGCGGGCGTGAGCAGAGCGAAAAAGGTCAGCAGTTCGAGGCGGCCGGCCAGCATGGCAATCGACAGCAGGACTGCCTGAAAATCGGTCAGCGCTGCATAGTTGGAAGCCGGTCCAAAATCGCCCAGGGCTGGGCCCAG
Source organism: Pseudomonadota bacterium (assembly GCA_039800325.1). GTDB lineage: Bacteria > Pseudomonadota > Gammaproteobacteria > Burkholderiales > Burkholderiaceae_E > SYIM01. The sequence goes on along the minus strand of JBDLQY010000256.1, from coordinate 22,554 downwards.
ATTGTTCACCATGGCCACCGCCACTGAGAAGGCAGAGACCACATCAATACCGCTGAACATGAGGACAAACGCAAGCAGCACCTGTGTGCTGCCCCAAAGCAGCATGAAACCCAGAATAGCGAAAATCACCCGGTTCTCGACCACCTGTCCGCTAATGGTCAAGGGCATGATCGCGCGCGGATGAAGAAGGCGCGCGAGCTCGCGCGTGGACTGCTTAACCAGAACAATAGCCCGCACCATTTTGATGCCGCCACCGGTGGAGCCGGCCGATGCCGATACGCAGGCCAGAAACAGAAGCGCAAAGGCGGCAAACGGCGGCCAGGCACCATAGTCCTCGCCCATATACCCTGTTGAGGTGGCCACCGAAATGGTGTTGAACAGGGCATGGCGCAGTGCCGAAGCGAAGTCTGGAAAGACGCCGGACCCATACAGAAATACCGCGATCAGAAGACCGCCACCGAGAATCACCGACACCGTTGCCACAGTCTCAAGATTACGCAGGTAAACACGGACTGAACGCGCTCGCAAAGCCACAAAGTGCGTCGCAAAGTTAATCACCGCCGCCAGCATGAACACGCCCAGAATGGTCTCGATCAAGACCGAGTCAAAAGCGCCGATGCTGGCATCGCGGGTCGAAAAACCACCCAGCGCGATCGCCGAAAATGCGTGGCAGATGGCCTCCAGCCAATCCATACCCGCCCACTTAAGCGCTAGCATGCAGCTCACCGTCAGCGCCACATAAATCAGCCATAGCCCCTTGGCCGTCTGAGTGATGCGCGGCGTGAGCTTGCCTTCTTTCATGGGGCCAGGCGTTTCCGCCTTGAAGAGCTGCATGCCGCCCACCCCCAGCAGAGGCAGCACCGCGACGGCCAGCACGATGATGCCCATGCCACCGTACCACTGCAACGCATGCCGCCAGAGGTTGAGCGAAGGCGGTAATGATTCGAGTTGATCCAGTACCGTTGCTCCGGTCGTTGTCAGCCCCGCCATCACCTCAAAGAAGGCCTTCGCCAGGCTCAGATCAGGGCGCGCCACCAGAAAGGGCGGCATGGCGGCCAGTGTCATGATGAACCAGGCCAAAACCACTAAAAGGGCACCATCACGCGCCTGCAACTCGCGTCGATACCGTCGCGTGGCAAGCAACAGCACGAGGCCTGTCATCAGGCATGAAACGGCCGACACGATAAACACCGGATGCATGCCATCGCCCGACACAATCGACCAGACCACAGGCAGTATGAAGGACAACGAAAAAAGCCCCAGCAAGCCGCCTAGCACGTGGCTGATCACCAGCAGTCGGTTCATCTGCGCATCAGGCTAAAAGAAGCCCACTCCGACCTGAAAGAGCTTCTCAACCCGAGGCAAGAGTCGTTTATTGCTCACAAAGACGATGACATGGTCTTCTGACTGAATCACCGTGTCGTGATGCGCGATGATGACATCGTAGGCCGCAGCCTCATCGTCACTGTCTAAGGAATCGGCCCGCTTGCGCACGACGGCGCCAATCGCGGCGCCGCGCGGAAGATCGATCTGCTCAATACGCCGACCCACCACACGCGACGATTTCGCATCACCGTGTGCAATCGCCTCCAGCGCCTCCGCCGCACCGCGTCGCATCGAGTGCACGGCCACCACATCGCCACGGCGCACGTGCTTAAGAAGCTGCCCAATGGTCGCCTGAGAAGGCACAACAGCGATATCGATGCGATTGCCCTCAACCAGATCGGCGTAGGCTTGGCGATTGATCAACGCAATCGTACGCCGAGCGCCCATGCGCTTAGCCAACATGCACGACATGATGTTGTTTTCATCATCGGACGTCAGGGCGACGAACAAATCCATCTGATCAACGCCCTCTTCTGACAGAAGATCTTCATCGGTAGAGTCGCCGTTGAGAATAAGCGAGGTACTAGCGTCGAGCTGACTGGCCAGATAATCGCACCGGGCACGCACCGGCTCTATGATCTTGACCTGATAGCCCGCGCGAAGCTGGCGCGCAAGCCGCAGACCGATATTGCCGCCGCCCGCAATCATGATTCGCTTTACCGGTTTGTCCATGCGCCGAAGATCGGCCAGCGCGGTTCGGATATGCTCAGAGGCGGCCAGCAGGAACACCTCATCGCCCGGCTCGATAAACGTATTGCCGTCGAGCGCGATCGCGCTATCGCCTCTGAAGATTGCAACCACCCGCATGTCGATACTGGGATGGGCTGCCCGCAAATCGCGAATGGGGTGACTGACCAGGGGCCCACCCTCGTAGGCCCGAACAGCAATCAGACTTGCGCGGCCCTGGGCAAACTCAAGCACCTGCAGGGCCTCGGGAAACTCAATCAGTCGGGTGATGTAATCCGTGATGGTTTGCTCGGGACAAATCAGGTGGTCGACCCGAAAGCCTTCAGCGCCGGTGAGCTCAGGGTGATCAAGAAACTCGGGCGCACGTATTCGCGCGATGCGCGTCGGGATATTAAACAGCGTGGCGGCCAGTTGGCAGGCCACCAGATTGGTTTCATCACGAGTAGCCGTGGCAATCAGCATATCGGCGTCTTCGGCACCGGCCGATTCCAGCACCGGCGGATGAATCCCATTGCCAGGAATGGTGCGAAGATCGAGTCTGTCTTGCAGCCGGGCAAGGCTGGCCACATCCGTGTCCACCACGGTGATGTCATTACGCTCAGAGACCAGGCTCTCGGCCACAGAGGCGCCGACACGGCCCGCGCCCAGAATGATGATCTTCAATTGGGGGGCTTGCGCCAGGCGCCGCGTGACAGATCAATACCCAGCTGCTTGAGCTTGCGATACAGGTGGGTTCGCTCAAGACCCGTGCGTTCAGCCACCCGGGTCATGCTGCCTTGCTCGCGCAACAGGTGGTGTTCAAAGTAAGCACGCTCAAAAGCATCGCGCGCATCGCGCAGGGGTAGCTCAATGGGTAGCTCGCGCACCAGCAGACGCTCAGCCCGGGTTTCTTCAGGCATAGCGGCCGCCGGCGATGGCGGAGCCGGCGCAATCGCAGGCTGCCCGTTTACCGTCGCTGGGGCAGGGCTTGAGACCGCCACCGCCGACCTCTCGAGCTGGGCGGGCGCAGGAACAGTGCCCGCCGCAGGCGATGGATTGTGCGAACCCAAACGGCCCAGGCCGGTCTCGACCGATTGCAGCAGGCGCTGCATAGTGATGGGTTTTTCGAGGAAATCGACCGCGCCGATACGGGTTGCCTCGACAGCCGTATCGATGGTCGCGTGGCCCGACATCATGATGACCGGCATGGTGAGCCGGCCAGCGGCAGACCACTCGCGCAACAGCGTGACGCCATCGGTATCCGGCATCCAGATGTCGAGCAGCACCAGATCGACTCGCCTCGAGTGCACGAGTTCGCGAGCCTGCCGGGCGCTATCGGCCAGCATTACCTCGTGACCCTCGTCGCCAAGGATCTCGCGGAGCAATTCGCGGATGCCGATTTCGTCATCCACCACCAGGATTTCAGCCATGCAAACGGGTCTCTACCGATGAGCGTCCATATAAGGCTACGAATTTTCCTCGCTTTTGAGGACTTTCGTAAATAGCAGCGACACCTGAGCGCCCTCAGGAGCCGCGCCGGCATCACCTAAATTGTTCACCTCGATGCGGGCGCCATGCTCCTCGGCAATCTTGCGCACGATAGCAAGTCCCAGGCCTGTGCCTCGGGGCTTGTTGGTGACATAAGGTTCGAAGGCGCGCGCCAGCATGGCCGGGTGAAAACCTCCGCCATTGTCGCGCACAATAAGACGCACGGCCCGCGCACCCGCAACCAGCTCAACCGTATCGGTGATCAGCTCGATACGCGGTCGTGCAAGCTTCTCGGTCGCCTCAAGGGCATTGCCGATCAGGTTATGTACGACCTGGCGCAGCTGCGTGGCATCGCCCATGATCAGGGGCAAACCCTCTTCGAGCAGCGCATGAAGGCTTTGTCGTCGCTCGCCGGTTCCGTAAAGCGCCAGAACCTCGGCGACCAGGGCATTGAGGTCAAGGGGACCCAAACGCGCGGGCGGCAGGCGCGCATAGTCTCGGAACTCATCGACCATATGCTTGAGCGCGCCCACCTGGTTGATGATGGTTTGCGCACCCTTGGCGAGCAGTTCAGCGTCAGCGCCCTGAAGCCGGTCACTTAGCTTGTAGCGCAAGCGCTCGGCCGCTAGCTGAATTGGCGTGAGTGGGTTCTTGATTTCGTGCGCGAGGCGCCGCGCCACTTCCGCCCAGGCAATGGTTCGCTGCGCCGAAACCACCTCGGTGACGTCGTCAAAGACGACGATAAAACCCTGACCCGGCAAGACCGTGCCTCGGGCAAGCACCGTTTGCTCGCCAAGACCCGTGGCACCGACAGCGCCTGGCACCGGCTCAGTCGCATCGGCGCGCTTGAGCACCAGCTGCCGCTGCCAACTGGCTTCCCCGCCAGCCTGTTGCTCATCAAATGCGGCACGGATATCAGCTGCCACGGCCTGTAATCGGGGAAGCTCGCCTAAGGGAATTCGCAGCAGGTTTGACGCCGGGGCACCCAACAGAGTCTCGGCGCCGGGATTGGCCAAAATGAGCCGCCAGTGATCATCGAGCACCAGCACCGCCGCGCTGAGATTGGACAGCACACTGGCCAGACGCGCATTCGCCTCGGCCAGTGCCTGCTGATTACGCTGGACCTGCAGGCGCGCATCCTCAAGCTGGCGGGTCATGACGTTAAATGACTGCGTCAGCAGACCCAGCTCGTCGCGCCCTGAATAATCTTTGACCGGCCGATAATCGCCTTCCGCCACCGCACGCGTACCCGCTGCAAGCATGGACAGCGGCCCGGTCAGCCAGCCCGACAGCAGAAACGCCGCAGCAATAGCCGCAAAGACCGTCAGTAAAAAAATCAACGTCAGCGTCACGCTGAACAGGCGATTAAGGCCACTGCGCGACAAGGACAGCGCCTGGAAATCGCGTCGCCCCTGTTCGACCGCCTCGGCCTGCTCTGCAATCGCCGTCGGAACCGCCTGCACCAGCTGCAGAAAGGCTCCCTCCTCAAAGCGCTGCCCCTCAGCCTCGATGGGCACGATGACTCGAAGCAGCATGCCGCGCGAGCCGGCCTGAGCCCCGGTCTCGATCACGCTATACAGTCGGGTGAGGCGAGCCTGGCGCAGCGCAGCCGCCGGCGGCAGGTCGGGAATCAGTGCCGATAAACGACCGCCTGCGGTGACCACGACATTGCGACTGCCGCTCACCACCAGAGCCTCTTCCACATCCAGTTGCTCACGCAGCCGATTGAGCAAACCCGACCAGGCGTTTGGCGAGGTGTCGGAAAGCGCCCTGGAAATAGCCCGCGCGCGCTGCGTCAGATCAGACAGCTGGGCCTCCAGGGTAATGCGCCCGAGACTCAGACCGGATTCAAGCGCACGCTCGACCGGTACGGCAAACCACGACTCCACCGATCGCCCGATGAATTGCACCGACACCAGATAGAACAGCGCCACCGGCAATACGGTCATGATGGTGAACGACAGGGCCATTCGAGCCATCAGGCGCGTGCCGAACAAGCCTCTGCGATAGCGTGTGATGAGCCGACGCAGCAACTCGAGCACCAAAATCGCCAGCGCGCCGGCCACAGCCAGGGTCAGCGTCAGCAGATCCGGATAGCGTTGTTCAAGAAGACCGGTATTGCCCGTAGCCAGAGCCAGCAGAACGAGCAACACCACGGCAAGGGCAACCGAGCCGGTCAGCGCTACGCGAAGCAGCCGACCTACTGCGCGCTTGTCGGCGTCGGCGGCGTGAACGGAAATCGAATCCATTCGACCTGGGGGTTCCAGTCGCGATTGGTCATCGCATCGACCTGAAATGGTTTGGGCAGCTGACTGGTGTCTAGCCGCAGTCGGGTTTGCGCGACGTAGCTACCTCCTGGCTGAAGCTGCTCATCGCGCACGACAGACCAGCCCCGCACCCGCGACATTTCGCGCAGCGCCGAGTCCAGGCTTGCGAAGACCCGGGTGACTGATTCACGGGTAAGGCGATATTCACGGGTCATTGGGTGATAACTCAGGCGCCAGGAAAGGTTGACCTCGCTCACGCGTTCGTCCCGCCAGTACCAACGGGGTCGCAGGAGTTCAAACTCGACCACGAAGCTGAGGGCTAAGCCCTTTTCAATGGCATCTTCAAGGCGAGCATTGATCGGCGAAGCAAAATCAGCATCCAGCATCCAGACCCGGCCATCAATGCTTCGCTCGAGCCTGGCGCTTGCATCGGAGCCCGTCTGCGCCCAGCCAGCATCTGCCAGAAGGGCCAGAAAAATCGCCACCACATGCGCGAGCCGAGCGATCAAGGTTGTTTCTCGATAAGGCTGTAGTAAAAGCCGTCCTGATCGAATCCGGGCCCCGACCCGGGCAAAAGATAGCCGCAGGGCATGCCGGCCGGCGAATCCAGCAGCCTGGCATCGGCATGCCGCGATGCGAAGCCTGCGATCAACGCATCGCCCTCGGCCCTGAAAATCGAACAGGTGGCGTAGAGCAATGTACCACCAGGTCTTAGCAGCGGCCAAAGCGCCGACAGAATTTCCGCCTGCTGCGCCGGCAGTGTCGCAAGATCGCGACGATGCCTGAGCCAGCGTACATCAGGCTGACGACGCACCACGCCTGAGGCGCTGCAGGGCGCGTCGACAAGAATACGGTCAAACGCTTGCCCGTCCCACCAGGCGGTTGGGTCGCGGGCATCGCCTTGCGTGAGCCGGGCCGAAAGCCCGAGGCGTCCCAGATTCTCGGATACTCTGGTCAGACGTTGGGAGCTGACGTCCAGGGCGGTGACCTCGCAACGTGCCAGCTCCAGAAGATGGCAGGTCTTTCCCCCCGGCGCTGCACAGGCGTCGAGCACCCGATCTCCGTCGGCCGGCGCCATAAGCAGCGCAGCCCACTGAGCGGCCGCGTCCTGCACCGATACCCATCCGTCGCGCCAGCCCGGAAGTTCGGTCACGGCGCACGGCGGGCTCACCCGCACCGCCTGGGGACCCACCTGCTCGCCACGCATACCCCGCTGGGCAAGCGCCTGGCAGTAATCGGGCACGGTGACACGCCTGAGGTTGACCCTGAGCACGAAAGGCGGTCGTGCATTGCCGGCATCGAGAATCGCGCGCCAGTATTGCGGATGATCATGCCGAAGACGGGCAATCCACCAGTCGGGATAGTTATGCCGAGCCACCGGATCTGTCTGAGCATCGGCCAGCAGCGCGGGTTGCTCACGCAGAAAACGCCTGAGCGTAGCATTTAGAAAACCGGCTCCGGCCCGGGTGTCGGGCGACTCGTGAGCAGCCCCAACCAGCTGATCGACCACGGTCGCCGGATGACGATGCGCAGCCATCAGCTGCACCAAGCCCAGCCATTGCAGCGCCGCGAGAGCCGGTGGCGGCTTACGCGCGTTCAGGCGGTCGGCCAGGTGCTTTGCCAGTCCCAATTGACGCACGGTTTCGTAAGCCATATCACGCACAGCAGGCCGCGAGGCGCTGGCCAGGCCGGGGTCGGCAAGGGCACGGGCTAGCGCTTCATCGAGTCGTTCACCGCGATCGACGCAGGCGACTGCGCCAGCCGCCCGCGCCATCTCATGGGCCAGACTCGCGCGCTGCCAGTCGCTTGACTCAGGCGGCGATGACAAACCGATCACCGGGTTTGATGGGATAGCCGGCCAGAAAGGCGCCTGCGGCCATCCGTCGGCCACCGGCGCGCTGCAGGGAATCGATGGCAAGCCGGCCATTACCGCAGGCTACAACCAGGCCTTGAGCACCCGCCTCGACCACCGTGCCCGGTGCGGCTTCGGCCGGGACCTCAAGCACCCGCGCCGCCCAGATCTTCAGCCGTTCGTCGGGCGCTTGTGCGAGCCTTGCCTGGGCGCCTGGCGAGGGGTCAAAGGCCCGAATTCGATTCATCAGCGCACGAGCATCCAGCCGCCAGTCGAGCACGGTATCGTCAGGCTTGATCTTGTGTGCGTACGTGATGCCCTGGTCAGGCTGAGGCTGGGCAACCAGCGCGCCCCGGGCAAGCGCGTCAAGCGCCCGCACGGCAAGCTTCCCTCCCAGCACAGCCAGACGATCGTGCAGTTGCCCACCGGTTTCATGCTCGCCAATATCGATTGATTCCCACAACAGCATCGGGCCTGTGTCCAGACCGGCATCCATCTGCATGATGGTGATTCCGGTCTGCTGATCGCCCGCCTCAATGGCGCGCTGGATGGGAGCAGCCCCCCGCCAGCGCGGCAGAAGTGAGGCATGCACATTGATGCAACCCCGACGCGGAATACTCAATACGTCAGCGGGAATGATCAGCCCATAGGCCACCACCAACATAAGATCGGCTTGGGTTGCGGCGATGGTCTCGCAAGCCTGTGGCGTTCGAAGACTGTCTGGCTGGTAAACCGGTAGGCCCAGCGCATGCGCGCAGCGCTTGACCGCGGGCGCCTGCAGGGTTTGACCCCGACCCGCAGGGCGGTCGGGCTGGCAAAGTACCAGGGCAATGTCGTGCCCCGCTTGCGCGAGCGCCTGCAAGACGCTTGCCGCAAAATCGGGAGTGCCCGCGAAAATCAGCTTCAATGCTAAGCCGCAGCCCGATCCTGCTTAAGCAGCTTGGCCCGGATTCGACTTTGCTTAAGGCGCGACAGGTGTTGCACAAAGACGCGGCCATCCAGATGGTCGATCTCATGCTGCAGACATACCGCCAAAAGACCCTCGGCCGTCAAGGTGAACGGCTTGCCATCAAGCCCAAGTGCCCGCACGGTAACCTGGCCAGGCCGCTCAACCTCATCGTAGATACCGGGCACCGACAGGCATCCCTCTTCGTGGACCTTGTACTCACCGGCCTCGGCAACGATCTCGGGGTTGATAAACACCTGCAAGGCATCATGTGATTCGGACACATCGATCACCACCACGCGCACATGCCGGTCGACCTGCGTGGCCGCAAGACCGATTCCGGGCGCCGCATACATGGTTTCAGCCATATCTGCGACCAACGTGCGAATGTCGTCATTGACCTCACGCACCGGCGAGGCAACCGTGTGCAGTCGGGCGTCCGGATAACGAAGAATGGATAGCAAAGCCATGCAGTAATGCTAGCGCCTGCCGCAGTGAGCTGCAAGGCCATCCAAAAGGGCGATCCACTCGTCCTAATGCGCAGTTGCCGGATGGCCGGAGCCCCGCCTAGGGTGGCGATGGGTGATATCCGCCTGACCTTCCCAATAACCCTAATTCGTCGATACCGCCGATGACTTCACCGTGTCTTTTTCAAGCAGACCATCCAGCCGAAGGGCCTGTGGCGCCCATAGTCGCGCCCTCCGATCAACGGTCCGACCCGCTTGAGGCCTGGCTGCGCCTCATGTTCACCCCTGGCATCGGTCCGATCAGCGCCCGCCTTCTGGCGAGGCACTTTGCGGGCCCCAAGGCGGTCTTCGCCGCAAGTCACCTCGAACTGACTGGGCTACTTGATGAAACCCGGGCGCGTGCCATTTTGGACAATTGTCCGCAGCGCGAGCAGCTCGTAGGCCAGTCGCTTCAGTGGCAGGACGAAACCTCCGGCGCGGCGCTGCTACACCTTGATCATCCGGCTTATCCAGCCGCACTGAGCCGCCTTGATGACGCGCCGCCCGTCCTCTTCTGCCAAGGTCATCTCAAGCACCTGCAGGCGCCCGCTCTGGCCATCGTCGGCTCGCGCAGCGCAAGCCTCGATGGCGTGGGCCTGGCGCGGGGTCTCGCACAGGAGCTCGCCGATCAGGGTTGGCTCATTGTGAGCGGCTTAGCCGCTGGCATTGACGCGGCCGCCCATGAAGGCGCACTCGCGGGTGGCGGCGCCACCGCCGCCGTGTTGGGCACTGGCATCGACCAGGTCTATCCCCGCTACAACCGGCACCTGGCAACCCGTATCGCCCGCGAGGGTCTTCTCGTGTCCGAGCAGGCGCTCGGAACCGAGCCCGCTCGCGCCAATTTTCCAAGGCGAAACCGCATCATCGCAGGCCTGGCACTGGGCGTTCTGGTGGTTCAGGCCGCCCGCCAGTCCGGCTCCCTCATCACCGCCCGTCTGGCAAGCGAGCTGGGCCGCGAGGTCATGGCTATTCCCGGCTCCATCCATTCACCCCTGTCCAAAGGTTGCCATCAACTGCTTCGTCAGGGCGCCACACTGGTCGAATCCGCCGAAGACGTTCTAAACGAACTGGCAGGACCGCTCGGCGCCCTCGTACTCGCAAGCCAAACGGCACGCACAAGCACCAGACCTGATCGCACTCGTGCGAGCCGACCGCCACACGGCCCGGCTATGGCCCATCCGCTAGCTCAAAGCACACTGCGTACGATGGGCTGGGCGCCCGTTAGCGTCGATCTGCTCGCCGACCGGCTGCAATGTGCGCCAGGCAGCCTCGCCAACGTACTGCTTGAGCTCGAGCTTGCTGGCCTGATCGAACGGCTCGATGACGGATCACTTGCGCGATGCAAAATAGCCTGATCCGGGTCAAGATCCCCGATGACCCGGAACCACCCCACAGACCTGCGGCTTGCACGCGGCCCGAGCACCCACTTATGATTGGCGCCCTTTTCAAGCAATCCTGGGTTAATCATCTGCTCAGCATCGGTACGTTAAATGCGTTCCGTACAACGCAGTGGCTAAACGCCCAGGCTTACTTTGTCGTCACTGAGATCCCATGTCCAAAGCCCTGATCATTGCCGAAAAACCCTCTGTTGCCGCCGATATCGCGCGTGCGATCGGCGGCTTTTCACGCCAGGGTGATTACTTCGAAAGCGATGACTACGTTCTGTCGTCAGCGGTAGGACACCTGGTCGAGATCAGAGCCCCGGAGCAGTACGAAGTCAAGCGCGGCAAGTGGTCTTTTGCCAATCTTCCGGTTATTCCACCCAGCTTCGATCTCAATCCCATCGACAAGACGCAGGACCGTCTCAAACAGCTGACGCGCCTGATTCGGCGTAAGGACGTATCCCTGCTGATCAATGCCTGCGACGCCGGACGAGAAGGTGAACTCATCTTTCGCCTGATCGCGCAGCATGCCAAGGCCAAGCAGCCCATCAAGCGCCTGTGGCTGCAATCGATGACGCCAGCATCCATCCGCGATGCGTTTAAGCACCTGCGCGACGACAAAGACATGCTGCCATTGGCTGATGCGGCGCGATGCCGCTCAGAGGCTGACTGGCTGGTCGGAATTAACGGCACACGCGCCATGACGGCGTTTAACTCGCGTGATGGTGGCTTCTACCTCACCACGGTAGGTCGGGTGCAGACCCCCACCTTGGCGGTGGTGGTCGACCGCGAAGAACGTATTCGCAAGTTCGTCGCACGCGACTACTTCGAAATTCGCGCCCGCTTCGGAGCGCAGGTGGGCTCCTACGAATCGCGCTGGTTTGATCCGTCGTTTAAAAAGAACGAGAACGACGCCGAAGCGCGTGCCGAGCGACTTTGGGACCGCGCCTCGGCCCAGAGCATCGTCGATGCCTGCAGTGGAAAAACCGGCACTGTCACTGAAGAGTCGCGACCGGCCTCCCAGGTCGCCCCAGCCCTATTCGACCTGACCAGCCTTCAACGCGAAGCCAATTCGCGATTTGGTTTTTCGGCGCGAACCACGCTGGCACTTGCACAGGCTTTGTACGAGCGCCACAAGGTGCTCACCTACCCTCGTACCGATTCAAGAGCGCTACCCGAAGACTATGTCAACACCGCGCGGGAGACCGTCGAGGTTCTTGGCGAGATCTCCGATCTGGCGCCCTTTGCCGGACAGATCATCCGGTCCGGCTGGGTCAAACCCAACCGGCGTGTCTTTGACAACACCAAAATCAGCGATCACTTCGCCATCATTCCCACCCTGCAGGCGCCGCGCTCATTGTCGGACGCTGAAGCGCGCATTTACGATCTGGTGGCCCGGCGCTTTTTGGCCGTGTTTTTCCCTGCCGCAGAATCTATGGTCACCACGCGCATCACCCGGGTGGTTGAGCATAGCTTTCGGATAGAGGGCCGGGTGCTGGTAAACCCGGGCTGGCAAGCCATCTACGGCCGTCAGGGCACAGACGACACGCTCGTGCCGGTCAAAGCAGGCGAAACCGTGCGCACCGAGACCATTGATCTGGTCGCGCTAAGCACTCGACCGCCAGCGCGTTACACCGAGGCGACCCTGCTGTCGGCCATGGAGGGCGCCGGCAAGCTCATCGATGACGATGAACTGCGCGCAGCTATGGCCGAAAAGGGTCTGGGTACGCCAGCCACCCGCGCGTCCATCATCGAAGGTCTGATCGCTGAAAACTATCTGATCCGAGACGGCAAAGAGCTCATTCCCACTACTAAAGCCTTTCAATTGTTCACGCTGCTGCGCGGGCTGGGTGTCAGCGAATTGACCGCACCCGAACTCACCGGTGAATGGGAACACAAACTGGCCGAGATGGAACGTGGCCGCCTGGCGCGTGATGACTTCATGCGCGAAATCGCTCAAATGACACGCCAGATCGTCGAGCGGGCCAAGAATTATCAAGCCGACACGGTTCCGGGCGACTACGCCTCGCTTAAAACGGCTTGTCCCAAATGTGGCGCTCAGGTTCAGGAAAATTATCGCCGCTATGCATGCACCGCCTGCGATTTTTCTATCAGCAAAATTCCGGGTGCGCGCCAGCTTGAGGTCAGCGAGGCTGAGCAGCTCATCGCCCAGCGGCAGATCGGCCCCCTGCAGGGTTTTCGCAGCAAGATGGGCCGGCCTTTTGCGGCCATCCTCAAGCTTACCGATGACCATAGACTCGAGTTCGATTTTGGTCAGTCCGCGCGTGAAGACGAAACAGACGGAGAGGCCGTTGACTTCAGTGGCCAGACTGCGCTGGGTGCATGTCCCAAGTGCAGTTCGCGCGTCTTCAGTCATGGCATGAACTACGTCTGCGAGCAGTCGGTCGGATCTGATCGGCGCTGCGATTTCCGCACCGGAAAAGTCATCCTTCAGCAGGAGGTCAACGAAGAGCAGGTCAAGAAGCTGCTGGCTGAGGGTGCAACCGATCTGCTTACCGATTTCGTGTCCTCGCGCACACGGCGCAAATTCAAGGCCAAACTGGTTCGCGGCCCCGATGGACGAATCGGCTTCGAGTTCGCGCCACGGCCTGCGGCTAAAGCAAAGGCAAAGTCTGAATCGACCGAAACGGCCGATTCAGCAGCCAACTCAACGGCCAAAACATCGCCGGAGAAAGCCAAGCCGAGTCGCACCGGCGCCCAGGGCTCGGGCGCAGCCAAAGCTCGTAAAACCACGCGCAGCAAGGCGGGCTAGCGGCTGGCCGCCCAGCCCCGGCTGAACCTCGCGCCCCCCGGCTAACCACCGATGGGGCAGGCTTATCAAAGCCGCACTGTGCCGGAAATACGCTCAAACACCTCGCCGCCCACCCATACGGTGTCATCGACCGAGCGTTCGATGTGCACCCGACCCGCCCGTCCCAAGACTGTGCCCTGGCTGACTACATAGCGGCTAGGCGCAAGGCCTGACTCGGTCAGCCACTGCCCGATGGCGGCATTGAGGCTTCCGGTAACCGGATCCTCGCGCAGACTGCCAGCGGCGGTGAAAAATGCCCTGACCTCAAAATCAGCGTGAACAGCGGGCCCGTGCGCCGCAATCACACCGACCTTGCCCACCGGCCCAAGTACGCCCACATCGAGACCGGCTAAAAGCTGCGCCCTGGGAGCCAGCGCCAGCACCTGGTCCGCGGACCCCAGCATCACGGCCCGCCAACGCGGACCGTTGTCGCACCAGGCATGGTGCAGGATATCGCTTCGCGCCACGCCAAGACCCTGGGCAATGAGCGCCAGCTCATTCTCGTCGAGCGGTCCGCTTCGTAACCGGGGCGGTGCAGCAAAACTCAGCATGGTGGCGTTTACACGGATACGCACCAGCCCCGCCTCGCATTGCTGGATGATCTCGTCGCTTCTTCGCGGTTTGCCTCCGGCCTGCAGCCAGGCAAAACACGAACCCAATGTGGGGTGTCCTGCAAACGGTAACTCTCGCCCCGGGCAGAAGATACGCACCTGGTAATCGGCCTCGGGGTTGGTCGGCGCAAGTAGAAAGGTGGTCTCTGACAGGTTGGTCCAATCGGCAAATGCCTGCATTTGCCGGGCATCAAGCCCCTGGGCGTCTAGAACGACCGCCAGCGGATTACCCGGACCAGCGTCACTGGCAAAGACATCGACCTGGGCAAAGCCACGCAGACGAGGCAAGGCCACCTCAGAGATCGGGCTAAGCGACATAGCCCGGCTCAGACCCTCGTGTGTACAGACCCAACCGCCGCAGGGTCCGGCCCGTGCAAACGCGAATGCGGAGGTACTCCGGCCATCAGAAAGGCCATCTGGTCGGCCAGAATGCGCCGGTTTCGAAGAATGAAGCCCTCATGAAGGCTGGGTGTGTACGGCACATAGAGCAAGGCCATACCGGCCTCTTCGGGTGTTCGGTTGCCTTTGCGGTGGTTGCAAGGCCGGCAGGCGCTCACGAGATTGGCCCAGCGATTCGAGCCACCACGGCTTTGGGGTAACACGTGCTCGGCGGTCAGGTCCGCGGCCCTGAAGCGGCCGCCGCAATAGGCGCACATCATGCGATCGCGCGCAAACAACATGTCGCGCAGCAGAACCGGCGTCTGCGCCGAACCACGGTGGCGGCCACGCTCGCCTCGCACAGCGACGATAGAACGCAGCACCAGGCGTGATTGCTCGCCGCTGGCCCGGTTAACCCCGCCGTGCAGCGTGAAGGCATGGTCGCCCAGATCCCAGGCTACAGCGCCCCGACAGTAGTAGGCAGCCGCATCTTCCAGGTTGATCCAGCGGCGAGGCAAGCCCGCCGAATCCAGCGCCAGAATGCTAGGCTCTCGACTTTTGATTTGACCCTCAACCAGCGGCACGTCGCACACTCCAAAACGACTCTGCGTCACACTGTACACGCGCATCATGAACTTGCCCATTGAATATTCGGACATCGAAGCCGCCAGCCAGCGTCTGGCTGGGGTTGCCGTCAATACGCCGGTCCTCAGTTCGCCGGAGATCGACGCGCGAACGGGCGCACGGGTTTTCTTCAAGGCCGAGAACCTGCAACACACGGGGGCCTTCAAGTTCCGTGGCGCCTACAACTCGCTGGCCCGTTTCGACGCCGCGCAGCGCCGCGCGGGCGTCATCACCTACTCGTCGGGCAACCACGCTCAGGCCATCGCCCGCTCGGCCAAACTGTTGGGAATGCCCGCGGTCATCGTCATGCCCCAGGATGCGCCATCCATCAAACTGGCCGCTACCCGTAGCCACGGCGCTGAGGTGGTGATGTATGACCGCTATCGGGAAGACCGAGAGGCCATTGGTCAGCGCATCGCGGCTGAGCGCGGCATGACACTGATCCCGCCGTACGATCATCCCGATGTCATGGCGGGCCAGGGCACTGCCGCTCGCGAACTGTTTGATGCCGTCGGTCCACTCGATGTCCTGCTGGTCTGCCTGGGCGGCGGCGGCTTAATCTCAGGTTGCGCGGTAGCGGCCCGCGCCCTGGCGCCCAGCTGCCGCGTGGTGGGTGTAGAGCCCAGCGCCGGCAATGATGTGCAGCAGTCCCTCGCGGCCGGCAAACGTATCCGTATCGACGTGCCCAACACCATCGCCGACGGGGCCCAGACCACGTCGCCCGGAGAGCTCACCTTTGCCGTGATTCGGGCCTGTGTCGACGACATCGTTACCGTCAGCGATGATGCGCTGGTGCGCACGCTGCAACAGCTGGCAGCGCAACTCAAGATCATGGTTGAGCCCACTGGATGTCTGGCTGCGGCCGCGCTTCTGGAGGGCATCGTCAAGGCCGAGGGCCGACGTGTCGGAGTCATTTTAAGCGGCGGCAACGCCGACCCGGTTCGCTTCGGTCAGTATCTCGCGCAGCGTTTTTGATGAGCCCATCAGCCTCCCCGGGGGTTCCACTCATGCCATCCACGTCAGCAGATCTCCGGTTAACGGCCGATATCGTGACGGCAGTTGACGCCGGTTTTGAGCAACAGGTCGCCTGGCTTGCTGACCTCGTCCGAATGCCCTCGCTGCGCGGTGACGAAGCGCCTGCTCAGGACTTTATGGCGCGGGCGTTTCACGCCCGGGCGCTGGCGGTTGACCGCTGGAAAGTCGCGGTCGAAGACATCAGTCACCTGCCAGGTTTCTCGCCCGTGTCGGTGTCCTATGACAACGCCTATAACGTCGTCGGCGCCTGGCGCGCCCAGGGCGCCGGACGTTCTCTCATCCTCAACGGCCATATTGATGTCGTCCCGACGGGGCCGCTTTCAATGTGGCAGGTCCCGCCCTTTGAGCCACAGATCCGAGATGGCTGGATGAACGGCCGTGGTGCCGGAGACATGAAAGCGGGTCTTGCAGCCAACCTGTTTGCGCTCGACGCATTGCACCGGGCGGGGCTCGAACCCGACGGCGATGTGTACCTGCAGTCCGTGGTCGAAGAAGAGTGCACCGGCAACGGTGCGCTCGCCTGCCTGGCGCGCGGCTATCGCGCTGAGTGCGCCCTGATCAGCGAGCCCAGCGGCGCCCACCTGATGTCCGCTCAGGTCGGTGTGATGTGGTTTCAGGTGAAGATTCGTGGGCGCCCAGCCCACGTAGCCGTCGCGGGCACAGGCGCCAACGCCATTGAGGCCGTGTTTCCCATTGTGCAGGCGCTGCATGCGCTTGAACATCGATGGAACGACCAGGGCCACCCGGCATTTGCCGGACATGACCATCCCCTCAATTTTGTCCTGAGCCGTATCGAAGGTGGCGATTGGACATCCAGCGTTCCCTCCTGGTGCACATTCGATATGCGGGTTGCGGTTTTTCCGGGAGTCGATCTCGCGCAGGCGCGCGCCGAGATCGAGCAGACGGTTGCACTGGCCGCACAGAAAGACGCATTTCTGCGCCACAACCCGCCCGAGGTCGTCTATCACGGCTTTCAAGCGGAAGGCTATGAGCTGCCCAAGAACACCGCCGCGCAGGCTGTTTTAGAGCAGTGCCACGGTGATGTTACCGGCCGGCCGCTTGGGCACCTCGCCAGCACCGGAACCACCGATGCCCGATTTTTCGGCCTGTACGCGGGTATTCCTGCTTTGGTGTACGGTCCGGTCGCTGAGCAGATTCATGGCTTTGATGAACGGGTTAACCTTTCCTCCATGCGCGAGGTCACTCAGACCATCGCCCTTTTTATTGCACGCTGGTGTGGTGTAAGACCGCGGAGAACATGATGCGAATCGACCCCCTGATTGTTGATCACCATGGCGAGATGACCGACTGGCGGCGCGATTTTCACGCCCATCCCGAGCTTGGATTTCAAGAATCACGCACCGCCGAGCTCGTCGCTACACGGTTGGCCAGTTTCGGCATGGAGGTGTATCGCGGCGTTGGCAAGACAGGCGTCGTGGGCGTTTTGAGGGCTGGTACCAGCCAACGTAGCATCGGGCTGCGCGCCGATATGGATGCGCTACCCATTCTCGAAGGCAACACGTTTGCGCACCGCTCACGCAACCCTGGGCGCATGCATGCCTGCGGCCACGATGGCCACACGGCGATGTTGTTGGGCGCGGCGCGCTATCTCGCGAAAACCCGCCGCTTTGACGGCACGGTCAACTTCATTTTTCAGCCGGCCGAAGAGGGTCTGGGCGGCGCGCTGGCGATGATAGAGGACGGCCTCTTCGAGCGCTTTGCCTGCCAGAGCATTTTTGGCATGCACAATCGGCCGGGTCTGGCTGTCGGGCGTTTCGCAGTCCGCGCCGGCCCCATGATGGCCGGTGGGGCTTTCTTTGACATCGACATCACCGGCCGTGGCTCTCATGGCGCGCGACCTGAATCCTCGGTTGACCCCATCATGGTCGCCACGCAGATCGCAGCCAGCCTTCAGACCATCGTCTCGCGCAATCTCCGCCCGCTGGACTCGGCGGTCGTATCGGTCACGCAAATTCATGCCGGAGATGCCTATAACGTCATCCCCCAGACAGCGCGCCTTGCAGGCACTGTACGCGCTTTTTCACGCGAGACGCTCAGCAAAATCGAAGCCGCCATGCTGCGTATTATCGAGGGCTGCGCGGCAACCTTCGGCGCCCAGGCAAGCCTATCCTTCCGTATCAACTTTGCGCCAACCATCAATGATGCGGAACAGGCTGAGTTTGCCGCAGCCGTCTGCACTGAACTGGTGGGCGAGGCATCGGTCGAGCGCAACCCGCCCCTGATCATGGCCTCAGAAGACTTCTCATTCATGCTGGAAAAAGTCCCGGGTTGCTACATCAACATCGGCAATGGCGATGGCACCAGCGGCTGTGAAGTGCACAACCCCGCCTATGATTTCAACGACGCGTCGCTTCCGTTAGGTGCTGCATTCTTCGCCCGCGCCGTAGAGACCAAGCTGGCGGGCGGCACGAGCGGTGGGATCGAGCGCATAAGGTAATCGAAGCGTTGGGTTCGCGCAGCAGACCGCTTGCCAGCCAAACAGGGCCACACCCATCAAGCGCCAAAGGGCGCTACACCAATCCAACGCGCGTGCAGGGCCATCGCAAACGCGGCCCAGGCGACCAGACCAATCGCCACGGTGGCCAGATCAGCCATGATTGAGCCGCTTGCGCCGGCAGCCTGAATGCCCGCGAGCTTCGCTGCACGGTCGCGCGCTCGCGCAGCCCGAAAACTCAGGACTGCCCACAACAGAAAGCCGCCAAACAGAAATGCGTCGGCCAGCGTCTGGTTGGCGAGCAGATGTGCAAACGCCCACAGCTTGACCGCAATCACCATCGGGTGACCGAGTTTGATGCGGATTCTGTTGCGCGGAACGTAAGCGGCCGCCAGCAAAACAAATGAAACCAGCGTCAGCAAAGAGGCCAGATGCCGCATGGCTAGCGGCGGACTCCACAGCATGACTGGCGCCTCGCGGGCAAGCGCATAGCCCTTGATGATCAGAACGAATCCGATTAAGGAGCCAACCGAATAAAGTCCTTTCCAGGCCAGCGGACCGATGGCCGCGATCGTGCGTGTGCGCCACGCCTCGGCAAACACCCGGACACTGTGTACACCGAGGAAGATAACCAAACCAAGCACCAGCAAACTCATGAAGCACTCCGGATACTGTCCCCGATGCAAGCGTCAGCCCATGCAGGCAGCTCAGGCTGACGACTCGCTCCAGGTTCGAGTATGACGCAAGCGTCTCATCGGGTCACGCTGGCGACTCTATGCCACTACCACTCATGCGGCCACAGACTCTCCGGTCACCCACTTCGGCGCCCCGGCTGCCGCCACACTGGGTTGCGCGCACTGCCGGGAATCAATCAAGGTCTGAAGAGACACGGTGTCGAGATAATCCATGGCCTTTTCGTGCAACTGCTCCCAGACATGAGCGCCGGGAGTGCTCATGGCCTGTTCACGCTCGGCACGCACAGCCGGGTCGTCAAGCTGGTCAACGCAGTACACGATATCGCCCACACTGATGTCGCGGGCTGCGCGGGCCAACACATAACCCCCACCAGGTCCCCGGAAGCCCTCCACGAGTTCGTGGCGGCGCAACAGGCCAAACAGATGCTCAAGATGAGATAACGATACCTGCAGGCGATCAGCGATGTCTGCAAGACGGGCTGGCTGCCGGGTGCGGTTTACGCCAAGCTCGACCAGGGCCGCTGTGGCGATACGGGCTTTGGTTGAGACCTTCATGTCGTTCTCCCGGGAATAATTCCCTTTAGGTTAGAAACATCATGGTATGGGTCGGCTAATGTTCGGTATAGTCGTTTGTTCCGGTTCATTCATCAGGAATATCCGATGAATTACAAGCATCTTCATTACTTTTGGCGAGTCGCCCACGCGGGCAGTATCGCCCGCGCCAGCGAGCTTTCTCACGTGACGCCGCAAACCATCAGCGAGCAACTTCACGAGCTTGAAGAATCACTGGGCGTGAAGCTTTTCGAGCGGCGAGGTCGCCGTCTTGAACTCACCGAGACCGGCACCCTGGCCTTAAGCTATGCCGATCGAATTTTCGCCATGGGGGCAGAAGCTCAGGCGGTTTTGCGTGGCGTTGGAAGCGCCGGCTCGGTTCACTTTCGAGTTGGTATTGCCGACGTCGTACCAAAGGCGCTTGCCTATCGTTTTATCGAACCGGCAGTCCATATCGGCCGAGCAGTACACCTCACCGCACGCGAATGGAAACTGGCCGACCTGCTGGCCGAACTAGCCGTCCACCGGCTCGATATGGTGGTCGCGGACACTCCAATACCAGCGGGTATGAGTGTTCGCGCTTTTAACCATCGGCTTGGGGATTCAGGGTTAAGCTTTTTTGCATCGGCGGCTTTGGCGGCAGAGCTGAGCGCAGGTTTTCCCAGAAGCCTGCATGCCAGACCTTTTCTGATGCCTGGCCAAGACTCAGCGGTACACGGGCGACTGCTGCAATGGTTTGAAGCGCACACGATTGAACCCGACCTCATTGCTGAGTTTGATGACGCAGCGCTGATGAATGCCTTTGGCACAGCGGGTCTGGGCGTATTTGCTGCGCCATCGGTGCTGCGCGATGATTTATCGCGTCAGTACGCGGTGCAGGAGATTGGACGCACCCGCGATATTCGCCAGGAGTTTTTTGTTATTTCGGTTCAGCGGCGCGATACACACCCCTGCGTCAAGGCCGTACTCGATTCGGCCCAGTCGCTGCTGTCACATAACGCTGCACGGCCACCGGTACCAATAGGTCGCAATACTGCAAGACCTAAACGCTAACGCTTCAACGGTTGCGAAGCTCTTTCAGCGTGGCCTCGATCAGGGCGCGCGAGATTGAAATTCGGGGCGGGAGATCGGGTAGCTGGTCTGGCTCGAACCAACCCGCATCAGCCAACTCGGCTGGATCGACGCGAATGTCACCGCTTGCCCATTCAGCCCGAAAGGCAATCATCAGCGAATTGGGAAACGGCCAACTCTGACTGCCAAAGTAGCGCAGCTGCTCGATCTCGACACCGACTTCTTCACGCACCTCGCGCACCACTGCCTGTTCAATCGTCTCGCCAGCCTCGAGAAAGCCCGCTAGCGCGCTGTAACGACCCGGCGGGAAATTAAGGCCCCGACCCAGCAGCAGTTGTTGCCCGCGCGTCACGAGCACCATCATGGCCGGTGAGATTCTTGGGTAGGCGGACAAGCCGCACGCAGGACAGCGGCGAGCGCGCTCACCTGAAACATGCTGCGTGGGTGTTGAGCACGCCCCGCAGAAACGGTGGCTTCGATCCCACTCAAGCAATTGAACACCGCGCATGGCTATGGATAGTGCATCGTCGGCCATGACACCAAACCAAGCCCTGAGCCCAGCTGTTTTAAGCGGCGCGGGAACCGTGAAGTCAGGGCTATCGGACAAGCTCACTGCTGCATGAGCCTGCGAGCCACGATGACCGATCGCGGTTATCCGACTGGCATCTAGCCCAAGCTCTCGGTAAAACCGCCACGGCCTCGCGACGGCATCCTCGGCATGTAACACCAGCCGATCGCCACAAAACACGTGCGCGATCACGTCATCGGCAAGCTCGATATCGACCGCCGGCAGAAATTCATCGGGCGTAATAATCATGTGGCCAAACGCTCGCCGTGTTCACGGGTGGATAGGAATCGTACCGAGGGCCAGGCCTCCATGGTGACCTGTAGATTGTATTTGTTGGGTGCGAGATACACAGCGTTTCCGTCCACGTCGTGTGCAAGTCTCGCCGCCTGCTCGCGCTCGAAGCGCTTGCGCGCGGCGTCGTCTGCAAACACGAGCCAGCGCGCTAGGTGTATGTCGCTGGAATCATAAACAGCATCGACTTGATATTCGGTCTGCAGGCGATGCGCAACGATCTCAAACTGCAACGGACCTACCGCACCCAGCAGGGTGTGGCCTAACGCGTTTTCAAAAACCTGAATGGCGCCTTCTTCGCCGAGCTCCTTCAGGCCTTTTTGTAATTGCTTGGCCTTAAAGGGATCTTTCGCGCGAGCATTTCGGAACAGCTCGGGTGCGAAATAAGGAATTCCCTTAAAGGCTAGAACCTCTCCTTCGGTCAGCGTATCGCCAATTTGAAGCTGTCCGTGGTTATGCAGACCGATGATGTCACCAGCGACCGCCTCCTCACTGGCCACACGCTCATTGGCCATGAAGGACACGGCATTTGCAAGCTTGATTTCGCGCTTCAAGCGCATGTGTTGAACCTTGCAGCCCGGCGTATAGCGACCTGAACAGATGCGCACGAACGCGATTCGATCACGGTGTCTCGGATCCATATTGGCCTGAATCTTGAAGACGAAACCGGTGAACGCTGACTCTGTCGGCTGAACCAAGCGCTTACCTGCATCCCGCGCCTGAGGCGCCGGGGCCCAGGTAACCAGGGCATTCAGAATTTCCTGAACGCCAAAATTATTGATGGCCGAACCGAAGAAGACCGGTGATTGCTGCCCTGCCAGAAAGGCCTGCGTATCAAAGGGTGCGCTGGCCCAACGCAGCAGCTCAACATCATTGCGTAAGGCCGGGGCTTCATCTGGAAACAGCTCAGTCAAACGGGGGTTATCGATAGACTCAATGAGTTCAACGTCGTCGCTCAGCCGCTCTGCG
>JBDLQY010000255.1:0-5888 GCA_039800325.1 Pseudomonadota bacterium | reverse complement strand
GCGAGCAGGGCCAGCAGTTGCTTGGCGTATTTGCGAGCGTGTTTGGGCAGCAGTGTCTTGAGCAACAGCAACTCGACCAGGCGCTGCTTGGCGTCGTAAAGCGCCTTCAGCACCGGGTACTGCTCGAGGTATCGATCCAGATTGGCCTGCTGCGGGTCCGACAGGTTCCACCGGTGGCGGCGCATCAGGCTGAGCAATCCACGATTCTTTCTACCCACTGGATCTTGCTGCTGCCACAGCCTGAGGAAGTGCTGATTGACCAGGCGGACGACGTGGAAGCGATCGGCGACGATCTTGGCGTTGGGGAAGTATTGGCGCACGATCTGGCGGTAGGTTTCCGACAGATCCATGACGACAACCTTGACCTGGTCGCGGCCCGGTAAGCGGCTTAAATACTGCCTGAGGCTGGGTTCTGAGCGGCCGAGCACGACGTCGAAAACCTTGTGATTCTTCAGGTCCACCAGGGTGGTGGCAAAGCCTTGCTTACGGGTGAAGAAGTGTTCGTCGATGCCCAGAACCTGTGGGCAGGATCGGCCGGACATCTCTGAAATCCGGCGCTCGATATGGTGCTGATACCACCGCTCGACGGTGGCGCAGCTGACTTGATGGGTCAGCGACAGTTTGCGCTGACTGATGCCGCCATCGTGAGCTTCGAAGACCTCCAGCCGGTAGGCTTCGGTGGCCCGCATGCGGGGGCGAATCCCGGCAAATCGATGCCGGAAATATCGATTGCAACCGGTGCAGTGGTACTTCGGAACGCTCAGGTGCAACACCATGACCTGATTAGCCTGACGGGTGTGTTTAAGCGTGCGTGGGTGGGTGGCCTTGATTCGAAGATCGCTACCGTTGCAGTGGACGCAGGTAGGTCTTTCGGCGGGCTGGGCCCACACGTGAATGCTGCGCCTGCGCTCGACTCTGACGACCTCTACGCCAGGCAACCCTAAGATAGAATCAACCGGGGACATCGGCGTTACCTCCATTAAGCCTGTTCTTCGCAAAAACAAGTTTAATGAATGCCGTTGTCCCCCCTTAATGATGAAGAGCCTTTTTTTGTCCGTCGTTTGCCAAACAAACACAAGGGGATGGGCGGCGGTGCGTGGGACGGCCTTGCCGCAGGACCTTTTGCGGACTATATTCAGTCCACCTGGAGGATCCATGCGCTATTCATCACAAGTCAAACCCATCAGTTACCTCAAGGCCAATGCGGCGGAGATTTTGGCCACGCTCAGCGAGAAACGCGAGCCGATGGTCATCACCCAGAATGGTGAGGCCAAGGCGGTTTTGCAGGATGTGGCCAGCTACGAGGCCACGCAGGAAACCTTGGCCTTGCTGAAAGTTCTGGCCTTGGGACAACAGGAAGTGGCCTCAGGCAAGGTCGAGCCGCTATCTGACGTGGTGGCCCGGCTCAAGGCCAAGAAAGCCATGGCCAGATGACATCCAAGTACAACATCCTGCTCACCGAAGGGGCTGAGCAGAATTTGGAGGCGATCTACGCTTACATCGCCGATTTCGATGACCCCGCAAGCGCCGATCATGTTCTGGACCGTCTGATGGCCACGGCAGGGCAACTCGCTGTCATGCCGGAGCGCGGCACTTACCCAAGAGAGTTGCTCGATCTCGGAATCAAGGACTACCGTCAGGTGTTCTTCAAGCCCTATCGCCTCATCTATCGGGTGATGGGGTGCGACGTCGTGGTGTTCATAATTGCCGACGGCCGGCGTGACATGCAATCGCTTCTTGCACGGCGCTTGCTGACTGCCTGATCAACCGGCCTGCGCTTAGACATATCCTTCTGCTGTACCTAGTCGTAAGGCAGGCTCTTGCGCACCAATAACTCGAAGGACAGGGCGATCGCACCCTGTCCTTCGGCGATGGTCTCCGCATCATCGGGCGTCCGCCTTCAGGCGGACTGACCCTTATCAGACACCGATTCACTGCCCGGCCCCGCTGCCTGCACCGGCCCCGTCGCCATCGCTGCTCCCTCCGCCGGCTGCTGCGCCTGCGCTGACTCGGCCTGGGCTGGCGGGTTTTCAACGACCACCGCCGCTTGAGCCTGAGCCTGCTCGGGCGCCAGCCAGCGTGACAAGCGCGACCACAAGCTTCCCTGCTCGACCGCCAGGGTCGGCACCGACAGCGAAGAGCCTGGAGCCGGCGTGCTGCTGGTCTCGCCACCGCCAGTGCTACCAGCTTCCCTACCCTGAGTACCACCCTGACTACCCGCTGGCGTTGCCCCTGCCGGCCCGCCTTGTGCAGGTGCCGCGGCATCAGGCTGCGGTCTGCGATCGCCGTCACGGCCAGCAGCACCATCGCCCTCGGTGCCCGGCATCGGCACGCCCTGTGTGCCTGGTGTGGTGCCCGGTATTGGTGCGGCTGGCGTCACTGGCGCAACCGAGGATCCGGTGGCTGGCTGGCTCGGAAGCGGCAGAGGTGCTGCCGAGGGCGTGGCCGGCGCAGACGATGCCGGTGACGTCGGCGCCGTCGCCGGCGCAAGACCCGGAGCGCTGGACGGGGTCTCACCGGACTCACGCAGGCGCATCGACTCCTGACGTACGGTCGGCGAGCTGTTCAAGAGGTCGCTGATCGTTGACGATCCAGCAGCAGACAGTCGCGGAGCCGAATCCAGCACTTTGATCGCAGCATCGAGCATCAGCGAGGTCGATCGTCCCACCACAGCGCCGACGCCGATGGAGTCTCCAGCCACGCTTCGAGACACGACGGCTGCAACACCCTGACCGACCGGGGCATTAGCACTGCGGTCTGAACCAACGGCCCCTGCCAGGACCGAGGTGGCGCTTTCGCTGGTACCGACTGCACGACCCGCCACGATAACGCCGGCCGCGGGTGAACTGCTCAGCGTGACGGTGCTGGACAGACTGGGCGCAGAAGCGACTGGCGCCGACAACGGCGTGAACGCGCTCGACAGCGAGGATAAGTTTGACGCTGTGGCCCCGAAACCCGTTGCCGCGCCAGCACCTCCCGAGCCTGCCATGAAAGTCGAGGACGATCCAAAGCCTGTCGTCGAACCGCCAGAGCCCAGCGACATAGCCCCAATAACGCTGATGGCTGCCATAGCGGCGGCGGCATCCTTCTCGGACAGACCCGTGCGCCCGGAGAGCATTACTAAGCGACCACTGGCCGAGGTGACGATGCCAGACTCAACTCGACCACTGCCGGAGAAGAGCGCCACATAGCCATCAGATGCCTCGTTGCGGATGCCACTGGTGCCTGGCTTCATATTTTGATTGGACGACAAAACGATGTGCCCACTCTTGGCGTTAAAGGCTTCGATCGTGCCCGCCGCCACGGTAAGGTCATCGCCCGCGAATCCACCGATACCGTTTACCGCATTCAGCGTGAGGCTGCTCAGGGTCCGCAAATTGGTCACTGCGGTCCCACCCGTACTGTCGTAAATCGCACCACCCGAATCAATACGGATGGGTCCGCTGACGCTGTCAATCTGCGATACGCCTACATCGCCCGTCGCCGACAGACTGACCGGCCCACCCGCTGTACCGACTACGGCTGGTGGAATCATCCGCAGATCGCCACCCGCCTTCACCGATACTGAACCGCTACCTGAGCCGACACGGATGCCGGGTGGGATCACATTGACACTGTCAGCTTCGTTGATGAAGATACCGCCCGTGTCAGTGACCGCTGACAAGCGATCGACCTGGGTTGCCAAGGGTACGGCGCCATCGCCCGCACCCTTACCCGCCACAATGCTGAGTTGACCGCCCTTTAAGTTTGCACCCGGCGCGTTGTTGAGACTGCCCACCGGTGCCTGCAGGAAGATGCTGTCGCCAGTGACCGATGCGTTGGGCTCCAGACTGATGGATCCAGCATTGACCAAAACGCTGGCAGTGCCCTTAGGCCCAGCCTCATAACGTGCCAACGCGAGATCGGCATTCGCCTGGGTGAACAGGTCTCCGCCGGCCGACTTGAAGTCGATGCGCTTGGCCGAAACTGCTAGTGGCTGCTCAGCAGAGCCGACGCTGCCAACCGCCCGAATCGTCACCAGGCCCTCGGGCGTCGCGACCGATGCACCAGGCGACACGCCAACAGCACCGCCCGCGTTCAAGATCACTTCGCCGCTGCCTGATCCCACGCGCAGGCCAGGCGCCACCAGGGTGACGTTATTGGCCTCGCTGATCACGATGCTACCGCTCGTTGTGCTGGCCGATAAGCGATCAACTTCAACGACCAGCGGCGTACCGCTTGCCGCTACACCAGCGCCCACATTGACCGTTAATTGCCCGCCGGACACTTTCGCCCCGGAGGCCGAGGACAACATCCCCAAAGGCGCCTGCAGGACGATGTCGGCACCCGAAACCGGCGCATCAGCCGCCAGGTAGATCGATCCCGCCAGCGAGCTGAGGCTGGCCGTTTTTTCAGTACCTGCCTCATAGCGAAGCACCGTCACGTCAGCCGGCACCGTGGCGTACAGATTGCCCTGTGTCGATTTGATGTCGATGCGGGAAGCGGTCAGCGCCACTGGCGTAGCGGCCGAGCCGAAGTCCCCCGTGGTTCGAAGGCGAAGCTCATCGACGTCAAACACCATGGTGGTACGCGCATCGGGCGTAGCCACTGAATCGGCATTGAAGACCAGACGATTCAGCACAAAACTCATGACATTCTGGCCAATGGGCGCAGAGAGCGTCATTGCACCACCGTCGACGAGCAGATCGAATCGCTCTGTCGCCTTCGCGGGCGCAAGGCTGAGTTCGTTCACACCGGTCATCGACACGCGATTAACCGTTCGTTTACCCTGACTGTGGTCGATCTCGCCTACCGCCGCACCGGTGGCCAAGGTGACGGTGGCGCCACCATCAGCGCCCGTAAAGCTCAGCGAGCCTTTCTGCGGGGCACTACCTTTTTCGAAGCCGATGCTGTTGTTGACATAAAGCTCAGCGGCGCCTTCGATGATGAGCCTGCCACCGTTCATAAGTACTAACTGATCGAGGAAGGTGACGTTGCCACTGGCCTCAATGACAAGGTCGCCATCGACGTAGACCTTGTCTTCAAAGATGAGGTCTCCAGCGCCCTTGATGTTAAGCCCCTCAAGCGACATCAGCGCATCAACTCGGGCGCCAAAGGCAACCACGCCCCGGGCCGACAGCGCTCCCAGACTTGAACGCGCCACCCGAAGTTCGTCGCCCACCCGATAACCCGATCCGGTCGCGGTCATCGCGAAAGAGGTGACCTTGCCGCCACTGACGGTAAAGCGCCCCACCGCACCTGTTCCGCTGCCGCCCAGAAGATCAATGTCTTCATAGGTGCCGTCCGCATAGCCAGCGCCCTCGGAGGTAACCGTCACCGCGCCCACGCCGTTACCCACGGCACCCATGATGCGGACGCTACCGCCATTGGTCTGCAGCGTGAGCACATCATCGAGACCTGTGGTCCCGTTGACACGTCCGGTAATGGTGAGATCAGCGGGCGTAAGCGAGTCAGCCCCCGCCACGATATTGACCGTTCCCTGAGCACGTACGGAGTCGTCGATAAGCACCAGCTCGTCCATGATGAGCTTGGTTTCATCGGCAAACGAGGTGGTTTGACCGGGTCCGTGAATTTCAATCGATTGAGCCTGAACCGTACCGGCAACATCAACCCGCCCACCTTTACCCTGGGCCTTGACCACCAGTGATGCATCGATACTCAGGCCAACACCGCCACCGTTCAGCGCGATGGGATTGGTTCCACCATCACCACCAATAACCAGTACAGGAAGGCTCTTGCCGGCAAGCCCGGAGAGATCCAGGTTCAGCGAGGCCGTATTGGCCGTCGACTGCGC
This sequence comes from Pseudomonadota bacterium, assembly GCA_039800325.1. Lineage (GTDB taxonomy): Bacteria > Pseudomonadota > Gammaproteobacteria > Burkholderiales > Burkholderiaceae_E > SYIM01. The sequence goes on along the minus strand of JBDLQY010000255.1, from coordinate 94 downwards.
GGGCGAAGCCGTACCAACGCCAATACTGACCGGCGTTGACGAATCGGCTGGCACAACCTGCAAGCCTGCACCACCAGCACCCGCCACCAGCGAA
>JBDLQY010000254.1:0-15646 GCA_039800325.1 Pseudomonadota bacterium | reverse complement strand
GATACTTCAACTGCTCGCGCGAGCGCTGGTAAAGATTCGGCACATCCAGCCAGTCCACCAGCATGTGGTAGCCGTCAAAGCGCATCAGAGGGTTGAGGTTAAAGAGCAGCGTGGTGACGCTCGCCACGAAGATCACGTTGTAGGCCAGCGAGTTGATAAGACCCGGCGCGGTATGGGCCCAGATCAGCGCAGCCACCGCCGCCACGGCCAGCTCGCACACCACGCCGGAGGCACCCACCATCAGGCGTTGCACACGACTTCTAAAGCCCCAACTTGAGGTGGCGTCCATATAGGGCAGCGGCGCCAGCAGAATCAGCATGACGCCCATGCGGTGAACCTCGCCCCCATAGCGCTTACACGCAGCCGCATGCCCGACTTCATGAACCAGTTTGGCAAGGATCAGGCCGACATACAGCAGCCCCAGGTTACCGGGCGCAAGCACGCCAGCAGACTGGCTAAAGAGCTTGTCCGACTCATCAATAACCGCTTTGACACCCAACAGAATCAGCGCGATATAGGCGATGGCGCCGACCGGTCCAAACAGAAGGCGAATGACTGGCAGCGCCTTATCAAGCGCGCGGTCGGGGTCGAGCAAGGGAATTTTGATTGACCAGAAGGCGACCAGTGCCGCCTTGATTTCGCGCCCCCGACGCTTGCGATATCGCTCAAACAAACTTGCCGCTGCAGTGCCGCGATCAAACTGCAGCAGGTTTGACATCTGCAACTGGGAAAGTAGTTCTACGACTTCTTCCTGCGTCAGCGTTCCTTCGGGGTCTGATTCAATCAGCTCATTCCAGACTTCATCGAGCGTAAGTCGGGTTTCCATACGCGACAGAAATGCATAGGCCGGCACAGTCACTCGAAAGAAATCGCTTGCGAGGCTATCGCGAAGCACCACCCATTCTTCACCACGAAAATTCTGGCGATGCGCACGTACGCTGCTTCGAAGGCATGCACGCACGCCCGACACCAGATGCCAGGCGCCGCTGTAGGTGCGCCCGCTTGCGTCGCCCTGCGTCATATCCAGAACCATTCGCGTAGTGTGCGTACGGTGCGGTGCGTGAGCACCCAGATGAGCGGGCGTTCGCCAACCTCCAGACGCGCCGTGCCGCCCATTCCAGGTCGCCACCAGTTGGGGCTCTCCTGCTGAATCTCGGCGCGAGCCAGGAATACGTTGCGGCCCTCGCGAAGCACCGAGGCCGGATCGAGGCGGCTCATGACGATCGGAAAGCGCTGGTCGGGGCGGCCTACCAGGGCGAATTCACCTCGAGTACCGACATTGACCTCATGCACATCAACCTGATCAACCTGGAGCTCGAGATAGGTCTGATCGACCTGCGCGAGCTTGAGTAACAGGTCGCCTTTACGCAGCGGAGCGCCCAGATTTTTCTTTAATTCGCCCTCGATCACGATGCCGGCGTGCGGCGCAATCACCTCGGCATTGGCAAGCTGATGTCGCACCAGCGCCAAGCGCGATGCTGACTGATCAAGACGGGCCAGATTGACTTCCATCTCTGCAAGCTGCCGGGTGGCCTGCGCTTTCTCGGCCTCGCGCCGATACCGCACCAGATCGGCCTCAGCCATCGCCGCCTCCAGAGCCAGCTCGCGGGTATCAAGCCGAACCAGTACCTGTCCTGCCTTAACCAGGTCGCCCACTTCGACCTGTACCTGTCCGAGGTACCCATCAAAGGGCGCTGGGATAAACAACACATCCTTGCTGCGGATCGTGATCGTCGCATCCACCCGATAGGTCCAGGGGATAAAACAAAGCGCAATTAAAGTCAGCGCCGTGATGCCGCCTGCAAGCTTCCAGGCGCTATGTTTGGGGTTCGCGGCGAGACGGGGTAATCGCTTGACGGCTGACCAGACCCGCGCACCCCACCATCGATCGCGCTCGCGAAGGTCGGCGAGCGGCCGCGCGACCAGCTGCGCGGTGAGTTCAAGTTCCCAGATATCTTCATCGCTCCAGCTTCCCTGGCGCCGCTCGAGGCACAGCACGCCGCGGACTCGAGAGCCGTCCATAAGCGGCACACTCAGCACTGCGCTGACGCCCTGCATCAATGCATACGACTCATGCGCACGACATACCGAACGTGCTTCAGACGCCGAGGGATACAGCACTGTCACCGCCTGATCAGCTGCTTCCTCCATGGCGCTCTCCAGCGCCCGGCTGGTTGCCGATAATCGGTCGAATTTCTCGATATGACTGACCGCAGCGAGTCGAGCATAGGGCTCATCGAACCAGCCCAGAGAGACGCGATCGGCGTCAAATCGAGCGGCCAACGCATTGCACAACTCATAGACCATGCGAAGTGCCCGCGTCTGCCGAGACAAGTGGACGGACAGCTGCAGAATCTCGAAGAGTCGCTGGGCCTTGGAATCAAGGGGGGATTCTTGCGCCGGGTAATGAGCGTCCACCGCATCTTCGTTAGCCGATTGCGCATAACGACGTGTGGCTGCAATCGCCTGCGCCGCCCAGGGCGTAAGGTCGTGCCGGCTGAGATCAACGGGTGGTGATACGAAGGCAACAACAGCCGCGACTTGTTGCGGCCCCAATTTACCGTGGGGCAGGCGTAAGCCCAGGATCTGATCACCGTCCGGCAACACACCCAGGACGGGCGCATCACCCACCAGGCGCGGTGTCATCTGAAGCACCGCCTGGGCGTCGCCGTTTGCCTCCTGCGCATCCCCTGGCCATTGCGCCAGAGCCGTCCACGGCGTGCCCACGCTGGCACTCAGGAGTACGACGCGCCGTGCAGGAAGGCTTTGTCCCGCAGCTTTCAGAAAGCGTTCCCAAAATGCCTGAATCGGTCCGTCGAACTGTGCGAGGGAATCCCAAGCTGCAGCGCCCTCGTGAGTGCGCGTGGTCTGCTTGGAGACAGTCTGCCGGGAGTCGCTGGTCAAGGCTGCGGCTCCTCAGAACGAGATCCGACCGCTGATACCCGGTCGGACCGAGCCATCGGCGTTATCGAATTCAGCGATCACATCGATTCGGCCGCTCGCAGCGTCAATGACTGGTGATACGTACACCAGCCTGGCCTCGCGAACACCCATCTGACCATCCAGACCCAACTCAAGCCGAACGGGCGTCCCCACCTTGAGACTAAGTCCAGGCTGCGCCCGCACTGTGCCCATGAATCGCACCCGGCTGACATCCACCACCCACATCACAGTGGCGTGGGGTTCGATGCTCTCACCCGCATAGAACTCAACCTTCGTCACGATACCATTGAGCGGTGATCGCAGATGTCGACGCTGGAAGGCCTCTTCAGCCAGCGAGAGTTCGACACGCTCGCGCAGTTTGGTCGCCTCAATGGTCTTGCGCTCAGCAATCACGCTGCCCAGGCTCAACTCTTCGTCTTCAACCTGTTTACGGGGCACCATACCGCCAGGCAGCAGCTCCTTCAGAGACCGTACCTGTTTGGCCAGGGTCAGCTCGCGCTGCTTGAGCTCCTCGAGCCGGGCGCGGTCCTCGAACTGCAACCTGCGGCGCTGTACTTCGAGTTCTTCAAGCGAGCGATCGAGGTATAGCAGCAATTGACCTTCGCGTATCCGGCTGCCTTCTTCAACCAGCACCTTTTCAATCCGACCCGCAACCGATAGGCTGAGCTTGACTTCCCGATAGGCTCGGGTGAAACCCAATCCGCTGTTATCGACGCCCATGGCGGCTGCCGGTAACCCGGCCACAGGCGACCCCTGCCTAGGGGTCTGCGCGAGCGCCGTCAGTGAAATCACGAGCAAACCGCCAACGGCAATACAGCCGATTCGGTAGCCTCGTGATGTCGCAGCTCGTTTCATCGGGACCAGCGCTGCAGCAAGGTGCCCTGCGCCGATTCAAAAACAACCCGAGCCCGGGCATACGTGGCTTGCTGCTCTATGAGCGTTAGCCGGGCATTCACGGCTCTCTCTTCGCGCATGAGAATCTCGCGCGTGGCAACACGCCCAGCCGCAAAGCGCTGCCGCTCGAACTCAACCTGCTGCTGCTCGCGCTTGGCCACTTCCTGCCACTGCACCCAACGGCGCACCGCACTGCTCATCATGTTCACACTGGTATGCAGATCGTTGGCGATCTGCACCTCAAGCGCCTTAAGTTCAAGCAACGCGTTCTCGCGCCTTATGGCAGCGGCGGCCAGATTGGCCTGTCCCTCCAGGTTTTTTCCGATCGGGATTTCAAGTTGCAGGCCGATACTCCAGCGCGGGTAGTTGGTGCGCAGGGTCTGGTCGTAGGCTGTGCCGGCTGAGTAGGCCAAACCACCCAACCCGTAGGATGCCGTCATATCCAGCCTATGCTGCGCCTGGTTGGTTACATACGTAAGCTGAACACCCTCGCGCTCGAGCTGCTTTCTGAGTTTTTGAAAATCCTGCCGGGACTCGAGGGCACGCCTATACGCTTCATCCAGACCGGCATCCGTCAGTTGGCTTGGTATCTCAGGTAGCGGATCGACCGCCTGCCAGCGTTTGGAATCCTGCAGAGCGTTGGCCAGTAAAAGGGTATTGAGTCGATCCTGAAGTTCCAGTACACCCTGCCTTGCCTCATCCAGACTGGCCAGATAGCGCGATACCGTGTTCTGGACATCCCACACTTCGGTCTCAGGCAGCAGCCCCTTGCGAGCGAGCTCTCGCGCCTGCACCACCAGCCCCCTGGCGGTCTCCACCTTTTCCTGAGCGGCCGATACCCGATGCTGGGCAAGCACCAACTCGTAGTAGCCCATGATTGCGCTCGCCACTGCGACAGACTCACCCTCAAGCCGGTTATGATCAGCCACAGCCAAGTCAAGATCCGCCACCCGGCCACGCGCGCTGGTAACCTCGGTACCTCCATCGCGGGCAAGCGGCTGCACCAGCGTAACTGCCCAATTCGCCCTGTTATCTCGTGCACCTGGCGGCCGCCCCGAGGCCATCTGGTTGATGTTTGTAACGAAGTCAGAAAGCGTTGAACCGACTTCAAGCCGTGCGCCGGTCGCCAGCAACTGGGTCACGCCAGCCGAGTAGTCATTACCGTCGCGCAGGTAGTACGATGACAGCGAGCGGGCCAGTGCCTCTTCATACGTGTTGGGCTGGTTGTTTCGGCTGCGGGTGGCGCCGAGCTTGCCTATGGGCTGGAACGCCGCAGCCGCGCGATCGATACCGGTCGCGGCAATGTCGCGTTCAGCCCGCTTGATCAGGATATCTTTGTTGACCTCACGCAGGCGGCTTACCAGTTCTTCAAGCCTCAAAGGCTCGGGCCTGCCGGGCGGCGTTTCGGCGGCCGAAGCCGTCACGGCAGTCACACAGCACCAAATCAGAAAGCTGTATGGGGCAAACCATACCCGCCGACCGGCGCGTACTAAGACCCGACTCGGAACTCCTTGTTTGAACACGATTGACCCCCCTTCCCTGTGGCAATCTGCCCAGGCGCAAGCTCTCATCCGGCCGACGGCGCAACCGCTGGATCATGCGATCAGAGATGACCAAAAAGATTGCGAAATATTGCAAAAACTCAAGGAGGACTGCTTGTTGATCATTCGCCGAGGTCCACCGTTTATTCTCGGTGCTCCCCGGTGCCGCCAGCCGGAAACCGGTTATGCACGAAGACGGGGTGCCCCTTACCGCAATTTTTGGCAATCTTTCTTGCCAGCGCGGCTTGTACCTTCGGCGTTTAGTCGTTTCAAATAAGCTCGAATCAAACTACGCTGCGTTCGGTGTAGCGAGATGAGATACCGTTCAGACGCACCGAGTACACCTTTCAGCGATGGAAAAGAACCTGCGAATTGGCATCGTCGAAGATAACGATGACCTTCGAAACTCACTGGCAGAGGTGCTGGGTTCGCTCGGTCATTTGGTCACCGCATTCTCGTGCGCCGAGGACACCGACGATTCAACGGTCGCGGAAACCCTAGATCTGCTGCTGCTTGACCTGAACCTGCCGGGTGAGGACGGGCTTAGCCTTGCAGCTCGGCTCAAGCGGGTACAGCCAAGGCTAAGGGTCGTTATGATGACCACGCGCACGGCGGTCGATGAACGGGTGCGTGGATACGAAATGGGCGCCGATCTCTATCTACCTAAACCGGTGTCCGAACGAGAATTGCTCGCGGCTGTGGGAGCACTTGCCAGGCAAATTCAAAACGACACTGTTGAAGATGCCAGGGACCGATCCGCGCTGCTGCAACTCAACATACAGACCTTACAGCTTTCCAGCCACTCGGCAACTGTTTCGATCAACGCAGTCGAGGGCGCTTTACTAGCAGCCCTCGCTCGCGCACCAGGCCAACGGCTACAGTCCTGGCAACTTCTCCAGGCAACCGGCGAAGATACTTCCGAGGCTGCACTGGGTAACTTGCCCGTACGCATGACTCGGCTGCGCGGCAAACTGATTCAGGCTGGATACCCGTCAGATTCCCTCAAGGCCCTACGAAACTCGGGCTATCAGCTTTGCGTGAATCTTGAATTGGTTTAAGGCCGCGCCCACCTGGCACAGTGAATTTAAAGTCAGTCAGACGCCGCGGTACTCGTCACGGGTATCCAAAGCTCGAAGCAGACATTGGATTCGTCCGGGATGCTCATAGAAAGCTCTCCCCCTAACCTCTGAGCAAGACTCTTTGAAAGGTATAGCCCAAGACCAGACCCCGATCGATGACGAGCGCGCGCTCCGCGATAGTATTTTTCAAACACAAGGCTGGGGTCAGGCCTACCTTGCTCGACCACCTGGTTAATGACTCGGACTATTACGCCCGGTCGGCCATTCATACTGGAACTCATCGCATGTACCTGTAGTGCGCTATCAGGCGGCGAATACTTGATGGCGTTATCGATCAGATTACTGATCACTGCATAAACGATCGTACGGTCAGTCATGCATTCAGGGATGGTGGTGCCTAGTGTGCCTTTAATTCGTGCGACTTGAGGCTGTGCACTTGCAGCCTCCTGCAGTACCTGGTCAATACGGACGGATTGAATCTTAAGTTTGAGCGAACGATGCACGACATCTTCATCAACGCGCGCGGTCAAAGCGCAGCGATCGATAACTTCTCGCATATTCTCAACAGCAAGCGCTGCGCGCTCTTGAATGGCAGGCTGCCGCCCGGATTGTCCAAGCGCCAGGGCTACGACGGACAGAGGGGTCTTCAACTCATGGGTGAGCATGGCGATCAAATCACCTTGCTCCAGGGCCCGAGCTCGCTGTAGCTCACTCTCGCGCTTTGCTTCGCCGAGGGCTAGCTCGCTCAGTTGACGTTGTCGATCCACTTCGCGCGCTCGCAAAATTAGCAGGCTCGTCATCAAGACTGCACTCACGACACCATAGAAAAAGTATGCGCTGAAGCTCCAGATGCCTGCTGGAAGAACCCCCAACACCCGCATCCATTGCGGTGCCATCGATGCCGTCATGACGATATATGCGGCGACTATCAAAGGGCGACGCCAACGTGAGACAGGTAGCGAATCGCGATTAAGACGAACAGCGATGAAGATCGTGAAGATCATGAACACGGCAATAGCCAGGTGGGTGATGAAAAGTCCAATCTGCTCAAAGCCTAACGCGACCAGTAAAATCCCAAGCGCAGGGAGTGCCGCGCCGGCAGCAAAAGTTCGTACATCATTTGATCGGGCACCTAAATCGGTAAGCAGACGCGCATGAAATAAGATGGTCACGATCGCGCTGAAAGGAATCGCATAGGAGGTCAGGCTATTTCCCAGAGGGGCTAACCCACCAGGCGCATACATACGCCAAACACCTAGGAGCGTGAGTGCAACAAAAAGCGCACTTAACTGATGCAAGAAAAACAGCGACAGCACGGTGGATCGTTCCTGCAAATACGTCGCCACCGCCTATATGATCACCATCACAGTAAACACCAGGTAACCTGTCACCAGGTTCGCATCACGGGTCAAAAGCCGGCTGGCCTCGTCCCACCGCCATGCCTCGATGTGCATGCTGTGGTTACCCTTGGTCTGAAGTCTGAGCAAAACTTCAATGGGTGTCACAACTTCGTTAAAGACCACGGCGTGATTCAACAGCCCCTGCTGCAGGCCCGCCGGGGCGATCTTATCCCCAACCGTTATCGGGGGATCGTCAAGGCGATCAACCCGCCAGGCACGGATGTCATCGAGACGCGAAGGTATGATTCGGAGAATCAGACGGTGATCGGATTGAAAACTCCCTACACCGACTCGGGAAGGGTCAATTTTCAAGCGAATCCAGGTAACGGAATTCGTAAAACCACGCGCTAGAGACCCCTCATAGAGTGTCCAAACGCCCGAAAGCGCCTCAGCAGGTGTCAAGGTACCGTTGGGATCTGACAACCAGCCTCGCTCGGTAACCCCGTCCTGCGGGATTACCGGCTGCGCTTGAGCAGGCGAAAGCCAGCCGGCAAACACGTAAGCCAACACAAGTGCCGCGATGGCCCTAAGTCTATCGATTCGAAAAACAAGTCCCCAACCCGTAGTCGTGCGTCTTGGCATCATGCCCACAATGGCAATCTACTTCATGGGTGCCGCAATCGTCTCCAGGCTGACAACCAGCGGCTTGACCGGCAAGCGAAACTGCCCGTCCAGACCCATGGTCTTGGAGGTCAGCTCACCCATAGCAGACAGAAGCTTATAGCTATTGATCCGTGTGTCAAAGATGGCGTTAACCTTGTTGGCTAATACACCATAGTATTCGACCTCTGAGTCAAGCACCGCTAATGCTGGCTCTTTGCCAGCGTCACGTAATCGCTTGCGATCCTCCATAACATCTCTGGCAATGCCTGCAGCACTGTCAAGCAGTTCTACCCTCTCTTTGCCATTGATGACCTGATTCCAGTTGACACGAATCATCTCGATTACGCGGTTCTTTACGACCAGTTCGCGCTGGCGCTGCTCCTCTCGCTCGTTGACTGCCGCTCGAGCGCGCGATGTGGTTTCAAAACCCGAAAAAAGATTCCAGTTCATGCGCAGAACAACCGATGTCTCTTCCTTCTGAGCGATCTGCTGAACATTACGAGCGTTTGTATGTGCCGCTACTAAATCTAATGACGGCGAAAATCCAGCCCGCTCGAGATTGATCATCTCGCCAGCGCGTTCGATCTGATGAGCAGCAACCTTAAGACGGGGATTTAGATCGAGCGCCCGGGCAGTAGCAGCCACCGATGACGCCGGCATCTTATCGTCAAAGCCCAGCAGATCTTGAATGACATCCAGATTCGGCGGACGAAGAAACACCTGCTCATAGTTAGCAACAACATCGCGCAGGCCCTGTTCATAAAATACCTTGCGCTCACGCACGATTTGCAGACGGGTGCGGGCCTGCAGCACATCCACCTGGATACCGCCTCCACCATCAACACGTTTGCGCTCGAGTTCAAGCTGCCGCTCGGTGGTTTCCTGGTTGAGCGTAGCCAGACGAATCAGCGTTAGATATCGCGCGACCTGCAGATAAGCTGTGATGGCCTCTAGAAGAACATCTTGGGTTTGTGCGTCCAGGTTAAGTTCCTGAATATTTTTATCAGTAACCGCAACCGCTATAGAAGCTTCACGACGGCCACCACTCCAAAGGTTCTGCTCGATATTCAAGGCCGCTTGAGAGCGATCGAGCTCGCTGCGATTAGCCGCATTCCGAGAACCACTGACAACACCATTGGCAAACGGATACGACGCACTGTCAACTTTCTCACGCCCCGCGTCACCGTTAAGATTAACCCGCGGATATAGCGAGGCGCGTGCAGCCTCGACCCGGTTCTCTGCAGTCGCAATTGCTAGCCGAGCGGCCCTGATGCCGGGATGGCTCTCGAGCACATTGCGCAACTCTGACTCAAGCGGGTTAGCCTGCGCCGCGGTACACAGCAGTACACCCAGTAGAACCGTCAGTGGTTTATTGACCAGCCGTGGGCGCATTACCTTCTCCTTGTGAACGGTCGTCTTCATTACATCCTCAAATTTCTCTAAACGCTTCATGTTTAAGTTTTAAAACGGGCCTGAGCAGCGCCCAGAAAACCGATTGAGTATCTACTTTGATATCGACCTCTCCGGTCATACCCGGCGTGATAGGCATGACACCCGGGACCGGACCCAGATGTGACTGCTCAGTGCCAATGATGATGCGGTAGTATTGATCATCGTTGCGACCAACATCGGTGTCAGCCGCAATGCCAGTCACCCTGCCCTGCAGGCCGCCAAAGCGGAAAAAATCGTAAGCCGATATCTTGACCAGCGCAGGCTGATCGATGGCCACGAAGCCTCGATCAACCGGGTTCAGCTTTACCTCAATGACCAGACGCTCATTGGAGGGCACTACCTCCATAATGGGCTCGCCCGCCTTCACGACGTTACCCGACGCCTGGTAACGAACATTTTTCACCACGCCGTCAATAGGCGCACGAATGATGGCGCGCCGCTCTTGATCTTGCGCGCGATTGATCTCTTCAGTGAGGCTGGCCATCTTGCGCTCAAGCTCGCTGCGCTCATCGGTGGCACGCCGGCGAAATTTCGACTCTTCCTCGCGGCGACGGGCGAGCGCCTCGTCCATGGACGCCTGGGCACCGGGAATCGCCTGCGTGGTGGCCTCGATGTCGCCAGTCAGGCGCTCGACAGCGTTCTTGCGCTGAAAATGCTCAAGCTGTGAGACCAGCCTGTCCTTCACCAGGTTTTCAGAGATCTGCAGTTCTTGCTTGGCAATGCTCAGACTCGAACGTAGCGAGGCAAGCCGTGCCCGTAGCTCAGCGACCCGCTGCCGGCCCTGTGTAACCTGACCATCGATCGCAGACAGGGTATTGGCATGCTCAGCCCGTCGCGCCTGATAGGTCGAGCGCTCAGCATCTGCGACCGCCCGCATTGCGCGCTCGGGCAAGGTCGCCGGCCAACGTGGCTCGGTACCCGTAGCCTCTGCCTCAAGACGAATCTGCGCAAACTTAAAGCCGGCCATACGTGCATTCATCTCAGCCACGTTAAAGCCGACCGTAGCGAGATCAAGCTCAACCAGCGGTTCGCCCTCTCTCACCTGCTGATTCTCACGCACGTAAACTGTCTTGACGATGCCGCCTTCCAGGTGCTGAATAACTTTGACCTTGTCAAAGGGAATGACCTTGCCAGGTGCGGTCACCACGCGATCAACTTCAGCGACCACTGACCAGCCCACCATCAAGGCTACAAACAACAGCAGCATGGCGTCCCAGCGACGCCAGAACGCCGAACCGTGCTGCCTGAGCACTTCGTCTAATGGTTTGGAATCACGCTGCATGACGCGTTACCCCTGCTGACGATGACACTGCCGCAGCCAAACCTAAACGCGGTAGCAACTGTGCTGCCGGGCCCGCTGCTGCGATGCGACCTTTCTCCATAATCAGAATGCCGTTGCACTGCGTGAGTAGCGCGGGGCTGTGCGTGACCACGATCACCGTATGGTCGGCAGCCAGACTTTTCAGCGACGCGATAAAAGCCTGCTCAGCGTGACGATCGAGATCGGACGTAGGCTCGTCCAGCAAGAGCACTGGGGGGTCATGCAGCAAGGCTTGCGCGATCGCGATGCGCTTGCGCTGCCCGCCCGAGAACCGAAGACCCGCTTCGCCCATTTCAGTGGCGTAGCCATCGGGCAGATCGATGATCATATCGTGCGCACATGCCAACGTAGCCGCCCGAATGACTTGTAAATCATCGACCCTAGGATCAGATAACGCGATGTTGTCACGTACCGTACCTGACACCAGCTGTACCTGCTGCGGTAAGTAGCCGATCCAGCGTGACAGATCCCTTTGAGAGAACTGTGCGATATCAGCATCATCCATCAGAACGCGACCCGTGCTAGGCACATAAAGGCCTCGCAGTAATTTGAGAAGCGTTGATTTTCCGCTGCCGTTAGCACCGATGATGGCATGTAAGCCCTTAGGACCAAACTGCCCGGACAGCTTGTCAATTTGATTGGCCTTGCTGCCCGGATAAGAAAACTCGATAGCGTCCAGCTTCAGAACGCCAGCAGGTCTGTCCAGCTGAATACCGCTGGTTTCACGCTCAAGTGGAATGGACATGAGTTCGTCCAGCCGCTTACGCGCCGCCAGGAAGTGCCCCCATGAACGCCACTGGCCCACCAGTTGCACTAGGGGCGCAACCAACTTGCCAGCCAAGATATTGGCGGCAATGAGCGCACCCATCGTCATCAACTGACTCAGAATAGCCAGAGCGCCATACGTGGTGGTGGCGACCATATTGATGGTGGTCATCGAGTTGGCCATATCGCGATAGCGATCCGACTCGCGACTGCGCTCGAGTGACTCAGCCATCCATTGCGCGTACTGCCGCTCCCAGCGCAGCGCAGCCGCATCGCCTGCGCCCAAGGACTTCAACGCCATGCGCGCTGCCGACAGCTCTGCCAGGGCAACGTCGCGGTTGATAACCCTTTGCTTCTCGCGCTCAGCGTGGCCCCCCACTGAGCGCCCCGACCACCAGGCCAAAACCATGAAGGCGAGCACAGCCGCGACTGAAATGGGAAAGACTGGCCAGGCGATAAGGGCGATAAGACCCAGCGAAAGCAACAGAAAAGGCAAATCAATGAGCAACATGGCGGTGGCGCCTGAGCAGGTGGATCGCACCAGCTCAATGTCGCGAAATACGCTTTGCCAGAAGGCAGGGCTTCGACGCTCAAGCTCGACCGCGGGCAGGCGCAGCAGGCGCTCAAATACGGCGCGGGCGACATGCACCTCAATGTGGCCGCCCATGCGCTGAAGCAGTAAAGCCCTGCCGGTGCGCAGCCCATAATCCACCAAAATAACCACCACCATGCCCAACACCATCGCGACCAGCGAGTTGTAGCCTGCGTGGGCAACCACCCGGTCATACACCTGCAGAGAGAAGATCGCCGTCAGCAGACCCAGCAGATTGATCACCAGTGCCAGACCAATGGCCTGCCGGTAGGCCGGGCGCAGGCGCCGTAACTCGGCACGCAACCATTCTCCGCGTTCGGCGGTGGGGCGCGTGTCCTTGCGCGGACTATCAGCAGAAATCGTCATGGGCTTTTCATCGTCACAGTGGATTGACCTCAGACCAAATTACGTGTGACGCTGTCGGCAATGACTGCATACACCGTGCCCGTGCCGTTTGTGGCCTGATACACCGAGAACGAGTCTGTAAATCCGGTCACGGTGGTGTCGGCGTTAGTGTCAGTCCAACCGGTCTTCAGATTCACCACATCACCTGCGGTACCGTTAACGACCAGGGTATCGTCTGTCCGGTAGGTTGCATTGGTAATACCTGCGTTGGCCGTGCCGCTCATAGCCGCCACGCGAGCCGCGTCTAGCGTTACGTTCTGGTTACCCGTGCCAAGGTCCATCGTCTCAATGTTGGTGATGGAATGCGCGAGCGTGCTGAAGTCGATAGCACTGGTTGACTGAATCACCAGAGTATCGGTACCCGCATCACCACTCAGCTGGAAGTAGCTGGACGAATTGCTGACGATGGTGTCATCGCCAACGCCACCCAGCATGCTGTCATCGCCCGAGGTATCTTCGATGCGATCGTTACCCGCCTCCCCGCGCAAAGTATCATTACCCGCACCACCAATCAGCGTGTCATTGCGATCGGCACCAGTCAGACTGTCATTACCGGCACCGCCGTCAAAGCTGACGCCCGTCGAATAACCAGCCAGAGCCGTGAAGGTGTCGTTACCTGAGCCGCCGATGAGCCCCTCGATTCCATTCAGGCTGTCCCAGGCATTACCCATGTAGACGTTGAACGAAACTCCGGATCTGAAGTCAGTAATGGATATCGCGGTGCTCATGGCGACAAAGCTCAGAACGTCCAGGCCCGCATCCCCGATATAGGAGTCGGAAGAGCTGTCCGGCAAGACCAGGAAGAGGTCGTTGCCATTGCCTCCGGATAGGACGTCCGCACCATTTCCGCCATCTAGGGTGTCATCGCCGTCATTTCCGGTGAGGGCATTATCGCCACTGGTGCCCGTAAGACTGTCATTGCCGGCACCGCCCCGGAGGCCCTCGAAACTGAAGATGCTGTCGGTACCGCCCAGGCCGTCGCTAACCAGAACTGCCGCCGATATGTTGGCGCTTAGATCGATGATCAGGGCCGTGCTTGCAGTACTGAAATCAACCACGTCGGTACCGACTCCACCGTCAAGCGTGTCGTTACCGACACCGCCCGACAGCGTATCGTTGCCGGCGCGACCCATCAGCCAGTTGGCATCGGCTGAACCTGTGAACGTATCACCGTAGCCCGAGCCGTATACATGCTCGAAGCCGCTGATCACGTCGGTGTTTTCGCCCGACATGGTCATGGTGGTGAGATTGACCGTGACGGCACCATTTGAACGGGCTACCACCAGCATGTCATTGCCGGCACCGCCCACCAACGTGTCGTTACCCAAACCACCGCCGATGATGTCATCGCCGCTAGATCCGGTGATGGAATCATTACTGCCGCCGCCGATAACACCTTCAAAATTACTCAACGTGTAGGTGCCGAGACCGGTAAAGGTTTGTATACCCTGCCAACTGGTCGATAGATCAAGCGTGATTACCTGAGACACACCTGTGAGGTCGAGCACATCAAGACCCGCACCGCCGTCCAGCGTGTCGTTACCTGCACCGCCCATGATGAAGTCATTTCCAGCTTCACCACTGATCACGTCATGACCGCCTCCACCTTCTATCCAGTCGGCACCGCTACCGCCGGTGATGCTGTCATCTCCAGCGTTGGCGATGATCGTGTCGTCACCAGCGTTACCAAGCAGGGTGTCTGCACCAGATGAACCACTCAGGGAGTCGTCACCCAGGAAGCCGTCGATGCTCATCGCCGAATTCGCCGTCACTGTATCGGCGCCGCTGGTGCCGACCAAGCCCTCGATGTACAGGTAGTAATCACTCGTGCCGTTAACGGCCACGCTGTTGTAAGACGAAGAGCCCGGATAGAACGTACCAAAGTTGATGCCCGTGCTCACCTGTTCAAAGCTCAGCACGTCGAAGCCGTCGCCGCCATCGGCCGAATCGGCGTTTGAATCGAAATCAAGCAGGAAGCGGTCGTTACCTGCCCCTCCCAGCAGACTATCGAACCCCGCCCCGGCAATCAGCGTGTCATCACCCGCATCGCCATTGAGCGTATCGTTACCGTTGTTGCCGGACAGCGAATCGTTGCCGCTGGCACCGGTCAGGCTGTCATTGCCCGTTCCACCAACGATCGTATCGGCCCCGCTACCGCCGACGAAAATTTCAAAATTGCTGAACTGGTCGATCTCACCGCCTGCGGCCGTGACGGTCATAGCCGTAACATCGATAACGACTGCTGTCGCGCGAGAGCCGTACCACAGGGTGTCGTTTCCAGCCCCGCCATCGAGCGTATCGTTACCCAGGCCACCACCGATGATGTTGTCGGCTGTGTTTCCGGTGATGGCGTCATTACCGCTGCCAGCCAGAATGCCCTCGAAGTTTGAGATGGTGTCTGTACCGGTGGTCACATCAGTGATGGTGGCCGGCCAAGCAGCGGCAAAGCTCAGCGTGATATCGCCCGTGGCGTCGCTTAAATCAAGCGCGTCAGTCCCGGCACCTCCATTGAGCACATCGTTACCGATGCCACCCGAAATGATGTCTGACCCACTGCCACCCGTGATCTGGTCAGCACCATCGCCGCCCTTCAGCGTGTTGTTGCCAGACGTGCTGGAAATTATGTCGCTTCCCGAGCCACCATCGACGCT
>JBDLQY010000253.1:0-16807 GCA_039800325.1 Pseudomonadota bacterium | reverse complement strand
AAAGTCAGACGCCATTTGCCGTTCACGCTGACTGACCAGTGGCCGAAGAGGCCGCCCTTGAGGGGATGCCAGTCCCACCCGGGACGGTTCATGTCTTCGGGCCTTGTGGCCACGTCTAACGCAGACAGTTGCCGAGCAAGGCGCGGGGCGTGAGCGGCTTGGATCCCGGAACGCGAGCCGGATTTAAAGAAGCGTTCAACGCCCTTGTGCCCGAAGCTTCGAATCATCCGCTAAGTGTAGCGCGTGGCGCCACGCGCATCAAGGGCGGCAGTAATCCGTTGGGGGTTCGAATCCCCGACATCACCAAAAAAAAGGATCTGAAAACTGAGCGAGTTAGTTAAACAATCGCCTCGGGGCTAGCACCAGGGCGACTACGTGGACCACCCCGCTAATCCGGGCGGCAAGATACGGTCCGGAGTGCCGCAGATGGACCTGGGGGCGATGATGCCGCTGCTCTTCGGAATGCTGGAGCTGGGAGCGTACTGAACGGCTGAGAAGGTGAGGGGGGTGGCGCGGTGAGTTGCGCGCGGCGATTCTGCGCGAAATGGCAACTGGAGTGCTGGTAATCTACGAGGGTTCACGGTGAGGCGATAGAGGGGGGCAAACATGACGGGTTTCCAGCCGCGTTTAGGCAGCTTACATCGGACAGTCTGTGCCGTCCTAGGGAAGCGACAAGCGCTTTCTTCACCTCGCAAAAGGCCTGGAAGATCGACGTCTGTCGCTGACCGCTCGCCGGCTGATTTAGGCCGCGTAAGCTTGTTGGCGATGCTGTCTATTTAACGTTAGGCTGCACTCGT
The DNA here is from genome assembly GCA_039800325.1 of Pseudomonadota bacterium. Classification (GTDB taxonomy): domain Bacteria; phylum Pseudomonadota; class Gammaproteobacteria; order Burkholderiales; family Burkholderiaceae_E; genus SYIM01. Next base: position 16,010 of record JBDLQY010000253.1, on the reverse strand, counting down.
CCTCACCCCTACTCCAGCATGCCCGTCAATGACGCACTGAATATCCGGCCGGTGGCTTCTACCGACCTCGAGGCCTGGCGCCCGCTATGGGATGGCTATAACGCCTTCTACGGGCGTATGGGTCCGACCGCTCTAGCGGAAGAGGTTACGGCGGTTACATGGGCACGCTTCTTTAACCCGATCGAACCCGTCTTCGCGCTGGTCGCAGAGAGCGAGGGGAAGTTGCTCGGGCTGGCCCACTACCTGTTTCACCGCAGCACTACTCGTGTCGAGCCTGTCTGCTACCTGCAAGACCTGTTTACGGCACCGCCGGCTCGTGGCCAAGGGGTGGGCCGCGCACTCATCGAGGGGGTTTATCGGCAAGCGGTCCAGACTGGGGCTAAGCGCGTGTATTGGCAAACGCAGGTCACAAACTTGGCAGGTCGGCTTCTTTACGACAAGGTGGCGAAGCACCTTGGCTTCATTGTCTACAGCCACGAGGTTACGGGTGCCGCCTAACCCTACGCTCAATCGGACGTGCAATAGCGTTCGTCGCCCGGGCCCCATTTAATTAAAGTTCGTGGGCTTCATCAACGGTGTGACTCGCACAGACGAATGGCGAGAAGGCACGAATGAGCGTTTCGCCAACGCCAGGGGTGTGTGGGCATGCTGTAGGCGGTGGAGCAGTGATGTGCATCAAATTGACAGCCATGCATGCTAGGTAGAGTGTTGAGGCTATTCATTGTCTTCATGAGTTCTTTGCACAGGAGATTGTCATGGCCAAGTACATCGTGAGAGCACGCTATTCAAATGCAGCATTTGGCGGAATGGTTTCTAGTCCAAGCGACCGTGGGGCCGCTGCTCAAGCCGTGTTTGCATCGGCAGGCGCCAAGGCGCACGAAGTTTATTACGAGGCCTCGTCAGGCAGTGTTGTCGTTATTGTGGAAGGTACGGCAGAGCAGATGTCTGTTGTGACAATGGTAGTCATGGCAAGTGGCGCCTTCTCTTCTGTTGATGCCACCGAACTGATTAGCATGTCGGCGATGACTGGCGCCATGACCGCGGCGCAACGTATCGCAAAGGCTTATTCAGCCCCCAACAAGTCCTGACGACTATTCGCCAGGGCTGACTTTCAGCGCGTCAATGATTTGCGCCCTGCACTCCCGAATCACTGCGACCCAGCGATTTACTGCTGCGCTGTCGATCGGCTCGGCCTCGGTTTCGCGGTAGGTGCGCGCATAGACCCTGCGAGTGCCGTCGGGTAACCCGTTTGAAGCGCTTAAGCGCAATTCACTTGGCCAGCACAGCATACGCGTCAGTGGGCAGTGGCGCTTGTGCTTCGTCTTGCAGACGGACATGCCCAACGGCTCGATTTCCTAGCGTTGCGACGGCGAGGAAAAAAACGGCATTCAAAGAGGAATCGCTGCACTGATCTAAAACTCGCATACAGCAATGGTCAAAGTTTCTGAACCCGCCATCGCCCCGATGCACTATGAGAAAGTGGCGCAATACAACGTGTATATTCGATACGACTACCCGCTGACCGGTTGATGCGATCATGCATGTTCAGATTGACGACCCCTGCCGTCCCGATGTTGTCGCTCTGCTCGAGGAGCATTTGCGCAACATGCATGAACTCTCGCCACCCGAAAGCGTCCACGCTCTGGAGGTCTCGAGGCTCAAGAGCGCCGATATCACTTTTTGGTCAGTTCGCGCCGGTGATCAACTACTGGGGTGCGGCGCCCTGAAGCAACTGACCCCCACCCATGGCGAGATCAAGTCCATGCGGACGCCCGCGGCACTGCGCCGTCTGGGGGCTGGACGCGCGGTGCTTATGCACATCATGGCTGAGGCGCGGCGGCGAGGCTATAACCGCTTGAGTCTGGAGACCGGTCCGCCAGAATCGTTCAGCGCTGCTCATCAGCTTTATGAAAGTGTGGGCTTCTTGCGCTGCGGACCATTTGGCGACTACCAGGCCGACCCGTACAGCGTGTTCATGACGCTGGAATTATGACGCACGATTGACCCGTCGAGATCTCGGACGACAGCTTGAGGACGAATACACTATTTGATCAATGCATCTTGACGAATCTTTCATGATCATAGGAATCTTCACCGGCTTGTGTGGCATTTTGTAGGTGGGTCTGAACCCTCGTATCATCCATTGACGGGGCTATCAAAGCCCATGCAAAAATAGACTCATGCAAACATTGACAAGGACCACTCACGGTACTTCGATCATCGCTTATCTGGGTGCGACTGGCTGCGCGCTCTGGGCGTTGGTGATGACTTTGGCGCCAGACCCTGGATTTAGCGCCCCGTGGCCATGGATGTCGCTTTTTTGGGCATTGCAAATTTCAGTCGGTCTAATCGTTCTTCAGACAACCCTGTACCTGATGAGCAGGATCGACCACCTGGGTCGAATGCCTCTATGGTCGCTTGTTGTGATGAGTGGTTTCTGTGGTGCGGCAGTGCTGACACCGCTCTACTGGCTGATTGGCGAGGGTCTGATGCAGCAGGTGTTAGGTTTTGCCGAAACCTTCGACACGAATGATCCCATCGACGAACAGCAGAAATTCGGGTGGGCTGCGCTGGTCGATGAATGGCTCGATATCTCAGGCCCGGTGATTGCGGCATGGGGGTTGATCTCCTGGCCCCGCCTGCAGGGCTTGGTTCCACCATTGGTTCAAAAGGCCAGCGGCAGTGTCAACAAACCGCCGGAAAGTGAGTCTGAGTCGCGGGCCCTCAACGGCACTGAGGCGGCTGCTGAACGGAATTGGCGGACAGCCCTGCCTCGGGAACTGGGTGAGGATGTGATCGCTGTTAAGTCTGAGCTTCAATACCTGCGCGTATGGACCTCCCGGGGCTCAGTGCTGGTACTGGGTAGTTTGCAAGAGGTTGAAAACGCTGAGGGCAGTGCCGGCATGCGGGTGCATCGCTCATGGTGGGTACATGCGCGACATGTCCGTGCCGTGAGGCGACGCGGTGAGGCGGCTATCTGTGAGTTAAGCGACGGCCGTGAGGTGCCTGTCAGCCGGCGCCGAAAAGCCGATGCCGTAGCACGCTTCGGCGACGCAGCCCGATACGATGATGTGCCCGCACCATCCGGTGCCTCGCAGGCTGGCGCTGATCAAAACGCCCGTCGTAATCCCACTTGGACAGAGACAGGGTTATAGCGGGGTTGGCTCAGTCGACCTGTTACTCCTTCTTCTGCCGGTAACTCAATGTTGCCGACGCGTAGAAAGCGAACATCTGCTGCCAGCTTCCAGGCATCGCCCAGCGGAATTTCGGCGCCACCAATTAGCTGGACGGCGACCTTGCCTTGTTTGGACCACGCGCGGTCTGTACCGGTCGAGTTGATGTCGAAATCGATTTCTTGAACCCATCCAAGACCTGCACCCACATAGGGTGTCCAACCCCCCGCCTGACCGACGAAACGCCGGAGGCCGTTGACGAAGATAATGTTGGAAGCAAAGTCTCCGCTTGATGCGAGGGTTGATCCACCGCGCTTGAGCGACTTGAGATCATGGCGGCGCCAATTCCATTCAAGCTCAGATGCCCACCCGTTGCCGTAACGGAATCCGATATCGCCGCCAAAGCCCACTCCGGTTTCGAACCTGGCCGTCAGACCCGAGCCAAAGCCCGCGTTACCGGCCTCATCGAAGCTTGTCGAACCGAGTTTGCTCGCTTGTGCATAAACCGTGGCATACAAACCGCGCGGTTCGGCTTGTGCCATGGCGTTATCCGCCGTGCCTATGATCAAGCCGGAAGTAGCCAGCACTGAAAAGAAGCGAAAAGATTTCATGGAAGTGCTTTCCAGGTAGTGAAGTTGATCGAACGCTGGAACGAGTCTTCTGCGAGCGCTCGAACCAAGCACTGATCAATGTAGAGAAAGCGTCAGGCGTACAGCCAGGGTTTTTGAACCATCGGTTGATTTGGTGAACGAGCGGCTTAAATTACACCCGGTAAAGTGTCAGACAGGAAGTCGTATACCGCTCGGATCCGTTTGCTGGTTCGGACCTCCTTGTGAACAGCCAGCCAGACCGGCAATGGATCAATTTTGAGCTTCGGCAGTACCGGTACGACAGCGGGATCGGTCCGGATAAGGTGTTCGCTGACAAAGCCGATTCCGAGCCCAGCCCGTACCGCCTGCCATGTAACGATCAAATCGTCGGTCCGAAATGCGAACTGTTCCCGCGTGACTGGGAGGCCAGCCGCGGCAAAACCTTTAAGGGTCTCATCGTTGCGGTCACCGCCAATGACATGGTGTTCAAGCAAATCGGATGCATGACGCGGCATGCCACGCCGACGCAGGTAATCCTGGTGGGCACAGGCTCTGATTGCCACCTTTCCTACCCGCCGAGCAACGAGAGTCGCTTGCTCGGGTTGGACCATACGCACAGCAATATCGGCTTCTCGCCGCAGAAGGTTGCTCACCGAATTGCTGGCCACTAACTCAATCTGAACCTCTGGTAGGGACAGTCGCATCTGCGCGAGAAGAGGCGGCAGGACGAAGCATGCCACGGGCTGACTGGCAGTGATGCGCACTGTCCCGGCGGTAGAGCGATCAGCCCCCACAGCATGGCGTGCAAGCTGATCGGCCCCGCTTTGCATGGCCCGTGCCGAGTCGGCCAGACGAAGTGCAGCTTCGGTGGGTATCAGGCCCCGACCCGTTCGATCGAACAGAACCAGACCCAGCTGCGACTCAAGCTCTGCAACATGCCGGCCGATGGTGGGCTGGCTGGATCGTAGCCGACGCGCTGCAGCCAGAAGGCTACCCTGCTCGAGCACCGCCAGGAATGAACGTACTAGAGACCAGTCGAATGCGATATTCATTAATGAAACTCAGATCTTCAAATACAAGCAATTGTTTTGATTGTGAAGGCTCCGCAAAATACCAGCATAAACCTTAGATTGATCGGTGCCTTGTAAAAGTCCTAAAAGCTGGAGATAGTCATGGAGCTCGGCAATTCCGTTAATGCCTCAGAGCCGAACTCTGAAGGCTGCGCTGAGGTCGTTACAGGCCGTCGGTCCTTTATCCGGCTGGTGGGTGGCGGCGCTGTACTCGCAGCCACAGGCTCACTTGCCGGCTGCAGCAGCGAGTTGCCAGACGCTGCCGTCCAGCCGTGGCGCAGCCCCGATCGCGAGACCGATATAAGGCGCTTCATGCTCGCTCATGCGCTGCTGGCGCCCAATCCGCATAACCGCCAGCCCTGGATCGCCGACCTGCGCGAAGCCGGGCGTATCCACCTGATCTGTGATGGTGAGCGTCTGTTGCCTGAGACTGATCCCTTCGGCCGCCAAATCCTGATTGGCTGCGGCGCCTTTCTTGAGCTGGCCGTGATCGCTGCCGCCCAGCGCGGCGTCTCGGTGCGGGTCGAGCTCTTTCCGGGCGGTGCACCCGCCGATACTGAGCTGCCCAAAGGCAGCCGCGTGGCTACCCTGGTGCTGGGCGAGGTCGGCAGTGCGCCAGTTGACCCCTTATTCGCCCACATCGTGCGCCGGCACACGCGCAAGACCGCCTATACAAACGGACGCGCGCTGCCTGAGAAACTCGTGCGCAACTGGGATGAGACCGCCCGCCGCTTTGGCTTACGTAGCGGGGTTGTGACGGATGGAACAACGATGCAGCAGATCCGCGCAATTACACGCGAGGCCTACGAGATCGAGGCCATCACGGCGCGCACCTGGCTTGAATCGGCCCGCCTGATGCGCATCGGGCCAAGCGCCATCGCCGCAAACCCCGACGGCATCAGTCTGAACAGCCCAATGGTGCGCGCGCTGTACACGTTCGGGCTGTTCGATCCGATGGAGGTGCCCGCGAAGGGCAGTACTTCCCTGAAGCGGGTGATGGAGCGTTGGGTGCCCTTCGAAACCGCCAGCGGTTTCCTGTGGCTGGCCAGCTCTGACAACACGCGTCCTACGCAGGTGGCCTCTGGTCGCGCTTACGTGCGCACCCACCTGCTGGCCACCGCCGCGGGCGTGGACATGCACCCACTGTCTCAGGCACTGCAGGAGTTCCCCGAGATGCGCGGGCCGCGCGAGGCAGTGCACCGAACCCTGGGGCTCGACGCCAAGGGTGAGACCTTGCAGATGCTCTCGCGCGTTGGGTTCGCCGCCGAGCAGCGTGGGCCAAGCCCACGCCGAAACCTCGATTCGATGTTGCGCACCTGAGGCATCCGACCCGTCGTACCCGGCGCGGACCGGTACTGCGCCCCGACCGCGTGGGCGGAGCGATTCATAAGACCTTAGACGTTAGGTTGCTATGGCATTCGGCGGGACGAAGCCGTCTAACAGGTCGCTGTGTCGCTCGAGCCACTGACGCATGTTGTGGCTTGCGTCGGTTACGTCTGACAGGGTGGCCGTTCTTGATTTCAGTCCTGCTTGCGCATCGACTCCTTCTCTGTCGGTCGTGTGATCACCGACAAGCAGAGACTGCTTCAGAAAAAGCATCGAAAGCTCGCGCGTGACAGCCTTGATGCGCATGCTGATGTCAGGTCCGCTGCGCGTGGTTCGGTCGGTAAAGATACTGTGCCCGCCGGTGTCCAGGCCGATCATCGAGCAGCGGTTCCGCGTCGGGCAACGGCCTTGTCCATCTGGTCGATCGAGACCGGTTTAGCAGGCTTGCCGAGCATACCTTTCAGTTATTGCACGCCGTGCGTTGCCGCCACGAATTCATAGCGACCGGGCGCGATCTTAGGGTCAGCGTTGGCGATGTCTTGGCCTGGCTTGCACGCGTAACGAGGAAACACGAATCGATGACGGATAGGTATCAGGCCCTAATCATAGGGTCTGTCAGCGATGTGGTCAGTACAGGCCCCGTGTCGCGAGCATTGCCAGCCGAACTGACGAGTTCCTGCCATAAAGTGTGCAGCGCCTGAGCCCGTTCTACGCCCTCAGCCAGATGAGATTCAAGTGCGCTGTCGTCGAGGTGGGCGACATCGAGTGACGTGCCTATCGTCAGCACTGAATCATCGTCGATAACAATCATCCAGTCGTGTTCAAAACGGGCTGCGTAATTGAGCTGGTGCAGGGCCACCACTGCATCGTTATTCGCCTGAAGCACGACATCCTCGAGCGTCAGGATCTCAATGTCTATCATCAATCTGCCCTCGTCCTGCGGGTGGGGGCGCACCCTGGCAACCAGCCCGGACTCCGACTCAAATTCGAGCCCCCTTACCGAGCTGGCCGGCTCGGTGGGCATACCCCGCGCCTGGGCGAACCGGGAGATGAGACCAAGTGCGTCCGGATTCAGGTTCGATGACGGGGCCATGGCTGTATCGCTTTCTCAAGGTGTAGGAAGACGTCAAACGACTGCGACTGGCAATCCCGGCGGGTCAAGATCTTTCAGCAATCCGTCTAGATGAGCCGCCGTGGTTGCCCGGGTTTTCCAGGGGCTCAACCGGGTATTGGCATCAGAAAGAAACCGTATCGCGGCAGAGGCGACCGACCCCGGATCGTTCAAGTCGGTGGCGAACTGTAATACCTGCTTTTCCCGATCGACATACAGGTCGAGCGCCGCCTTGAGTTGGGTATTCGCCGTTTGAATTCGTGCCAGGCCACTTGGGCGGGCGGGATTGGGTGTGGGGTCCAGCGACAAAAGGACATTCGCCAGTCCACGTCGAGCTTCATCATCGAAATCCTGACGATTCACCCTCAGGAATACCTGTTCAATTGCTCGGATGTAGTCCGTTACAGCTTTTCGGGAGAGGGCTGCCCCAGACGCCAGCGCCTTGGTCATATCCGTGACCCAAGGTTCGATTTCTGCCTGTCGCTGGCGGCTATCATCCAGCGCCCAGCCAAAGGCCTCATGTATGCCCTTTACAAATTTGTGAGGCTCGCCTGCCTGGTTTTTTCTGACCGACCAGAGGTAGCCCTGAGCGACTGCGGTCAGGTCTGGGTAGGCGGTTTCCAACAGGATCATGGCGGTTGAATGCAGATCGATATCGGCACCATAGGGCTGCCCGGACAACATCACCGGTGACATGTAGTAGAGCGTACCCATGATCGATTTAGTTCGCACGAACTGATCGTCGCGCTCTGGTTTCGGCATCTTGTAAAGAAACCCGGTATCGATGAACGTCACTGAGCCGCTTACGCGGTCGTAAAAGAGGTTGTCGGGTTTGATGTCGCGATGGATGAAACCTCGTTCGGCAAGTTTCTTAAGCGTCGTGATCATGCTGCGGGCGATGGCCTTGTGGTCGTCTGCGGTCAGTGATCGTGTTTTGATTAATTCGCCCAGGTTTTCTCCGGGCGCTTTTTCCATCACCTGACCGAGGCATGATACGACGACTCCCTGAGTACGCGCCGTCTTCAGCAGAGCGTGGGTCTGCTGTGTCGTAAGTAGTTCGATATGGGCCTTAGGCTTGCGGCGAATGAGATAGTGAGTGGGAGCGGCGACCTTGAGATCGCTGCTCCATTGCGGATTTTTTTGGCTTTGCAGGTAGACCGCCATCGATTCCTGAAGGGCGGGACCTCGGGTATCTCCGACTCTTAGTTTGCCATTGCGCCGCTCAAACGCCACCAGACTCAGGTCTATGGGAGCCTTAAGAGCCTTCAGTACGAATCCCGGTTGGTCCGCGATACTCACCTCGTGGACCGAGCCGAAGCTGCCCGAACCAAGGAGCTTTCCGAGCTTGAGATCTTTCGCCTGAACAGGGGGGGCGCTCTGAACCTGTTGGGGTATGACCAGCGGCGCAGGGTTCTGGGGGTCGACAGCCCCGAGGGCATTTGCTGCATGCTGAACATCGGACGGCTGCTGGGGGAGCGGCGGCTGGCTAGACAGCGACTGCTGGCCGTTTGGCGGCTGGCTATTCAGCGGCGGCTGGCCGTTTGGCGGCTCTTCGACGATCAGAGGGGGCTGCCGAATCGGCTGCGCGCCTTGTCGTTCAATCTGCGAGGCCTGCGCTTCATCGTCGTCCTGCTGTGCTTGGGCCTGCGGGCCGATCTGAGCGTTCGCAGGTCCAAGAACGCCCCTCTCTTTCAAGAATGTCGTGCGCAGCCGCGCATTGTCCTTTACGCGAGCGGTATCGACCTGCTCGGTTCTCTGATCTTCAGCCACGAAGAGGTTACGCCAGCGCTGCACCATCTTGATAAAACTGTGCGAACCCAGCGTGTTTCGGTCGCCCAGATAGTTTGAGAGCGCGGCCTCTGCAGGTTTTCCGTAGGCCACACGCGCCAATGATCCGATGTAACGGTTGGCGTCATCATTGGCGTTCGAGTGCCAGAATCGCCGCGTCTTAAGTGTGGCGCCGCCGTCGGCGTTCATCACCAGACGAAAATTACCCTTGACGATGACGCCTCGGTTGCCGACGAACCGGTTAGCCAGTTCCACCAGAAGCGTCTGCGCCTCCTCCCGTGTTCCTTCGAAGATGGGACCTGAATTGGCGCTGGGTATCGAAAGCTGGCTTTTGTTCAGGCTGAAGGTAGGTCCTGCCATTTCGGTACTCGATGGGGAGTGGCGGATTTCTTGGATTTTACTCCGTCTACGGCATCGACCTTCGATTCGTTTCAACAGAATCTAAACCGTTAAGTTGCTGTGGCATTCGGCAGGACAAAACGGTCTAGCAGGTCTTTGTGTCGCTCGAGCCAGTGGTGCATGTTCTGGCGGGCGTCGGCCACGTCTGACAGGGCGACCATTCTTGATTTCAGCCCTGCCTGAGCATCGATTCTTTCGCTGTTGGTCGTACGACCACCGACAAGCAGTGAGTGCTGCAGAAAAAGCATCGAAAGCTCGCGCGTGGCAGTCTTGATGCGCATGCTGATGTCAGGTCCGCTGCGCGTGGTACGGTCGGTAAAGATGCTGTGCCCGCCGGTATTGAACACGGCCAAGGTTCTGGGCGATCGGTTCATTGCATCAAAAATCGCAATGCGGTCCTCAACGGTGCTGCGATCGCCGGGGATGTTGATCGTATCTTCGAGGCTGGTCACGTGCAGCGTAGGAATACTGACCGGCCCGAGCACCTGATCTGCGGGCCCCTGACCCAGGATGGGCGGGGCCGAAATCAGAATCGCGGCGCGAATACGCGTGTCCCTGAGATCGCTTGGCTCTGAACCCGCGCTTGCAACTCGCGCACCGGCGATAAGCATGGCTGTATTGGCACCATACGAGTGCCCGGCCACTGCAATGTTCCCTGCGTCAATCAGTCGGGAATGCTCTGATGCAAGAACGTGATCGAGAGCGAACCGCAGGTCGAGCACCCGCGCCAGTGCTTCAGACTCCCGCGCAGCCGACTGCAGGCGTTGCACCATTTCCAGAGGGTTGCCCCGCCACACGCTATTGTCGCTGCCGACATGTTGTGGGTGCAGGCTGGCAACACCCGAGTTGGCCCAATAGCTCGCCAGGTAGCTATATCCCAGGCGCGAGCCGCCCAAGCCATGAGAGAAGACGACCAGTGGCACGGGCTGCGCAGGATTAGCCTGTTCGGGCAGATAAAGTCGTACGGGCACGGGCCTTTGTCGGTCTGCATCAATCAGCTCGAGATCCAGGACGCGATGACTTTGAACGGACGCGGCAAATGACCGTCCGGCCATGCCTGCCAAAGTGAATCCGAGTGCGCTGGCGGCCAGACCCAGTGTGTGGGCAAGGAAGATGCGACGTTTCATGGTGCAGTCACTTCGCCTTAAGCTGGTGTGTTTGTTTCAACGACACATACCGGTCATCGTGCACGCCCCTACGCCGCACTTGCCGCATAGACATCGCCCGAGCTGGCATCGGGCGGCTATGCGCGAATTCTGATGGACCCTGAATTGCCCTGCGCTAATGCTGGTTAAAGCCGCAGGGTGACGAATCCTCGGCGCGGTGCGGAATATCCCGTCCAGACGGGGTTTGATTGCTAAACTCCTGATTGCCAAACTTAAAAATCAGGTCAGTATGAAGCTCGCTCCATACCTTGATGATCGCGCGGAACCTCGCCGCCGGATGTTGTTGCTTGCTTTAGCGGGTGTCTTCGCAGGCGCTTCCAGTTGGACGCACGGGCGTGGCAAGCCCTCAGTGCAGGTCTGGAAAGATCCGAATTGCGGGTGCTGTAAAGACTGGGTCGAGCACCTGCAGCAAAATGGCTTCGAGACCATCGTATTTGACGAAGGCAATACATCGGCCCGCTCGCGTCTCGGAATGCCCAGGCAGTTCGGCTCGTGCCATACGGCTCTGGTGCAGGGCTATGTGATTGAGGGCCACGTGCCCGCCGCCGATATCCAGCGGTTGCTCTCCGATAAACCTACGGCGCTGGGCCTCGCAGTTCCAGGTATGCCCATCGGATCGCCCGGCATGGATGGCGCGGTCTATGGTGGTCGTCGCGATCCTTACGACGTGTTGCTCATTCAACGTAACGGCGCGCACTCGATTTTCAACGCATACCGTTAGTCGTCATTTAATCGGGAGCTTTTTCAACCATGAGACAGATTTATTCCCTGACCGCCGTGGCGGTACTCACACTGAGTAGCCTTTTTGCCTCGCCGGTGGCGCTGGCTCAGGGGGCTTCATATCCATCGAAGCCGGTTCGGATGGTCGTGCCGTTCCCACCCGGCGGGCCCGCCGATCTGTTGGGCAGGGTTTTAGGCCAGAAACTTTCAGAAGCCTTTGGGCAGGCTGTGGTGGTTGAGAATCGGGCTGGCGCCGCGGGAAATCTGGGTGTCGATCTGGTGGCAAAGTCGGCGCCTGATGGTTACACGCTTGCCATGGTGCCCGCTGGCAACATCACGGTTAATCCCACCCTGTTTCCCAGGCTCCCTTATCGGCAGTCCGAGCTCGCGCCCGTGTCGATGGTTGCCACGGTTGAAAACGTACTGGTGGTGCACCCCTCGGTGCCGGCGCGTTCGCTGCAAGAGCTGGTCGCATTTGCCAAAGCGAATCCGGGCAAGGTCAGCTTTGCTTCTCCCGGTGCCGGCGCGCAGCCCCACCTGGCGGGAGAGGCCTTAAAGCTTGCCACTGGTGCCGATATGGTGCACGTGCCCTATAAGGGAACCGGCCCGGCTCTGAATGATTTACTCGGCGGCCAGGTGTCCATGATGTTCAGCCAGCTGTCGTCAGCGCTGCCGCATATTCAATCTGGCAAATTGCGTGCATTGGGTGTCGCAAGCCTTAAGCGTTCATCGACCCTGCCCGATCTGCCGACCGTGGCTGAACAAGGCTTCCCAGGCTTCGAGGCTGTTTCCTGGTATGCACTGATGGTGCCGGCCGGTACATCTTCAGAGATCATCGGCAGACTACACGCCGAGACGGTGAAAGCGATGCGTCAGCCTGATGTGATCGACAAGCTGACCGGCCTTGGAGCCCGACCTGTGGCGGGGTCACCCGCTGAGTTGGCGTCCCTGATCAGTGCTGAAACGGCCCGTTGGGCAGACGTTATTCGCAGGCAGGGAATCACCGCAGAATGAACAACTCGACCATCGATCTTTTGTATCTCAATCACGCCGACATCCAGTCGCTGGCGATGACCGATGCCGAAATTGTGGCGGCGGTCGAAGAAGGTTTGCGAGCGCAGGGTCTGGGTGAGTGCACGATTGAGCCGCGTATGCATCTGGTGCCTGAAAAAGAGTATCCCGGGCACTTTAATGTTCTGCGAGGCTATATCCGGCCGCTGGGCGTGGCGGGCGTCAAAGTCGTCGGGGACTTTTACCGCAACTATGAGGTAGGTCTTCCCTCGGAACTCGCTTTGTTGCACCTGATGGATCCTAAAACGGGTGCCCCGATTGCCGTTATAGATGCCTCTGACATTACTGACATGCGAACGGGGGCAATCACCGCGATCGGTGCCAAGCATCTGGCGCGTAGATCCAGCAAAGTCCTCGGCCACATAGGCGCGCGGGGGACTGCGTACTGGAATGTGCGTCTTCTCAATGCCATCTTTGACTTCGACGAAATCAGAGTGCACTCGCGCCGCGTTGAGAGCAGAAAAGCCTTCCAAGAGCGTCTCGAGCGTGACCTTGGTAAGCCGGTTATCGTCACGAATGACTGGGAGTCTTGTGTGCGTGGGGCCGATATTGTTGTTGAAGCTTCTCGCCTCGAGAAACCCGAGCCCATGCTGAAGACCGATTGGATTCAAAAGGGCGCTTGCGTGATTCCCTACGGAACCATGAGTGCCGTTGAGCTCTCGCTGACCGACATCATGGATAAATTCGTGATGGATCACTGGGCGCAGGCCAAGGCCGGGCCCTTCGGGGCTTTGCGTGCCCATGTCGATTCAGGCCGAATTGGTGAACATAACCTTCATGCTGAGCTTGGGCAGATCGTTGCAGGGTTGCGACCAGGCCGCGAGCGGGACGATGAGACGATTATTTTTTGGCACCGGGGTCTGTCGCTTTCCGATATCGCGCTGGGGGCGGCGATGATGAATAAAGCCCGCCGAATGGGCGTTGGGCAGACTCTTCGCTACCGATAGTTGTTTGCCGTGGTGCTTGCCTGCCTGGTTTAGCTTACGCAGGCTTCGATGCCGCAACACGTCAGCGCGACAGTGCTTTGGGCGGCTGGTACAGCGGAAAGCCGTTATAGGGTGAACTTTGGCGCGCTGGTTTAAGCGCCCAGGTTGGGCGTGCATTCGGCACGCCTCCATCGATGCGGATCACGCTACCGGTGATGAAGCCTGCGGCAGGTGACAGCAGGAAAACTACCGCAGCAGCAAGCTCTGACTCGGTGCCAAACCGCTGAAGCGGTACCTGACTGGCAAGGCTGCGCAGTTTGGCCTGATAGTGTTCGTCGTAGGTATCCATGCCTGCCGAGGCAATCCAGCCCGGCGCGACTGCATTAACCCGCACGCCCGCAGCGCCCCATTCGCATGCACAGGTTTCGGTGAGGTTGAGCACGCCGGCGCGGGCTGCGCCCGAGTGACCCATGCCCGGCATGCCGCCCCAGATATCGGCCAGCATATTGACGATGCTGCCGCCATGCGTCTCCATCCATTGCCGGTAGCACTCACGTGAAAACAAAAAGGTGCCATGTAGATTGTTGCGTACCACCGCATCCCAGCCCTTGAGCGAGATATCGCGCAGCGGCGCTGGAAACTGTCCACCCGCACAGTTGAAAAGACCGTCGATAGAGCCGTGCTGATGGATGATGGCGCCCACGGTTTCGGTGACAGCTGTTTCGTCACGAATGTCACACGAGTGCAGGCTGACACGCCCGCCAGACTCGGGGTAGGCCAGGGCGATCTCGTCAGAGACGGCACTGAGTTTTTCGAGCTTGCGTCCGACCAGGGCCAGGCGAGCCCCCAAGCTTGCGAGTTCATGAGCAGTGCAACGACCCAGGCCACTTCCGGCGCCCGTGACGATGATGGTCTGGCCATCGAAGAGCCCGGGTCTAAAAACCGAGCGATAGCGTTCAGTGGCCGGTGATGGAGTATCGGGTTGAGCTTGAAGGGTCATGGCGTGGGTAGCGGTGGCGTGGATTGGGCGGCGGATTTTGGAACGCCCCCGACAATGCTAATCTGTGGCGGCCTATTCTGCCGACATCCATCTTCTACAGGGCTTTTCCATGCGCCCCACATTTGCCCATCTGGTTCAAACCGATTTTCCGGCTTTGCGTCGCGGCAAACCCGACACCCTGCAGGTCAATCTGGGTTATCGGTGTAATCAGTCGTGTGTGCATTGCCATGTCAATGCCGGCCCCAATCGTACCGAGATGATGGACGAAGACACCATTGAAATGGTCGTTCAGGTTCTCAAAACGGGCCTCTTCACCACGCTTGACCTCACCGGAGGCGCCCCCGAACTCAATCCAAAGTTTCGCGCTCTGGTGCAGCAGGCGCGTTCGCTGGGTTTGCGAGTGATTGACCGCTGCAATCTCACGATTCTGTCTGAGGCTGGACAGGAGGGGCTCGCCGAATTTCTTGCCGAGCAAAAAGTCGACATTACGGCATCGCTGCCCTGCTACTCGGTGGCCAATGTTGATCGACAGCGTGGCGATGGTGTCTTTGATCGCAGCATCGCAGGTTTAAAAGCACTGAATGCCCTGGGCTATGGGCAAGAAGGGTCCGGGCTGATACTCAACCTGGTGTACAACCCGCAGGGCGCCGTGTTGCCGCCGGCACAAGGCCCCCTGGAAGATGATTACAAGCGCGAGCTTTGGCAGCACTTTGGCATCCGCTTTAGTCATTTGTTTGTCATCACCAATATGCCCATTCAGCGCTTTGGCAGTACGCTGCTCAGCAAGGGCAGCTTCGAAGACTACATGCGGCTGCTCAAGGGCGCTTTTCGCCCCGACAATCTGCCGACTGTCATGTGTCGGACGCTGGTCAGCGTTGACTGGCAGGGCTATCTGTACGACTGCGACTTCAATCAAATGCTCGGCATGGCTGCGCATCTGCAATCAGAGTTGCGTCCGCATCTGCGTGACCTCCTGCAGGTTGAGATCGCGGGCGCCCCCATTCGCGTGGCTGATCACTGCTACGGGTGTACCGCGGGTCAGGGCAGCAGCTGCGGTGGTGCGCTGGCTGCTTAAGGTGGCACGCACACGCCTATGAACTCACTGGCGTCTGGCTACACAGCCCTGGTTATCGGTGCGACCGGAACCATTGGGCAGGCTTTTCAAGCCCTTATTGCTGCTGACCCAGCATGCTCGGGTGTGCTGACGCTCAGCCGTTCAAGCTGCCCCGATTTTGACTTACGCAATCCTTCATCATTTCAAACAGCCCTGGACAGTTTGAAACCAGCCGTCCCCTTCTCGCTGGTCATCGACGCGACCGGGGTGTTGAGTACCGATGAGGCTGGCCCTGAAAAATCACTTGCCGCCATTCGCCCGGCTGCCCTGCAGGAACTGATGCAGGTGAATGCCTTTGGTCCCTTGATGGTATTGCGTGAACTGGTGCCATACTTATCGCGCGATCGGTGTATCTACGGCAAGCTGTCAGCGCGGGTGGGTAGTATTTCTGATAACCGATTGGGTGGCTGGTATGGCTATCGGGCGTCCAAGGCGGCGTTGAATATGCTGCTGCAAACCGCCGCTATTGAATTGAATCGGCGCCTGCCGGAACTGGTGATGGCCGCCATGCAGCCGGGCACTGTGGTGTCATCGCTGTCGAGACGCTTTGTGTCTT
>JBDLQY010000252.1:0-32384 GCA_039800325.1 Pseudomonadota bacterium | reverse complement strand
CAGTCCCAGCAAGCCGTAAGCAAAGGTCCAGCGGCCCAGCCCCAGACTATCGGCGAGACTGGCAATGGCACCCTGCCGGCCGCCCAGCAGGATGACGAAGAAGCCCACGATGACCCCTGGGAATGACAGCGGCAGGGTGAGCACCGACAGCAGCAGCTTGCGGCCAGCGAAGCGTGTACGGGCCAGAAAAATGCCAACGGCAGCGCCCAGCACCAGCGTGATCAGCGTAACCGACACCGACAACAGCAGGGTATTGAGCAGGCTTGTGAGGTATTTAGATTCGGTCAGCACGGCAAAGTAGGTCTGCCAGCCTTTGGAAGCCGGCAGACTCACCAAGCGCGCGATGGGCAGTAGCCAGAACGCGGCGAAAAAAGCGATGGCGGGCGCGATGCACAGCACCAGCCATGGCCTTGATCGCGTGGCCTCACGCGTGGCGGCGAGCCCGCGCGTGTCGGCGCTCATGCTTACTGAACTTCTTTCAGATAGCGATCAGAGAAAGCCTTTTGTACTTCAGCCATACGACCGTAGTCAACGGTGCCTGCGCGTGCATACTCGCTGGCCGGCAGAAACACCGATTGAACGTCTGCGGGTAATGCGACCTGCCGTACTGGGCGCAGGAAAGCCTTGGCCCAGATGGCCTGTCCTTCGTCGGACAACACAAAGTCAAGCACCTTACGACCGTTGGCCGCGTTGGGGCCCTTGTTGACCAGGCTCATCACGTACGGAACGACCAGCGTACCCTCTGACGGGATGACGAACTGTACGTTGGCCTTGTCCTTGTGTTTGGCCCGGTAGGCGTTGAAGTCGTAGTCGAGCAGGATGGCGATCTCACCCGAAAGTACCCGGGCGTAAGAGGTCTGCTTGGGCACGATGGGCTCGTTCTTCTTGAGCGCCTTGAAGTAGTCGATCGCGGCATTAAAGTTGTCAAGAGTGCCGCCGCGCGCCTGATTAATGGCCACTGCACCAACATAGCCGACGAAGGCTGATGAGGGGTCAAGATAGCCGATCAAGCCCTTGTATTCGGGTTTGAGCAGATCCGCCCATGATTTGGGGACCGGTTTGCCTTTGAGCGCGTCGACATTCACCATGAAGCCGAGGGTGCCCGAGTGAATCGTGAACCAGTGCCCGTCTGCATCTTTAAGTCCGGCCGGGATATCGTTCCAGGTGGCAGGTTGATACGCAGTGACCACGCCCTCTTTCTTCGCCTGAATGCCAAAGGTCACGCCCAGATAGGTCACGTCGGCAACTGGGCTGGCCTTTTCGGCCACCAGCTGAGCCAGCGACTGACCCGAGTTTTTATTGTCAGGGGGTACCGTAATACCCGTTTTGGCCTTGATGGCGCGTAGCTGCGAGCCCCAGTCGGCCCATTCGGGCGGACAGTTGTAGCAGATAGCGGTTTGCGCGAAGGCAGCGCCCGCGCTCAGGCCGATGGCGATGAGACCTGCGCGCAGCAGGGGCTTTAGCGTCAACTTCATCAAAGTCTCCTTGGGGAAAAAAGCGGCGATTTGCAAGCCCACCGGGGCCGACCGCACTTTGAGTCGCGATTGTGACAATCCTGTGATAATTGTCCAGAGAAACAAGGACTGTTATGAAAGAAAAAGAGGCGCAGTTTCGCGCGGTGATGGGCAGACATATCAGCGGCGTATCGGTCATTGCCTGCCGATTGGGCGACGAAGTAGTGGCTATGACGGTCGGTTCTGTCACCTCGGTCAGCCTCAAGCCGTTGCTGCTGCTGGCCTGTATTCGCGAGCAGAGTCGGTTGTTGCCCGCGCTGCTGCAAGCCCGGATATTTTCGGTCAATCTTCTGTCGGGTGAGCAGACCGATGTTTCGCGCTTCTACGGTGGCCAAAGCGAGGGGCAGTGCCCAGCACAGTGGCGTTCTGATGATGGCGAAGTGCCCGTGCTTGAGGGGGCTAATGCATCGTTGATCTGTGAGCTTCACTCGGCAACCGAGGCGGGCGACCACAGCATCATCGTGGGGGCCGTTCGGGATATGTTGGTGTTACCAGAACCCGGTTCGTCGCTCGCCTATGTCGGTGGCCGTTATCGGTCGGTTCAACTTCAGCCTTGAGGCGCTCGCTGACGAGTTCGGTAGGCCAGAACCCTGGCCTTCAGCCCCTCACGGGTGGCTGAGCGCACCAGAGCGGCCAGATCAGCATCGGCCTGGGCCTGACTCAGATGACCCGCCGGGTCTGTCGCATGCCGCATAGCGACCAGCGTTGCTCGATCGATCGTGACGGCAGGTGGCAGATGGCTCTGCCGCCAGCCCATATGCGCCTGCGGATTGTCGTCGGGGCGGGTTGTGATGAGCTCAGTGGCCAGGCCCTGACGTAGGGCCTCGTGGGCATCCAACGAGGTGGCTTCAGAGATCCATCGGCGCGCGCGTTCACTGCCGACGCGGCTGGCAAGCCGTCTGGAGCCGAGCACGATGCCAAAACCAGCGCCCGGAAAGCGATAGCTTGAGCCTGGTGCTGCGAGACGCAGATCGCAGGCGGCGAATAAATCAGCGCCAGCGCCCCAGCAGCGTCCGTGCGCAATAGCAATCGTACGTACCGGGCTACGCCAGATCGTGTCTAGCAGAAGCTCGACGCGCACAAAGCGTTCGAGCAGCTCAGCTTCGCTGAGGTCTTCGAGGCCGCCAAGGTCGAAACCTGTGCAGAACTGTGCGCCTGCGCCTTCAAACACAAGACTGTGTACAGAGTCGGTGTCGACTGCGCGCCGAATCTGCGTGTTGAGTGCATGTACCAAAGCGGCCGATAAGGCATTACCGCGATGCGGTCTTGACAGGGTGATCAGCGCATAGCCATTGTCGACCCTAAGTGGTGCAAGGGCGTCGGGATTGAGGTCTTCATCGCGCCCAACTGAGCGCCGATCATCTGAGCTCATGATGCAGACTTTCGCTTCAATGACTCATCGCGAACGGACTGGGCGATGCTTTTTGATTGCAGAAACTCTTCGCGCCGCTGCGCGAGTTCCTCGGGCTTGAGCTGGCTAAGGTTGAGATAGTCATGGCGCCACTTTGGATTTAGCGTCCAGCGTAATGGATTCTGAACGGTGGTTCTTGGTGCGAAGGCGCGCTCTAGCAGGCTGAGTGCGAGCGCAAGCGTGCTGTCCTGCGAGGCGGCATCCATGGGACGTGCGGCTGCATTGCCAAGCGGAAAGTCACTGAACAGAAAACGTGCTACGCCGCATTTCTCGACGATGTCTTTGGCTGCGCCCATCAGAACAGTCGCTATGCCGTGGGCTTCAAGATGGCGCGAAACCAGCGACATGGTCTGATGACAGACAGGACAATTGGCGACCAGAATGGCCGCATCAACCTGATCTTCCTGGCAGCGCCTGAGCACTTCGGGACCATCAATCTGAAGCGTATGACGCTGACTGCGATTGGTGGGTACGCCGTGAAAGCGCCTGGCGATTGAACCGATGAGCCCCTTGCGGTGCGCCCTGCGCAGGGCCGGCAATGGGAACCAGCAATTGCTGTCATCGGTGAGGTGCTGACGGTCAACTGAGACATGCGAGACGCGAAGATCATGCTCGAGCGAGGTATCGCCTGAGTAGACCGCATAGAACTTGGCACTGGCGTTATAGGGGGCCTTGCAGTCTTGGGGACCTTTGCTGGGATCAAAAGGTGCAGCCGTGGTCAGCAGCGCCACCCTGCTCTGACTAAGAGGCTTGCTCAGCGGGCTGAAAGGCACATCGGCGTAAGAGGCATAGCGGTAGGGGTTCTGGGTGCCCAACGCCTCATACCAGGCGTGGGTGCGCTCGATGTAACGAACGGGTTCGTCATCATTACCTGAAAAGCCAAGGGTGTCGCTGACTGTCTGCATGGACCTATTGCAAGAAAAAGAAATAAATCGCCGCCTGACGCAGCGACACACCGGATGCTCGTCCAATGAGACGGCCGGAAGCATCTCGCACGTCGCCACCCTCGACTCTACCGAGAAGTCTGCCGCCAGAATCGCGCAGGTCACGCCCATCGAAACGCCCAATCAGCGCGCCGCCCGAATTGCGGATGTCCTCTCCGTCAAGACGCAGGTAAAGGCGTCCGCTGGCGTCTCGAACTTCGTTGCCTTCAAAGCGAAACAACAGCGAACCACTGGCGCTTCTGAGCTGACCGGACGATAGGTTGGCGAGCAGGCTACCCCCTGAGGAGCGCAACTCCTGGGCGATCGCAGGCGCGAGTGTCAGTCCTGCTGCATGCAATAAGACGGTCAATCCTAAAGCGGCTAGTGGCCGCCATCCTATAGGGCGCACTGCCACCCGAAGCACTCGACGGGTCGGGTGCAGCGGGTATTCCCGCGCGAGCTTAGATGTTGCGTCCACCGTCGACATCCAGGCAGACACCGGTGAGGTAGTCAGCCTCGTCACTCGCAAGAAAGGTAACGGCCGAGGCTACATCATTGGGGCGCGTGAAGCGACCCAGTGGAATACGCGCCAGAAAACGCTCGCGATTTTGCGGTGTATCGGGCATGCCCATGAATTGTTCGAGCATGGCGGTTTCGCCAATCATGGGGTTGACGGCGTTGACGCGGATACCGTGTCTCGCATACTCCAGTGCAAGTCCACGGGTAAGGTTGATCATGGCCGCTTTGGTACCGCTATACCAGACCAGACCCGGGCCCGGGCGAACGCCGGTGGTGGAGGCGACATTGACGATCACGCCCGCTTTTTGATTGACAAAAATCGGCATGACTGACCTGACAGACCAATAAAGGCTTTTGACGTTGACCTGCCAGATACGATCGAACTCTGCCTCGGTGACATCGAGTGAGGGTTTGTTGCGGTGAGTGGTGCCCGCATTGTTGACCAGAATATGCAGGCCACCGAGTCTGGTCTGGGTCTGTTTAACCAGCGCCTCGAAATCATCCGCTTTTGATACATCGCAGACATGAGCCAGTGCGCGGCCGCCTGCAGCTGTAATTTTATCGGCCTGGGCCTGTGCGCCTTCAAGGTTGAGGTCAGCCAGCATGACACTTGCGCCAGCCTGCGCCATACGGGCTGCGATAGCTGCGCCAAAGCCCGAAGCAGCGCCTGTAATAACGGCAATTTTTGCGTCGAGTTTCATGATTGTGCTTTCTCAAGACGCTCAAGCAGCAGTCGTGCTTGAAAGAGGCCTTTGTCGGCGTGTATGGCCACCATCGGACGCTCGGGAACTTGTGACAGGATGAGCTGCTGGGCCTCTATCATGCGTCGATCTTCTTCAAATGCTTCGATGACACCGGCGTAAATCTTGTCGGTCAGCGAGTCATCATCCAGCCTGAAATTACGGGCCTGGCAGAACCAGTAGTGCGTGGTGGTCTCAGTCTCGGGTGTCTGAATAGAGGTGTGGCGAAATTGCACTGACTCAGCGGCTCGCTGGCCCTGAGGCGCTCCGGTCCCGGTAGGCGCAGAGCCTGCATCCATACGAAGCAGACCCGGCGGTGACCACTGATAAATCTGCCAGCGGTCAACCTTGCCCTGGAAGCTGGCGACTCCACGATGCAGATTGGGCATGTCATCGTTGATGTACCAGCGACTGATGATCAGCGTGCCCTGGCCGGTATCGTCTCGAACAATCTCGGGCTTGAGATCGGCGGCGCTATCGGTGCCTAGGGTCGTGGGGTGCACCCAGGCCAGATGCGTGAAGTCGAGCAGGTTATCAATGATGAGTTTGTAGTTGGCCTGATAGTGGAGATAGCCGGGCTTCATTCGCCACTGCGGCGAGTCGTGCCAGAAGTAGTCGACAATGGTCGAGGGGTCTGCCCGGTCGGGGTCGCCCATCCAGATCCAGATCAGTCGGTTGCGCTCAACGACGGGATAGCTTTGTATGCGCATTCGCGGCGGGATGAGATCCTGACCTGGTATTTCGATGCAGGCGCCGCTGGGATCGTATTTCAGACCGTGATACAGACAGCGCACGCAGTCTCCTTCTTTACGACCAAGATGCAGGGGCGCTGACCGATGACAGCAGCGATTTTCAAGCGCAAGAGCCTGGCCCTGTGCGCCTCTATACAGAAGTACCGGCTCGCCCAATAAGGTTCGGGACAGCAGTCCGTCGGCGCTGAGTTCATGATCCCAGGCGGCGACATACCAGCAGTTACGGATAAACACGATGATGCTCCTCGTGAGTGTCAATAAGCGATGTTTCGCCCGCGATTGGCGTTCAGATCAGCTGGCTGACAAGCGCGGCGGTGCTGATCGTCCGAGAATCAGATCGGCTGCACGTTCGGCGATCATGATGGTGGGTGCGTTGGTGTTACCGGAAATAAGTGTGGGCATGATCGAGGCATCGATGACACGCACGCCATCCATACCCCGCAGTCGTAGCTGTGGATCAACTACTGCCTGATCGTCAGTGCCCATGCGACAGGTGCCCGCAGGGTGGTAGACCGTTACGCTGGTGGCACGCATCCAGTCGATGACCGCCTGATCGTCGACGGCTGCGCGGCCCGGTTCTGCTTCTTCGTGGATGATGGCGCGCATAGGGGCTTGAGCGGCGATAGCCTGAATCCGGCGAACCCCTAAAAGCGTTCGTGCCACGTCATCGGGATGCTCGAGATAGTTGCCCTGAATAAGCGGTGGCTTTCGAGCGTCCGGGTCGACGATACGAACGCTGCCGCGGCTCAGCGGCCGGAGGACGCAGACGCTCAGCTGAACGCCCGGGTAGGGGTGAGGCGGTTGCCCCATGGCGGCCGAGCTGAATTCGATGAGGTGCAGCTGGAGATCGGGGCGCACCTCATGTGGGCTGCTGCGTAGAAAACCACCGACACGAATGGGCGGCTCGGCCATCCGCCCCGAGCGGGCGAGCGCGAATTGCGCCATGCCCACCAACTGACGCCAGCGGCTGTGGTACAGATCGTTGAGGCTTACCGGTCGATTGAGCACATAGCGAACCTTGGCCTGAATATGATCTTGCAGGTTGG
This sequence comes from Pseudomonadota bacterium, assembly GCA_039800325.1. Lineage (GTDB taxonomy): Bacteria > Pseudomonadota > Gammaproteobacteria > Burkholderiales > Burkholderiaceae_E > SYIM01. Next base: position 25,479 of record JBDLQY010000252.1, on the reverse strand, counting down.
CTCCCACGGCCGGGCGGTGCTGTATGGGCGTAATACCCAGCGACCGGAGGTGCTCGGCGTCACCAAAGCCCGAACACTGTAGTAGTGCCGGGCTGTGAATGGCGCCTGCGCAGATCAGCAGCTCTCGGCCGACTTCAATCTTGAGCTCAAGCGACTCGCGCTCAAGCACCAGATGCTTGACGCGCCCGTCTTGTCCTTCAAAGCGCAGCGCGCGGGTGTGAGTCCATACCTCGAGATTGCGACGAGGGCGAGCCGGCTTCAAAAATGCAGTCGCCGTGCTCTGTCGTCGTGCGCGCCAGACGGTGTGCTGGTAATAGCCCACACCCTCCTGGCTGTGACCATTAAAGTCATCCGACGCTGGCAGGCCTTCAGCGACACCAGCGCCTATAAAGGCCGTGCACAGCGCATCGCGCGAGGCGGGGGTAGTAACGCGCAGTGGCCCCTTCTTTCCGTGTAGCGCAGACTCAGGCAGATCAACATTGCCTTCACTACGGATGAAATACGGCAGAACATCTGTCCACGACCAGTCCGTGCAACCCAGTGCTGCCCAGTGGTCATAGTCGTTTGGATGTCCGCGGATGTAAATCATGCCGTTCATGGCACTGGTCCCACCCAGGGTCTTGCCGCGAGGGCAGACAATGCGACGGCCTGCCATCGATGCGCCAGGCTCGGTGCTCAGCCGCCATTCGATGCGTTCATCACGCAGGGCAAGCTGCAGCCCCAGTGGAAAGTGAATCCAGAAAGAATCATCAGGAGGGCCAGCCTCAATCAGCAGCACGCTTACCGAGGGGTCTTCACTCAGACGATTAGCCAGTACACAGCCCGCTGAGCCGGCGCCGACAATCACATAGTCGAAGCGCGCGTCATCCATGCGGGTTTTGAACCGGTGTTGAATCGACGAGCGCGGCGCATCCGAGATGGCCACGCATCAGGAGAACCAGCGCAGCGGCATGAGCGCAAGCTGTGGCCATGCGATGAGACAACCCACCAGAGCCAGGTTGGCAACCAGAAAGGGCATCACACCGCGAAAAATAGTAGCCAGCGAAACATCAGGCGTCAGCGTTTTGACGGTAAAGACATTCATGCCGACGGGCGGTGTCAGCATGCCGATTTCAATCATGACCGTTACGAAAATGCCGAACCAAATGGGGTTCACGCCCATCTCAACCGCAACAGCCGTGAAAATAGGAACTGTCAGCAACATCAAGCCCATGGCTTCCATAAGACAGCCCAGCACCAGATAGATGACACACATGGCCAGCAGCACGCCAGTGACTGTAAAGTCTTGCGCCTGAATCCACTGCACCAGCTGCATGGTCATGCCCGTCAGTGCAATGAAATTCGCAAAGGCCAGGGCGCCGAAGACAATGGCGAAGATCATGGCTGTGGTCTTGCCGGTTTCCATAAGGCAATCGCCCAGCACACGCCAAGTCATCTTGCGGCGGGCCAGCGTGAACAGGAATGCACCCATGGCGCCAATACCGGCAGATTCAGTAGCTGTGAACACACCACCGTACAGGCCACCCATGACAAAGGCGAAGAGTGCGATGACACTCCAGACGCCCTTAAGCGCAATCATCTTTTCGCGGAAGCTGCGACGCTCGCCAGGGGGGCCCAGCGACGGGTTTAGTGCCACTGTGACCCATACGGCAGCAATGAAAAAAAGCGTGAGCAGAATACCGGGAATGATGGTGGCGATGAACAGCTTACGAATGTCGGTCTCGGTGAGCAGTCCGAACAGCACCAGGGGCACCGAGGGCGGAATCAGTACCCCCAGAACGCCCGCCGAGGCGACTGAGCCAGTTGACAGGCGGTCGTGATAGCCCAGGCGACGCATCGGCGGGATAGCAACGCGGCTCATGGTGGCTGCAGTGGCGATAGAGCTGCCCGAAATAGCAGCAAATAATGCGCACGAAGCAACCGTGGCATGTGCAAGACCACCCTTAAGATGGCCAAGCCATGCATTGGCAGCGTCGTAGAGTTCGCCACTGATATCGGCCTTGTGCACAAAGACTCCCATCAGAATAAACATGGGAAGCACTGACATACCGTAATTGGCCGAGGCGTCCACGACGATCTGCGCCAGCATGGACAGGGCTGCATCTGGGCCTCTGATCCAGGCGAATCCCCCAATACCGGCCAGCAGCATTGCAAAGCCCAGGGGCACGCCTACGAATGCCAGGGCGAACAGGCCGAGAAAACCAATGAGGGCGATGGTCATAATGCTTTGCCGCCTTTAAGCCCCTGGATCAGGTGGATCAGTACCACTGCGGCTGTCACCAACGCAAATACGCTCATGACATAGACCAGTGGTCCCTCGGGGAGGGCTAAAACAATCGTACGTCGTTCACCCTCGATGGACTCGCCGGCGTAAATCCAAAGACGCCAGGTCAGCGTCAACAGCACGAGAAAGCTGATGCCATCGCAGATCCAGCGCTTCAGAGCGAGGGCGCGCGATCCGAGCAGCCCATCAATGAGGCTGACGGTGACATGTTCACGGTCGCGCGTGACCAGCGGTAACGCGGCAAAAATGGTCAAGGCCATGGCGTATTGGATGATCTCAACACTGCCCCGGATAGGTGCTGAAATCAGATAGCGAGCGAACACGTCGACGAAGGTGAGCGCGACGATAAGTCCCAGGGGAATGGCCGACATCAGACCCAGCAGTCGATCGACTGGATCAGGTCCTTGGCGAGTGTTCGCATGCATGGCTGCGTGATCCCGTTACTTGGCGTTCTTGACCGCTTCGTCTTTGAAGAACTGCAAGGCCGCCTTGCCATCCACGCCAAGACTTGCCGCATCAGCCAGCCAGGCAGCCTCAAGCGGCGCAGCCAGCTTGCGCAGTTCATCGATGAAGGCGGGGCTTGCCTGCTGGATGCTGATGCCGCGTGATGCTGCATCGGCACGGGTCTTGAGCTCAATGACGTCATAGGCGCTGAAGCGCGCGGACAGTGCTTCGCCGCTGAGCTTCATGATGGCTTCGCGATCTTTGGCCGAAATGCTGTTCCATTTGCGCTTATTGATGAAAAAGGCAAAGGCTGGCGCCGTGAGGTGACCGGGCACGTCGTAGATGTGCTTGGCATATTGCAGCGTTTTGAAAGCCTCGGCGTCCATGACCGAATAACCCGCGAACGAGTCAACCGTGCCGCCTGAGATGACTTCGTGGCTGCGCACAGCGGGCGCGGCGACGACGCCGGCGCCAGCAGCCTCAAAAATACGGGCCGGTATGCCTGGCAGCGCGTACATTTTGGTGCCCTTGAGGTCAGTCATGGCATTGATGGGCGACTTCATGGCGAAAATCGGGCCGGGTAGGGCTACAAACATACCCAGCACCTGGACATCGGGCAGCTCGTTGGCCTTGGCAAAGTACTTTTCATAGGTGCGCCAAAGGGCGATCGAGCTCCCCTTGGCCGTGGTATTTACAAAAGGCAGGTGCGCCACATTGGTGAGCTTGACCTTGGGCGCCAGAAAGCCGTGAAACTGATAGGCCATGTCGAACACGCCCTTGGTAACGCCATCGAGCTGCTGCGGCGGCGCAGACAGACTGGTGGGAGCGATGTCGATCTTCACACGTCCCTCGGTCGCTTTGGCGACGTCCTCAGCCCAGGGTTTGAAGATCTGCGTGGTCACTGGGTGGTTAATGCCGATGAAACTGTTCATCAGCAGGGTTTGAGTCTGTGCGGACACCAGTCCGGGAACGGCAGCCGTCAGGCCGATGGCCATCAGACTTGTGGTAAGCGTGCGTCGCTGATTCATGAAACAGTCTCCTGCGGTTTGGTTTGGGTATTCAGACGTACGGGTCAGGTGATTTAGCCCTGTGCGGGCTTTGCCGATGACACTGGCGGTTCGAAGAAAACGCCGTACTCGCGCGCAACGCTCACCACCTCGGCGGGGCTGGCCAGGTTATGAATGCGGCGGTACAGATCGGGCAGCTTACCCGTGGGGGCAGCCCAGAACAGGGCCCGTGATACGCGGCCCGCATTATTGAAAAATGCATGCGTGATGCCGCGCGGCATACGCACCAGATCACCAGGACCAGCCGAGCGGTTCTCGCCGGCGAGAATCAGGTCTATACGTCCTTCGAGTACGAAGATGTATTCGTCCTGGTCGACGTGAAGATGGGGTGGTACAAAAGTTTCTTCAGGGAAAGTGGCATGCCAGCAGAAGCTGTCTTCGCTGACCTGCTTGGGTGTGTAGACCTGTCCGAGAATGTTCCAGCTGACGCCGTCCAGACTCTGATTCACGGGCGTGATGTCGGCCGTTTCGCGCAGGTGGCCGGGCAATGGAGCGTTCATGAAACGGGGGACTCCTCGTCGACAATGGGTGCGCTCAGGCGATCGAGCGTGCGTTGAACCAGGGGGTTACTCGACGCAAATCGGGGCCTGAAGCGCTGACGTTGCTCGATCAGGTCGTGCTCATCCTCATAGCCGATCAGAACACCTGATTCTGAGATGCGCGCCTGGACTTCAGTGGTTTCAATCAGACCATCGGGCACTGTGACGCGCTGCCTGGGTTGTCGTGCCCACTGAAATAAACGTTCGTGCAGTCGCGCTCGAGCCTGAACATGTTCGTCAAGTGCGCTGGTACCCAGATCGCGCAATTCTTGCGGGTCATTCAAGAGATCAAACAGCAGGGGGCGATAGCCTTCCGCCAGAACATATTTCCAGCGTCCATCGAAAATCATGCGCAGCCAGGCATCGCGCGGCGCGGTCTGCAGCTCAATGCGCGCATCCTGAAAGGAAAAGTCGTACTCGCTGACTACACAGTCGCGCCACCGCGATGGCGTCTGGCCGAATAACCAGGGACGCAGCGACAGGCCATCGACCACATGCGGGACGGGTGGTCCGCCATACACGTCAAGCAGCGTGGGCACGATATCGACCGATTCGGCCAGAGCCTGACAACGGGTGCCCCGGGTGGAGTCGGCACGCTCGTCAGGGTCGACGATGATCAGAGGAGTGCGTACGGAGGGCTCATGGAAGAATTCTTTTTCACCCAGCCAGTGATCACCCAGATAATCGCCATGGTCAGAGCAGAAAATGATGAGGGTTGAGTCAGTCAGGCCCTGCTCATCGAGAAAACGCATGAGAACACCGATCTGATCGTCGATCTGCTTAACCAGCCCCATATAGCCAACCGTGACGGCATCGCGAACGTCGGGTTTGGCAAAGGTTCTGGACACCCGATGATGCGTCATCGCGGCGTAGACGGGATGAGGATCTTCGAGCTCGCTGGCGTGTCGGACCAGAGGCAGGGCATCTTGTGCTGAGTACATGCCAGCGTAGGGAGCTGGCACCACATAAGGCCAGTGTGGCTTGATATACGACAAGTGCAACACCCAAGGCTGCTCACCGGCCTGCCGGATAAAGTCCATGGCGCGGCGGGTGGTATAGGGCGTTTCGGAGTGCTCGTTGGGAATGCGGGCCGGCAGGTGGCTGTATTTTAGAAACCAGCCGGAACGCAGCGTGCCATCTGTGTCAACGACGGTATTGGCCCAGCTCTCCCAGGGATTGTCGCCACCGAAACCTTGTGCGCGCAGATAGTCGGAGTAATTGGGGTCGGGATCATGTCCCGAATAGGGGTGAATGCCGTCATCACGCTCAAACGGATCAAAGCCGCACTCTGCGATGCGCACACCGATGGACGAGGCCGGGTCAATGCCCAGCCGCGACATGCCGGCGTAATCGGCCCGCATATGTGTTTTACCCACCAGCACCGAGCGCACGCCCAGAGGGCGCAGATGATCACCGAGCGTCATCTCACCCGCCTTGAGGGGCACAAAATTCCAGCTGACCCCATGAGAGTGCATGTAGCGACCCGTGTAGTAACTCATGCGCGACGGGCCGCAGACCGGCGACTGCACATAAGCTCTGTCGAACAGCACGCCACGCGCGGCCAGCGCATCGAGATGCTGCGTATGCAGACGCGGGTGCCCGTAGCATGATAAATAGTCCGCGCGCAGCTGATCACACATGATGAAAAGCGTGTTGCGCACGCGACGCGCGCCGCCCGGCTGCCGGCTCATCGGTGGGTCTCCTCTGCCAGTCGATGAGGGTTGCTCGACCGGTCTTTGTTGAATTGTTTCCTGCGGTCGCAATACCCGTCAAATGGGAAACGCCAAAGTGTCGGTCCTACCCTGCGAAGACTCGGGTAATCCCTCATGCCGAACCGCCTGCAGAACGTTTGGCCAGCTGCGAGCGAATCACCGTGAGTGCGCGATCGGCCATGATGGCTTTCGGCACTGTTTGTGAACCGCGTCGAATCGCGGCATGTTGTGCCTCAACCATGGCCTGGTCTTCGCTGAAGGCAGCCATGATGTTGCGGTGAACGACGTCGGTCATATCAGGGTCGTCCAGCGCGAAGTTGCGCCAGTGCACCCAGAAGTAATGGGTATGGTCCTCATCCTGCGGTGTCAGAGCAGCTATATGGTGAAACTCGATGGCGCCCTCGCGACTGCCGTGCGGCTTATCGCGCGCGCCAGTGCCGGTGGGGGCAGAACCAGAGTCGAGCGACATGATGGCTGGCAGATGCCAGCGGAAGCAATGCCAGGCATCTACCCGGGTTTTGAAATTTCCGACTGATTGGTGAAACGTCGAGGCGGGAACGTCGATGTACCAGCGATCGGTCTGTACCCCCTCGGCCAGCGGTGTCACCTCGGTGGCGAAATCAGCCTGCTGTGCCGCACCTACGGTGTTGGGGTGAACAAAGGGCAGGTGCCCAAAGTCAAGCAGGTTGTCGGCGATGAGGCTGACATGGGCGTTGACATGTAGATAGCCCCGAGACGGGCGCCAGCGGGGGCTGTTCGACCAGGCTGAGGCGTCGATGACGCGGTTTGGGTCAGCTTTATCAGGCGCGCCCATCCAGACATGAATAAAGCCGTCGCGCTCAACCAGTGGGTAGTGACGCACACACATATTCGGATGGCCCTGAGGCTGTGCCGGTATCTCCAGGCACTGTCCGGTCGCCGAGAACTTCACGCCATGGTAAAGACAGCGAATACCGCCTGATTCGATGCGGCCGCGTGAAAGCGGCGCCAGCCTGTGCGCACAGCGGTCTTCGAGCGCTACAGCCTGACCCTCGGGAGTTCGGAACAGCACCAGATCGTCCCCCAGCACCGTACGAGCAAGGGGGCGTTCGGCAGTGAGCTCGTGCGGCCAGGCGACCACGTACCAGGCATCTCGAATAAAAAAGTCATTACTGGTCAGACTGCGCATGGGGCTGTCTCTTATGTCGGATGAGCGTGCTTAATCGATGGGCAAGCTTGAGCGGGTACTACCACTCGCCGATGATCACGCCACCGGCCGCGGCGGGTGTGGCCCGCTTCATGATGGCTTCGTCGGAGATCGTCACCCGATTGCGACGGCTGCGCATCCAGTCAAAGATCCAGCTCAGGTGTTCTTCACGAACCGCGGCATAGCCGGGATCTTGGCCCAGGTCGTGATACTCATTCGGGTCGTTGTGCAGGTCGAATAATTGCGGTGGCAAGCCGTCGTAATGCACATACTTAAAGCGGTCGCTACGCGCCATGACCATACGCGCTTCGTGGGGCGCAAGCTTCAGTTTGCGGGCAGCGCCATAGATTGCGTAATCCAGCTCAGAAATGGCCACCTCACGCACCGTGCTGGCCTTGCCTTCCAGCAGTGGCCTTAATGATCGGCCTTCCAGCCAGTGCGTGGGTAGCGGCCGCTGCATCGTCTCAAGAAATGTGGGCACCAGATCAACGGCCTCGACCAAGGCCTGACTGACAGTGCCATGGGTTTGCGGCGCGGACGGATCGGCAATCAGCATGGGTATACGAACACCCTGCTCGTACATGAATTCTTTTTCGCCCAACCAATGGTCACCCAGGTAATCACTATGGTCGGCGGTGAACACAATGAGCGTGTTATCCCAGAGTCCGCGCTCTTTCATGAAGGCGAAAAGTCTGCCCAGATGGTCATCGATCTGCTTGACCAGACCCATGTAAGCGGGAATCACATTAATGCGATCGGCATCTCGCGAAAATGCAATGCCTTCCGGGTGCTGGCGAAATCCGGCGTAGACCGGGTGATCATTGTCGCGTTCATGATCGGCGCGTATCGGAGCCTGAATATCTTCGCGACCATATAGATTATGGTAAGGCGCCTGCACGATGTAAGGCCAGTGCGGCTTGATATAAGACAGGTGCAGCAGCCAGGGCTTGTCGCCCTGTTCGCGCATGAAGTCCATGGCGCGGCGCGTCATGTAAGCGGTTTCGCCGTGCTCGTCGGGCGCGCGGGTGGGGCGATGCGCGTGGCGGTAGTACCAGCCGCTTGCGATTTCGCCATTTTCGTCGGTGCCCGCGTTAGCCCAGGTGTGCCATGGATTGACCCCGTCCATGCCATGAGCGCGCAGGTATTCGTTGTAAGCCAGCTTGGGATCGACTTTGCTGTCGGGGTGAATGCCGTCATCACGTTCATAGGGCTCAAAGCCGGCCTCTGCGGCGTAATGGCCTTGATAAGAGTCTGGCGTGAGCGCCAGGCGGGTCAGACCATCGCGGTCGGCGTACATGTGGGTCTTACCCACGACGGCTACGCGCATACCGGCATTGCGCAGATGATCACCCAGGGTCTGTTCGCCCAGTGGCAGGGGAATGAAGTTCCAGGTCGCGCCATGTGAGAAGACATAGCGGCCCGAATAAAACGAGGCGCGCGAGGGTCCGCAGTTGGGCGATTGACAATAGGCACGGTCAAAACGCACGCCACGGGCCGCAAGGCTGTCGATATGCGGCGTTGACAGTGTTCGGTGCCCGTAGCACGACAGGTAGTCTGCGCGCAGCTGATCGCACATGATGAAGAGAATATTTTTGACCGGGTTCATGGGGAAGCAGACCTCTGGTGAAATTTCAGATAGTGACGCCGCCATCGACGCCAATAACCTGGCCCGTGATGTTACGGGCAGCGTCTGAACACAGAAAAGCGACCAGATCAGCGACATCTTCAGCGGTCTGTTCACGCTGCATGGGTACGAGTTGACGTACGCGCTCGTCGAAGATGTGATCGGCTTCATGTGCCGGTCGTTGTGCATGACTGGCCAGCCTCTGGCCCAGCGCCTGCCACAGAGGCGTTCGGATAAAGCCTGGGCATACCGCGTTGACGCACACATGATGCGGCGCAAGCTCGCGCGCGATCACTCTTGAAAACGCGATAAGCGCCGCTTTAGACACGCTGTAGGGCGGCATGAAAGGCGCCGCAATAACACCAGTGATGGATGCAATATTGACGATACGTCCAGCCGGCGACTGCAACAGTGCTTCGCGTGCCTGCTGACAAACGCGAACCGCGCCGTGCAGATTGACCGACAGCGTGCGCTCCCAGTCCTGGGCGCTGTTGTTTGTAAAAGGCATACCCGGGTCGCTGGTGATGCCGGCACTGTTGACGACGATGTCCAGCCGCCCCCAGCGGGCGCAGGTGGCAGCGACCGCCTGGTCAACGTCAGCATGCCGGCTGATATCGCAGTGCAGGGCTATCGCTTCACTGCCGCCCTGCGTCAGGGTCTCGGCCAGCCCGGTTGCGCTGTCAAGATCGCGATCAAGCAGGGATAGCCGTGCCCCCAGTGCTGAGAGCTGTTGCGCGATGGCAGCGCCCAGACCCATGCCAGCCCCTGTGACCAGGGCGACCCTTCCCGTGAGCATGAATCGATTCAATGCAGGGTGCGTGGTGCTCATGCTGTGCAGTGGCCTATAGCGGGTCTGGTGACGTGGGCGATCAGAAGAACAGACCCAGATTTTTCTGTGTGACGACGGCCTGATCGATGACGATGCTGCGCCGTGCGATGCGCCAGCTATCGCCGTGGGGGCGTAACTGGTCATCTCGCCAGCCGCTGAACACCTCGCTGTCGTGCTCGAGATGGGAGCGATAAATGAGAAAGCTGGAGCGAACCTGCAGCGCGCCGTCGGGCAGCGACTGCAGAATTTCAACATTGCTGATCAGGTGACGCGTTCTGGAGCGAGGCGTTTCAGCCCAGGCCATGCCGGTAGCCAGCCGTTTGACCCGATTGCGCAGGCTGGTCTTGGTTTCATCGAAGTGCGCGACCTCACCGAAGCGACTGATTTCCTGGCCTATATCGCGACCGATGCGGTTGGTGATCAGCGGCATCCAGTAGCGGATATCGTCGGTCAGCAGGTCAAGCCAGGGCTCAAGTTGATAGTCATCCAGCAGTCGGGCCTCAAAGACCAGAAACGACTGTACCGAGAACCACTGCTGAATATCGGCGAGGGCTTGTACCGGCTTACCTGCGGCTTTCGGATTCAGGGTGGGCTGGATGCTGGCGTTTGTCATCGTGCACTTCCCATAGCGGTGGCCTGACCGGGACAGGCGGCGCTGTCACCCACGCGCGGCACCGCGGGTACGCGCTCATCGTCCATCAGCCCAGCCCAGTGCTCGTAAAAGGCGCGCTGGTTGATCTCTGACTGGAAGCGGCCCAGTCGGCCACGGATGTCGGGATGAATGCTGCTGGGGTCCGCGATCTCATCGCCCAGTCCCATCTCGATGTTCTGCGCATAGCGCCGCGCCACATAGCCTTCGCTGGATGAATGGCACTGTACCCAGTTATCGACATCGTCGACCTCCCAGGTCCCGCTGGTGCCGTGCCGGTGCAGCATATGCAGGGCCTTCTCACGCTTGTATTCCTCAGGCGCGGCTTTGTCGACAAAGCACCAACCCCAGGCCTCGGTCAGTTTGGGACCGCGAGGATGCCAGACTCGGATGGCACCGCCCTGCCACAGCAGCGACACATTGGGAAAGATTGAGGCGTGCATGGGCGAGAAATGCATCCCGCGCAGATTACCCAGCCGGCTAATAGATTCCTCGATACGGCTTTTCTCGTAGTCGAGAAACTCGGGCAGCGCCATCTCAAAGACCTGCTCGCGATTTTCAGCCCAGCGCACGCCGAAGCCATGCCCGCCCCCTGGGCATACCTGAAAACCCTCATAGCCGTAGCCACTTTTACGCCGTGGCATGCCCTCGAAGCCGGACATCCAGGCTGATTTGTGGCTGACCGGACCGTGATAGCTGTCGCCGATGAAATTATCGACTGGCAGCTTCCAGTTGGTATGTACCAGCCATTTGTGTACGCCCGGAAGAAATTCGATGCCGCCCTCACGGCGGTCGAGAATCATGTCAAGGTACCAGGCCATATCGCCCAGAAAGTCGCTGAGACTGGGCGCATTGGCGTCGAAGGTGGCAAATAGCAGCCCCTTGTAGCGGTCGATCTTGGCAACGGGAACCAGACCGTTGGCCTGGAGGTCCAGCTTTTCAAGATAAATTTCTTTGTAGCCCGGCACATTACTCAGCCGCCCGTCATTGGCAAACGTCCAGCCGTGAAACGAGCAGCTGAATGCTCGGGCGTTTCCGGCGTCGGCTCGGCATATGCGATTACCACGGTGCCGGCACATATTGAGAAAACAAGCGATTTTTCCATCAGCCTGGCGTGTGACGATCACCGGATCTTTACCCATGTAGGTGGTAAAGAAATCATTCGGATGCGGCAGCATCGACTCGTGTCCAAGCAGCAGCCAGCAGCGCGCGAAAATGCGCTCCAGTTCGAGCTCAAAAATCTCGGGATCTGAGTACACGCGGCGGTCGAGTTCACCCCGATTGAGATCGAGCAGATGCTGAAAATGGGTCTTCATGACACGCTCCGATAAGGGCTTACAGGTCAAGCACCAGGCGATCGCCGCGGGCGCGTGAAACGCACACCATCATTGAGCGATTGGCTGCCTGTTCAGTCGGGCTGAGGATCTGGTCACGATGATCAACCTCACCCTCAACGACCATACACTCGCAGGATCCGCAAACACCTTCCCGGCATACCGATGGCACGATGACACCATGATCTTCAAGCGTGTCGAGAATCGATTTGCCCGGTTCAACCGCAATGTCGAGGCCGCTGCGTATCAAATGAACCGTGAATCGCCCTGACTGTTCGACCGCTTGCGCACTTGCAGCGAACGACTCAAAGTGAACGCGATCAGGACTGTGCCCTCTGAGGGCTGCGCTTTCGCGCACTGCGTCCATCAGGGGCTGCGGGCCACAGCAGTAAATGCGGGTGTCGGGTGAGAGTTGCGCCAGGGCTGCCTCAACGTTCAGAGGCTTTCCGCCGGCTTCATCGTCAAAATGGACGCTTATTCGGTCCCCTGCCAGGCTGAGAAGCTCGGGCAGGTAGGCGGCATGGGCCCGGCTGCGCGCGGCGTAGACCAGGCGGAAGTCCTGGTGGCGGCGTACAAGTTCCTGCGCCATCAGCTGCAGAGGGGTGATACCGATGCCGCCGGCGATCAGTAAGACGGGTGCGCGGTCGGTCCGTAGGGCAAAGTGGTTGCGGGGGTGACCCACCCGCAGCTTCAGGCCGGGCAAGGCGTTCTGATGAATCCAGGCTGAACCTCCGCGGCTCTGTGCGTTCAGCCCGACCGCCAATACGTAGCGAGAGATACCTGACGCGTCAGCAAGCGTGGTCAGAGAGTACGACCGCACCTGATCGTTGGGTAGATAGACATCGACATGGGCGCCGGGCTCATAGGCAGGCAATAACCCAGTGTTGTCGGCCTTTAGTGTCAGGCTGATCACATCCTGGGCTAGGTTCTGCCGCTCGACCAGAGTCACAGCGCGAGTCTGCATACGGGTTTCCCCTTGGGCTTCTGAGGCTGTCCGCGACAGCGACCGGCCGCACGAAGTAGCTTTGTAAGTGCTGGCAGGGTAGGATCGAGTTGGACCTCGGTCAAGAAAATATTTGTTGTTAGTGATAACGAAAGTGATGCAGTGAAACTTCAGCAGATAGACGCCCTGATCGCGATTGCCGAGACCGGAAGCATTCGGGCTGCCGCGCGGCGCCTGGGGCTGAGTCAACCAGCTCTGAGTAAAGGTTTGCAGAGTCTGGAGAGTGAGCTTGACGTGGCTTTGGTTGAGCGCACTGCTACGGGTGTGACCTTGACCGGTTACGGCCGTACGGTACTCGCGCGGGGCAAAGGTATCGTGCTGGAGATTGATCGTCTGCGTGATGACATCGAACAGCTGCGTGGCCGGACGCGCGGGAGAGTGTCACTGGCCATGTCACCCAGTCCGGCGCAGCTATTGCTGCCGGCTGCACTGGGGCGTTTTCATGTGACCCACCCTGATGTGCAGTTACATGTGCGTGAAGCGGTGTATCCCGAGACCATGAGGCTGCTGCGCGAGCAGGAAGTTGATCTGGTGGTGGGTGCTCAGCCGCCACCAGCCCGGGGCCGCAGCTCAGAGTTTCTGGTCGAGCGACTTTATGAAAATCGACTGGCTGTGAGCGCGCGAATCGATCATCCTAAGGCCCGGGTGCGTTCGCTGGCCGACCTGCTCGACGAAGATTGGCTGGTTCACGGCTCTTTGGACGGACCAGGGTCTTTGTATGCACCCGCGTTCCAGGCACACGGCCTTGAGGCGCCTAAGCCCTGGGTGCTGTCGGAGTCCTGGACTACCACCATCGCCGCCTTGCAGGGCACCAATGCGCTGGCGCTGTTGCCGCAAAGCCTGGTTGAACCCATGGCGCGAACCCGGCGGCTGGCCCTGCTGTCGCTGGCTGAAGAGATGCCGCGCTGGGATGTTTCATTGATCACGCGCCGACGACCGCCTCTAACTCCGGTGGCGCGTGAACTCGCTACCCTGATTCGACGGACTGTGCCGCGCCTGATCGACTAGTTATCGGATTGCCAGCGACGGTGTGTCTGATTTTCAGTCCATCAGCGGAATGTTTCGTCGGGTGATCACTTCGGCCAGGCGTTTGCGCTCATCAGCCATGAAGCGGGTGAACTCAGCGATACTGTTGCCCACCGGCGTGGCGCCCATGCCTTTGATCTTTTCCTGCACGTCGGGTTGGCGAAGCGCCTTCACCAGCTCAGTGTGAAGCTGCCGAATGGTGGGCTCGGGTGTACCGGCGGGTGCCGACATGCCCCAGGATTGGGTGATGTCATAGCCCGCCACCGTGGCGGCGATAGGCGGAAGATTGGGTAGAGCGGGGTTTACCTGCGCGCCGCTGGTCGCCAGCAGACGGACCTTGCCGCTGGCCACATGCGGTCCGGCGGCAATGGGCGAGGTGATGATGAAGTCGGCGACGCCGCCAATGACATCCAGCAGCGCAGGGCCGGCACCCTTATAAGCCAGATGAGTCATTTTGAGATCGGCGTAAAGACCCAGCATTTCACCGGCCAGGTGGGCGGGCGAGCCCACGCCGGCCGAAGCAAAATTGAGCTTGCCCGGGTTGGCCTTGCCGTAGGCCACCAGATCGCTCACGCTGCGCGCCGGATGATTGGCGTTGATGGCCAGCACGTTGGCGGTCGTGGCGATCAGGGTAATGGGCACAAAGCTTCGCTCAGCGTCATAGCTGAGACTTTTTTTGATGCTGGGAAGAATGGCCCAAAGAGAGGTGGTGTTGACCAGCAGCGTATGACCGTCCGGACTTGCTTTAGCTACCGTCTCAGCGGCCAGAATGCCTGACGCGCCGGGTTTGTTTTCGACGACCACAGCCTGTCCGAGACTTTCAGCCATTTTCTGGGCCAGCATGCGGCCCAGGGTATCGGGTGAGCCGCCCGCCGCATCACCCACTACGATACGGACAGTTCTTCCACTGACCAATTGGGCCTGAGCAGGTGGTGTCATCAGTGCAGATGCTACGGTGACCGAACATGCCACCACCAGCGCGCAGTGCCATCGCTTTCGCACAGCCCCCGACTGCATGCGTGTGGACGAGCGGGCCTGATCGCGCTTGAGCAGGTGCTTTGATAAGAGCTTCACGGCAGGTCTCCTCGTGGATGTTGTGATGAACTGGGCCCTTCAGGCCTCGAGTGTGGTGGCAAACACAGGCTTCTGGCCGGGCGCCGGTGAGTATCCAAAATCACCCCGTGCAATCAGGGCGGCTTCACCGCCCTGACGCTCGATCTTGGCGCGCTGATCGGCGAAAGCCTGAGCGTTAACCGCCTCGGGGTCGATGATCTTGCGCAGTTCGGCCTGCATCATCGCGACGACGGCTGCATGCTCGGCTGAGGTGCCGAGGTCGCGCGTTTCGCCCGGGTCTTCCTGAAGATCGAACAGTTCGGGCGCATAGTCAACATAGTGAATATATTTCCAGCGTCCTTTGCGTACCAGATACATGGCGGTAATAGAGCCAGCCGCGTGATATTCGCTGAGCGCAACCCGCTCGGGCTGTTCGTGTTGCGCGACCTGCACCAGTGATTTGCCAGGAAGTTTTTGTTCTTGTGCGTCGGGTGTAAGTCCGACGCTTTCAAGGATGGTGGGATAGATATCGACCAGACTCACCGGCGTCTTGGAAACATGACCTGCCGGTATGCCAGGCCCGGCGATGATCATGGGGATGGCGGCCGCTTCTTCGTAGTGCACCGATTTGCCCCACAGATTGCGCGTGCCCAGGTTGTCGCCATGGTCGGTGCTGTAGATAACACGCGTCGTGTCGGCGAGCCCTGCCTGCTGAAGGGCTGTGAGAATCTTGCCGATATTGTCGTCAAGAAAAGAAACCATGCCGTAGTAAGCGGCGAGCGCGATGCGAACCTTTTCGGGCGTAAATCCGTCCTGATAATTCATGCAGCGACGCATGGCAGCCACGACCGGATGCGAGGGCTCGAACTGCGGGCCGTGCAGGCGTGGCATGGGCAGGGAGTCTGGCGGATAGAGGTCGTAGAAGGCCTGAGGAGCGATCAGCGGGAAGTGGGGTTTGACCATGGAGACAAACAGGCACCAGGGCTTTTTCTGGCGGGGTGCGATCTGGGTTAACCACTGAATGGCGCCGTCACGAATATTGCGGTCGTAATTGGCGTAGGTGGACTCGCCTGGGCCAGCCTCGCGGGCGAGGTCTTTGGTGCCACCGCGATCAGCGGGCTTGGGGGCCCGGATCAGGCCCAGCAGATCACCTTGTCCGCCCACCACATGCAGCGGGATAACCTCCTCGACGAAGCCGTTATCATCGTCGGCGCTGCGAAAATGCAGCTTGCCGATCGACATCACATGGTGGCCTGCATCGCGCAGACGATGCGCCCAGCTGCGGATGCTGCCATCGTAGGGGTGGGCGTTATCCCAGCAACGGTTTTCGGCCACGTAGGTGCCGGTGTGCAGGCTGGCGCGTGCGGGCACGCAGATGGGGCAATTGGTGTAGGCGGCATCAAAGCGGGTACCGCGGGCGGCCAGCCGGTCGATATTGGGTGTTTTAATAAACGGGTGCCCGTAGCAGCCGGTGACGTCTCGGGTGTGCTCGTCAGACAAGATGAACAGTACGTTGCTGGGTGTTTGGCTCATGGTTTGACTATCTCAGACGGTCGTAAAGGAAAGCGTGTGATTGGGGGCTGTCTGCGAGTGTAGGCGCGATACGTGCCGGCGTCATCCGATCGTGATTCATGTTCAGCGTGGCTGTCATTCGATAGCAACGCAGCGCGCTTCGGCAGCCGCCTGATAGGCCGCTGCAATCATGCGCTGTGCGCGTAGCCCGTCGTCAACAGTAACAGGCGCGGGCGAGCCACTGTCAAGCGCAGCGACGAAGGCGAGCGCGTTCTGGTGATGAAACTGACCGATTTTGAATCGAGGTGTCAGATCAACGGTTTGCCATTGGCGCGGCTCGCTCAGGTGCTTATAGATGCGAACGAAGCCACTCTGCGTGATGTCGCGTGAGGCCAGGTCAATCCCAGAAACCAGTAGGGTTGCGGCGCTGCCATACAGTTCGATGGAAACATCGGCAGCGGCAAAACAGAAACTGGTGGTGAGTTCGGCCACCAAGCCGTTGGTCCAGGTGAAATTAGCGATGCCCAGGTCTTCTACCTCGAGGCCCAGAGCCGCATGACTCACGATAGCATTGACCTTCTCGGGTAGACCGAACAGCCAGGCGAGCAGGTCTGCGCCGTGGATGCCCTCATCGAGTAGGGCACCGCCGCCCGCAAGGGCTTTGCGCACATACCAACGGTTGCGGAACTCGGGGTCGAGTCCGTAAAAGTGTCCGTGGCGGATGCGCACGAGCGAAAGGGTTCCCAAGCTTCCCGTCAGCACCTGCTCGCGCAGATAGTGCGAGACCGGATCAAAACGTTTGGGAAAGCTTTGCATGAAAAAAAGCGCATGCTGGCTTACGGTGTCTGCAATACGTAGCGCGGAATCCAGGTTGTGAGCAGTGGGTTTTTCTAGCAATACGGGTAGCCCACGGCGTGCTGCTGCCTGAACCAGCTCGGCATGTCGACAGGTTTCAGAGCAGATGGCGACCGCGTCACAGCGCCCAAGCAGGTCGTCGAGATTTTCATGAAACGGAGCGCCAAAACGGGTGGCGGCATCTTGGCCTCTGGCGGTGTCATCGTCCCAGATGCCAGCTAAGCGACCCTGATCGCGAAAGACCTCACTCCAGAAATTAGCATGGTAGTGGGCGAAGGACAGAACTCCGATTCTGCGTGCGCGTGCCTCAGAGGTCATTCACGAACTCCTGTCGTTGAAGGAATCATGGCGGCGGCCGTATCAGCGTGCCACGGATACCGTAGCGCTGCTGTGCCCCGCAGAGCGTTGAATCGCTTCAACCACCTGCATGCCGGCTAATGCTTCATGGGCTGTGTTTTCTGGCTTCATTTCGCCCTGCAGGGCTGCAATCCAGCGCCCGTGCTGACGCGCTCCGAGTGGCGCATTGGTCAGTTGGGGTACGTGCCAGGTGCTGCCGTATTGATGCGGCGCCCAAATGGCCAGGAGGCCACGCTCGGTGCGTAGCCACATCACACCTTTGTCGCCATACAGTTCAAGTCTGAAGCGATCACAGCCCTGGGCCTCAATCATGGACATTTCATGGCTAGCCAGAATTCGTCCTCTGTCAAAGGCGTAGGAGGCCAGTGCTGTATCAATGGTGTTGACTGCAACGATACGCCCGTCCGCAAGCGGGCGCTGGGGCAGCAGGGTGGCTGTGCGGGCTGATACGGTCTCGATGGGTCCCAGCAGGTGCTGCACGAGATCGATGCCGTGCACGCCCAGTTGATCAATGACGCCGTTACCCACCTGTTGCGGATCAAAAAACCAGTCGCCCCAGTTGGGCCCTGGGGTGGCGTTTCGGATGCGCACGCTGTGAATACGACCGATCAGTCCATCCTCAAGGCACTGGCGCGCTTTGATCACCTCCTCGAAGTGACGGTGCATGAAGCTGACCTGCAGATCAATGCCAGCCGCCTGGGCGGTATCAATAATACGGCGACAGGCGGCCACAGAGCCGGCCATAGGCTTTTGCAGCAGAACAGCTTTGCCCGCTTTGGCGAACTCGCAGGCGATGGCTTCATGGGTATGGTCGGGTGTGGCGATGATGACCGCGTCAATATCTGGCCGACTCAAGGCATCACGCCAATCGTCGGTTGCGGTTTCAATGCCCCAGGCCTGGGCGAGCGCCTGGGCTTTGTGGCGGCTGCGGGCGGCGACCAGACGTACCTGCGCCGCCCTGCCGCAATCACGAATGCCAGCCAGATGGAAGCCGGCAATAAAGCCGGCTCCGATCAATGCGATGCCCAGCGTGGCGCGGGACATAGCGGGCTCAGGCCTTGAAGCGACCCGGAGTCTTAACCAATCCGGGGTCTACCGCGGAAACCGGGTCGGTGAAGGTGTACTCAAGCGGATCTTTGGCGTTCTTGATACGGCCCGCGCTCTCGAGATAAGCGGTCATCGCGCGCATATCGCTCACGAACGCCGCATCGAAGGTGGTATCGAAAACATATTCGCCCCAGATGGCTGTTGCCAGAGTCTTGTCCTGTTTGGTTTGGCGACAGAACAGATCGATGACTTCTTCGCGGTTTTTGGGGTCGGCCACATAGCGCTGACCGCGTACCAGCGCTGCAACCATGCGGCGGGTGGTCTCGGGATTTTTACGAACGAACTCCTGACTTGCGACCCACAGGGAACGGGTATACGAAATCTGCACCTTGGCGCCTTTGTTTGCGGCGAAGCCAGATTCGGTACCGCTATGAATCAATTCGGTATTGCCGGCCTGTAGCGCGTTGTAGCCCCAGGGCTGCCAGCAGAGCATGGCCTGAATGTTGCCCGACTTCAGGGCGGCCAGTTGTTCGGGTGGCGGCATATTGACCACCTGCAGTCGCTTCTCGTCGAGTTTGTAATGCTTAGCCAGATAGTGCAGATCGGCACTGGCGGTGGATCCCTGCAGCAGTCCGATACGAATTCGATAGAGATCTTCGGGTGCCTTGATGTTGGCGTCGGTTCGGGCGACCAGCTTATCGGGTGTGGTCGCTATGGCGCAGGTACCCAGAATGACAATGGGCACGCCCGAGTGCGCCATGGATACCGGCGGCAGATTACCGGGCGTCCATAGGGCGATTTCACCGGCCACCAGGGCCTCGCCGGCGATTGCTCCGCCCGCAAAAGTCTTGGTACTGATCTCGGTAATACCCGCCTCGCGAAACCAGCCTTTCTCCATGGCAACCATGTGGGGCGCAAACACCGGATCTGCACCGAAGCCAAAGGCCAGCTTGGATACCTCGGGACGCGCCTGGGCATGAAGTACCGGCGAAAAGGTTAAACCCGCCATGCTGGCGCCTGCACTGCTCACAAAAGTTCTGCGATCCATCATCGTCTCCTCAGGTTTGAGTCATTCACGAAAAAGCCAAACATCAATAAGAAAGCGTCAAAGTGGCTGACACTGTTTTACAGTCGCCAGCCGCGACCCCCGACTTTGCGCAGGGCAATACCCAAAGCGCTATCAGCCGCCAGACTCACGACGCCGATGAGCAGGACGCCGAAAATGGCTATGCCCAGCTGACCGATTTCACGCGACTGCATGATTAAAAAACCCATCCCTCTATCGACCGCGATCAGCTCTGCAGCGACGAGAATGCCAAAGGCCAGACCGAAGCCCACGCGCAATCCGGTGGCGATATCAGCAAAGGCCGCTGGCAGGGCCACCCGGAACAAAAGCTCGAGACCATCGACATCCATGGTGCGCGCGGCGCGTAGCACCACCGGCGGCACGTTGCTCATGCCACGCCAGGTATTTGTGAAGACCGGAAAGAAGGAGCCCAGAAAAATCACAAACCATTTTGAGGGCTCGCCCAGACCGAACCACACGATTGCCATCGGTATCCAGGCAAGCGGTGGGATGGGTCTGAGCAGTTCAAGTAGCGGCGCCATGACACGACCCAGCCCGCGGTACCACCCTAATAAAACACCCAGAACAATACCTGCGATTGCAGCTAACCCGAAGCCGACCAGAATGCGTCCGAGGCTGGTGACTACGTGTGCGGATAAGTCACCCAGACTCAGATGGTTTGCGGCGGCCTGAAGACATTGAAAAGGGGACGGCAGAACCTGAGGGTCACGCCACAGAAGGCGCGCGCTGAGTTCCCAGACCACCAGCAGAATGACTACGCCTGCTGCAGGTGCCAGTGCGTCCTGAAGGCGCTTCATGATGACCACCGGCGTTCGCGTTGCCGCCAGGGCAAAAGTTTTGCTTCCAGGCGCTCAAGTCCGGTAGTAAGTAGGAAGCCGAGAGCACCCAGCACCGCCATACCCACCAGCGTGATATCGCTGCGATAAAACGTGCGGGCTTCCATGATGAGGGCACCGAGTCCAGTGACGGTACCAATCATTTCAGCGCCGACAATCACCATGAATCCAACGCCCAGAGCGACGCGCGCGCCTGCGAAGATACGGGGCATCGCAGCCGGCAAAACAACCCGGATGAAAATTTCGGCGGTGCTTGCGTCAAGCGTGCGCGCAGCTCGGATCAGAACGGGATCGACCTGGCGTACTGCAGCGATAACGTTGCTGAGTAAAACCCAGAAACAGCCATAACCGATCAGAAACATCTTGGATGCTTCGCCGGTGCCAAACCAGACCAAGGCCAGCGGCAGCAGGGACAGGGTCGCCACCGAGCGACAGAAGGCGACGATGGTGGCTGTAAGCCGCTCAAGCAGGGGCCACCAGCCAATGATGAGTCCCAGTGGTAGCGCGATCAGCGATGAAATGGCGAACCCGCCCACAATACGTTGCACCGTGAGTCCGAAGTGCTGACCCAGTGTTGTACCGGCTGGATATCCGTCAATCAGCAACTCGATGAAACTGGTGATCAGTCTTGATGGGGCCGGAAACCGAGTGGGGCGTAGCAATCCTAGCTGTGCGGCGGCCTCCCAAACGAGGGCAATGAGGATGATCAGTGCCAGCGGATCGAACCAGGCTGGGCGGCGCGCCAGAAGGCTGCGGCCCCGCGACACCGGTACACTGGAGCTTGCGTGAGTCATTGCAGAGCCTGCCAGATCTCGTCGTACAGGCTGAGCAAGTGCGGGTCGCTGCGCCGCCGCGGCCGAGGTAGCAGCACGGTTCGATCGAGAACGACACGTCCCGGGCGCGGAGCCATGACGATCAGCCGGTCGGCCAGCATGAGCGCCTCCCAGATGCTGTGCGTGACGAACACCACGGTCTTACGGCGTACCATCCAGACCCGTAAAAGTTCCTGCTGCATATCGATACGGGTGAGCTCATCAAGCGCACCGAAGGGCTCGTCCATGAGAAGAATTTGCGGATCAAGAGCCAGAGCGCGTGCGATGGCAACACGCTGCTGCATACCTCCGGAAAGCTCAAATGGATACTTGGAGCCCGAATCGGCCAGGCCAACCAGGGTCAGCAGCTCTTGGGCAAGCTGTTGTCGCTCGGCCCGGTTTGTGACGCGCTTACGAGCCGCAAAGGCGACATTTTGCGCGGCGGTCAGCCAGGGAAACAGAGCCCCCTGCTGGAAGACCATGCCCTTACCGGCGCCCGGGCTGTCGACGACTGTACTGTCGACCATGACGCAGCCAGCGCTGGCCGCTTCAAGCCCGGCAATGATATTGAGCAGCGTGGTTTTACCGCAGCCGCTGCGGCCCAGCAGCACGACAAATTCGTTTTCAGCAACGTCAAGGCTTAAACCATCGAGGACAGCGGGCGAGTTAGGGGCTTCTGTTTCAAAGCGCTTGCTCACCTGATCGATGCGGATTTTCGGCGGGCGTGGCTCGGACGTAGCGCTTGCTTGGTTGCGCACGGAGGTACCGGCTGAAATCACTGGGGCTTGTGCATCGGTTGTCACGGACGGGTCAGGCTCCATACTGGATAAAAATCGGACTTGACCAGGCGATTTCACCGTCGCTTTGACGAATGCGTACCCAGTACGCATGCGAGTCAGAGTCCGGTGCCGGAGCTTTGAATTTCAGCTGCAACTCGCGCGGTGTTGGCCCGATCGGTATCCACCGCAACTGCACGCTGCGGCTGGGGTCATCCAAATCAAGGCGCCATCCGGCTTTGCCGATGACATCGAGTCGGCAGCTGAAGCTGAGTGGTTCAGATGCGAAATGCAGTTCGGCTGCGCCTGGGTCGTAGTCCTCGATGTCGAGAATGACGCCGTCCCAGTCGCCTGCGGTGATTGATCGCCAACTGACCTCGGTGTCATTGCTGTGCCGGATACCCTCAGCCGGTGTGTCAAAAGCCCAGGGCTCGACACGGTTGGCACGAGCTGCGCGCAGGGCTAATCGGCCGTCCCAGGTCATGCGCGCGCGCTGCCAGTTACCCGGTGCGCTAGCGCCCATCCAGGACACCCGCAGACGTCGCGAGTGCGCATCAGCCAGCGTGTAGCAATCGTGAGTTTCGATCAGGGTATCGTCACGGAAAAAATCGATGGCCTCGATGGGTGCCGTACCCGCTACGCTTAACTCGAATACCGGTTGGGTAGGTGTCCCGGCGCTGGGCCACTGCACTTCATCGCCCATTGAGGCCTCGCCTGAACGCCATTGCAAGACAATGCGCGCGCCGCTGGTTGCGTAACAGCGACGCGCCCGCAGTGCCTCGAGTAGCGCCCGACGACTAAGCTGAGGCAGTGCGACCGCAGTCAAACCGCCGCGAACATTACGCACGCCCATCTGACCCGGATGGCTTCCGCCCGGTCGGCCATCAACGCTGTCGCTACCAGCGATCACACCTACCCGCCGCTTTCGGCGAAGCGCCTCAAACCAGAACCACTCTGAGGTGGCATGGGTCGAATGGACCTCGATCAGTCGCTCAAGTGAGGCGTCGTGGTACTGCAGATCAGCCGTGCGACCGCCTACATGAGCCGCAATCAGGACGTCGCTGTCGCGATAGTGATTGAACACGTCCTGGATATGCGGAAGATCGGTATGCAGGTCTGATTTATCGTCGACGAACTCATGGCTGCAGCGCCGCAGTGGTGCGTCGTCGCCGCTGAAATACAGGTTGTGATCGCCACCCACGCGGGAGGCACCCGACCATTCCACGCCCAACAGGGTGATGAATTGTCCCGGGCGCTGCGCGTTGTGCGTGCTGAGCTGGGTTTGCTGCCATTCGTGGGACGACACCAGAAAACAATTGGCCTGATGACTGGAGAAGTCGCCCGCCGTGAAGTCGCGTGCATGTGCGAAGTACTGGTCGATGGTTCGGGCACCGCAGCCAATGACAGACTGAGCATGCAGATCGCCCCAGGCCAGCGGTATTGGAGTATTTGTGGTCTCGGCGCCAACCCAGATCGGATTACTGAGGCAGCTAAAGCGTTCGCCCGCCCGCGCTTGCAGGCGCCACCAGCCCGAGTGCGGCAGGCGAAGATCAAAGCGCAACCAAGCTTCCGGTGGCAAAAAAACAGGCGTGTCGATGATGGGGCTACCGGCTTCGCCGACGATATGAATCGGTCCCGTCAAGACAGCTGGATTTCCCCATTGGTCTTCGCAGCGCAGATGGGCGCTGAAGTTTTGCTGTGCAATCGCCTGTGAGGGAAGCGTCAGAACAAGGCGGCTTGGATCGGCGCCCACGACTCGTACCGTCGGGCGTCCCACCTCGTGCCAGATACCCTGAGGGTGAGCGAGCAGGCGCACCGACAGCGGAGAAGCTTCTTCGATAAATGTTTGCACTGAAAAGCCAGAAGACCCCCAGCGGGCATCGCCAAAGCTGGCGTGAATGGGCTGGCCGGCAGGATGATTGTGCAGAAGTTCGACCAGCAGAATGTGGTCGAAAGGGTGCCATGGGTGCAGACGCGTATTCCACCAACGCATCCCCGTACCCACTGGTGTGCTGAAGCTGACGTAATCGGGTGCCTGGGGGTTTTCCCATTGCGGGCTACCCCAGTCGCTGGGCCAGCGTCGTGCAAACCCCAAGCGGGCACCCGCGGAAAGATTTTGATCGCATCGCAGTTCGAGGCGGAAACGTTCCAGGCTGCCTGCTATGACCTCGCCTGACCCTTCAAAACGTAATTCGACTTGCGCAGTGCCGACGCGCGCCGACATGTGGGCGAAACCACCCGTCACTGGGGTGGTTACGGGTTCGAACATGCCGTGGTGCGCAACGACGCCAGGGTCTTCGCGCGAGCGCCGCTGCTCTCCGGGATGGTTCATCGCAATTCAATCCTGTATCGGTAGACATCGCCCCGAAGCAAAGCCCTTCGGTATTCAACCACTGCGCCCGTGACGGTGTAGGTCGTGCGCTCAATCTGAAACAAGGGCGCGCGCGAAGGAACTGACAACAGTTTTGCTGCATAGGTATCGGCGACTGTTGGGTTGACGTATTCGGTCGCGCTGCCCAGTTGAACGCCGTAGGCTTCGCGAAGAATGTCCACCAAATGCTCGCGCTCAAGAGGCTGTTGGCTCAGGTCGGGTGCGATGGCAACAGGCAGGTAGCTGGCCTGAATGCTCATGGGATCGCCCTGCGTAAATCGCAGCCGTTCGAGTTGCCAGACGGATTGGGAGGCCTTCAGTCGCAGCATGGAGGCGACCTGTCGAGTGGCCCGCACCCGGCGGCAGCTAAGAACACGTGCGCCTGCGTCCAGCAAGGGTCCGACAACGCTGAAGCGGTTGTAGGCACTGACGACGCCACTTTCAAGCTTTGGTTGGCTTACGAAACTGCCGCGCCCCCGGTGCCGCTCGATGTAGCCTTCGGCAGCGAGATCCGACAAGGCCCGCCGCAGGGTACCCCGGCTGACAGAGTAGTGCTCACATAAGGACTGTTCGCCAGGAAGCTCATGACCGGGCGGCCATTGACCCGAACGCATCTTAAGGAACAGGTCTTCTTTGATCTGATGGTGCAGAGCGACAGCTGGGCGCGCCTGAAAGCGGTCTATGGCTGATGGGAGACGAACCGATTTTGAGTGGACTTCAGACATTGATCGCAAGCGGTTTGAAAGGTGTGCCCGCAGTTTTAAGCAAATCAGCGCAAGACTTCAGCATGAACACTTGAGATCATCTAAATGTTTATACAACTTGTCACGTTGCATTGCAGCAGTGTTCGTGCTGCCGATGGATCCGGTATTCCGTTTTCGCGCTACTCATGGATTGCCTCTGCTGGAATGTTGAGCTTTGTCTGGTTGATCAGTTCTGGGTGGCTGATTACCTCGTCCCTGGAGAATGCTGCTTCGCCGGCGATGACGACTGCTCGACGGACTCACCCTTTATGGGTGGCGCGGATGCCATGACCGGTCCCTGGTGCTTTGTTAGCCAGCCGCCGCTTGCCTAGT